>NZ_JBFPKO010000016.1:0-188167 GCF_040948765.1 Paraburkholderia sp. BR10923 | reverse complement strand
CACCACTGCCTTCACCACCCTCGCCACCGTGGCCATGTCCATGACCGCCATCGCCGTCACCCTCGCCGCTGTGTCCGTGGCCATGACCTCCATCGCCGTCACCCTCGCCACCGTGGCCATGACCATGACCGCCATCGCCGTCACCTTCGCCGCCATGGCCATGACCATGACCGCCATCACCGTCACCCTCGCCACCGTGGCCATGACCATGACCGCCATCGCCGTCACCCTCGCCGCCGTGGCCGTGGCCATGACCGCCATCGCCGTCACCCTCGCCACCGTGGCCATGACCATGACCGCCATCGCCGTCACCCTCGCCACCGTGGCCATGTCCATGACCGCCATCGCCGTCACCATCGCCGCCGTGGCCGTGACCATGACCGCCATCGCCGTCACCCTCGCCA
Source organism: Paraburkholderia sp. BR10923 (assembly GCF_040948765.1). Lineage (NCBI taxonomy): Bacteria > Pseudomonadati > Pseudomonadota > Betaproteobacteria > Burkholderiales > Burkholderiaceae > Paraburkholderia > Paraburkholderia sp. BR10923. The sequence continues at coordinate 187,763 of NZ_JBFPKO010000016.1, read as the reverse complement.
CCGTGGCCGTGGCCATGACCGCCATCGCCGTCACCCTCGCCGCCGTGGCCGTGGCCATGACCGCCATCGCCGTCACCATCGCCGCCGTGACCATGACCATGACCATGACCGCCATCGCCGTCACCATCACCACCGTGGCCATGTCCATGACCGCCGTCGCCATCGCCATCACCATCACCACCATGGCCATGACCATGCCCATGCCCATGCCCCCCACCACCGTCCCCACCATCCCCGCCGTTATCGCCGCCACCGTTGTTGCCGCCATCGCCGCCCGTGCCGCCATTCCCCGAGCCATCGCCACCGCTTCCAGCGCCGCCGTTACCGTTGCCGCCGGAACCGCCGTTACCATTGTTGCCGCCGGTATTTCCCGAGCCCACCCCGCCGGTGCCGGAATTAGCCGAACTATTTCCGCCACTGCTGCCCGCGCCCGGCGACGACGTCCCGCTGCCCGGCGACGAGCCGGTGGACGACGTCGGACCGAGCCCCGCCGCCGCGATGCCGAGGGCACCCGCCCCGAGTTGCCCGAATCCCCCCGAGGTGCAGCCCGGCCCGCCGCCCGACGGACATCCGCCGTACACGCTCGCCTCGGCGAGCACCATCACTCCAGGATTGGTTGCTGGCGCGGCGGTGCTCCCCGAATTCGTCTGCGCACCCGCCATCGCCGCATAAAGACTGACCGCGACCGCCAAAGCCGCCCGCCGCGTGCCAAGTATCCACGCGTCCCCGTTTTGCTTTTTCATTTCATCCTCCTAATTATTTCCCCTGAGCGACCGGTCCAATTAACGAGTGAATCTCCGCTCGTGAAAAAAAACGAAAGTCAAAGCCTTTGCGCAGCTTCGCCTTATGCGAATTAAAATGCGCTCGCACTAAATACTTCTCTCACGGAAAATCCCCGGTCCGATTTGGCGTGCTTCGAGAGAATGGGCTGGCCGTGCGCGCACATGATCGTGAGAGCCGCACAGCGAGGCTTGATGGACGTTGAAGTTATTCGCAGTGCAATCGCGCGACCGTGCGCTAGACCACGCAATGCGATATTGCCGATGCGGCGTGCCAGGCAGGGGAAAACGACGATGCGTCCGCCAAATCCGCTAATCCAGATTCTTCATACGGGAAGTTAAAACTATCACGCTCGATGCAATTTGAGCGACATAAAGAAAATTAACATTTGGTTTTATCGGATGAATTCAGATCATTTACACATCATCCGTTTTATTCATGTGGCCATTCGCACATAAACAAGAAAATTGGAAAAGCCGAATGAGAGAAATCCAATAGACAACACCATGAAAATCACCGAAATGCGCGCGCGAAACATTACGCGTCGTTGCATAACGCCTGTGCGTCGCAAAGAGCGATGTCGCGATGTGCGCTGCCGCGCACAGTCGCCGAACGTGCGGCTCAGCCGTACGCGATCGCGACCCACTCCATCGGCAAAGTGTCGCGGCACAACCACCAGCGCGTCAGATAACCAACACATCGGCACGCACGCTTTTTCCGGAGCATTCCCACCATCTTCCGCGCCACCGTCGCGTATCGTCGTTGCGCTGCCCGCAAACGCCCGTCCCCGCGAGCTACTGCGCGGGATCGCCCCCATACGCGGGTAAACCTTTGTTTGACTTCGTCGCGCCGCCCCGTTTACTGCACGCAGCCGAACCTCTCAATCCGCTTTCATTCACCGCCCGCATTTTGTTTGGTCTGCTGAGCAGTGTTCTGCGAGCGCCCTCCCCTCTCCGACGAGGTACAACATGGTTACTATCTCCAGCAGCGCCGTCGACGAATTCAAATCCACACTGCGCGGCCAGCTTCTGCTGCCCGACACGCCGGGCTTCGACACGGCGCGCAGCATCTGGAACGCGATGATCGACCGTACTCCCGCGATGATCCTGCGCTGCGCGGGTGTCGCCGACGTGCGCAGCGGCGTCGCCTTCGCGCGCGACAACGGCCTGCCGCTCGCCATTCGCGGCGGCGGCCACAATATCGGCGGCAGCGCTGTGTGCGACGATGGCCTCGTGCTCGATCTGTCCACGATGAAATCGGTGCGTATCGACCCGCAAGCGCGGCGCGCGTATGTCGAACCCGGCGCGACGCTGCATGATTTCGATCACGAAGCGCAGGCATTCGGACTCGCGACACCACTCGGCATCAACTCGACGACCGGCGTCGCAGGTCTGACGCTCGGCGGCGGCTTCGGCTGGCTGAGCCGCCGCTACGGCATGACGATCGACAACCTCGTCGCGGCCGACATCGTCACCGCCGACGGTGAGTTCCGCCACGTGAGCGCCACTTCGCACGACGATCTGTTCTGGGCGATTCGCGGCGGCGGCGGCAATTTCGGCGTCGTTACGCTATTCGAGTTCGCGCTTCATGAGGTCGGCCCGCTCGTGTATGGCGGCCTCGTCGTGTTGCCGCTCGCCGACGCGAAGGAAGCACTGATCAAATACCGCGATGCCGCGCCGGCAATGCCCGACGAGCTGGCCGTCTGGGCGGTCGCGCGGCTCGCGCCGCCGCTGCCGTTCCTGCCGCCCGACGTACACGGCAAACCCGTGCTGGTGTTCGCGATGTGCTACAACGGCCCGGTCGACCAAGGCCCGGACGCGGTAGAAGCCGCGCGCGGCTTCGGCAAGCCGCTCGGCGAACATCTTGGTCCGATGCCCCTCGAAGTCTGGCAACAGGCCTTCGATCCGCTGCTCACGCCGGGCGCGCGCAACTACTGGAAGTCGCACAACCTCGCCACCATCGACGATGGTCTGATCGACGCACTGATCCGCGCGATCGACACGCTGCCGTCCACGCAATGCGAAATTTTCTTCGGGCTGATCGGTGCGCAAACGCAGCGCGTGGCGGTCGACGCAACCGCTTACCCGGCTCGCGAGACGCTATACGCGATGAACGTGCACGGCCGCTGGGACGATGCGCGCGACGACGAGCGCTGCGTCGCATGGGCGCGCGACTTTTTCGACGCGGCGCGCCCGTTTGCGCTAGGCAGCGTGTACGTCAACTTCATGACCGAGGAAGAAGGCGGCCGTATCGCGGATGCCTATGGGCCCAACTATGAGCGGCTCGTCGCCGTGAAGAACCGCTACGATCCGCACAACCTGTTCCGCCATAACCAGAACATTCGCCCAACGCTGTAGCGACGACGCGCAACGGCAAGCAGCGCAAAACCGCGAACTGCAAATCGCCGCGCCGCCCTCGCGCAAGGCGGCGCGGCCCTTGGGCACGCTCCCTGCTATTTTGTCGGCCGCGGATGCCCGCGATGCGTGCTTCGCGCGTCGCGGCACGCCCGCTCAACGACAATCATCGCGCGCACGGAACCTCTCGTGCGCAAATGAGAACAAAGCAAAGCAAGGCGGGCAATTCGCCGCACTCTTCCATAACGTACAACATGCGTGAGAAACGCAAAGGAAAACAGTCATGCGCAGACGACAATTCATCATGACCGGCAGCGCTGCATTGGCCGTCGCAGGCCTGAGCCTCACCGGTTGCACGACGACTTCGCCGTCCTCGAACGCATCGCCGTCGGCCAATGCCGGAAAGCGCGACACGATCAACGCCGGCGTCGACTCGACGCTCGCGCGTCTCTACGAAAACGTCGACGGTTCGCGCGAGCTCGTTGCGAAAGCGCGCGGCGTGCTGGTGTTTCCGTCGGTGATCTCGGCCGGCTTCTGGGTCGGCGCACAGTATGGTGAAGGGGCGATGCGCATCGGCGGCCGCACGGTCGGCTACTTCAGCACGGTCGCGGGCTCGTTCGGGTTGCAGATCGGCGCGCAGTCGAAGGCGCTCGTGTTTCTGTTCATGACGCAGGAAGCGCTCGACGAATTCATGCACAGCCAGGGCTGGGCGGTCGGCGCGAATGCGACCGTCGCCGTGCTGAAGGTCGGCGCGAACGGCGCGGTCGATTCCTCGACCGCAACGAGTCCGGTGCAAGCTTTCGTGTTGACTAACGGCGGTTTGATGGCCGGCGTGTCGCTCGAAGGCACGAAGGTGTCCCGGCTGATTATTTGAGTATCTGAGCGCAGCGCCCAGCGGACGCATCCCTCGCGCGCACGGCGCGCGGTATCTGCTCGCGACCGTGATCCTGAGCGGCCTCCTGATGGTGCTGTTCGGCGTATTGCGGGTCGGCAAACTGATCCGCATGGTCCCGCATCCGGTGATGCGAGCGCGCGTGAGGTGTGTGCTCGCGTGACCGTCGACATGAGCGCCGGCAACGCGGCCTGGCGGTTTAGCGCTGCTCCGGCAACTTGAACACCGAGATCGCCGCCGACAATTGCCCGGTCTGCGTCTTCAGCACATCGGCCGCCGCGCTCGCTTCCTCGACGAGCGCCGCATTCTGCTGCGTCGTCTGATCCATGCTCGCGACCGCGATGTTGACCTGCTCGATGCCCGAGGTCTGCTCGGCCGACGCCGCGCTGATCTCGCCCATGATGTCGTTGACGCGACGTACCGCCTGCACGACTTCCTGCATCGTGTCGCCCGCGCGTCCGACGTGCTCCGAACCGCCCGCGATCTGCGCGGCCGATTCCTCGATCAGCGCCTTGATCTCCTTCGCGGCCGCCGCGCTGCGTTGCGCGAGCGTACGCACTTCGCCCGCGACCACCGCGAAACCGCGGCCCTCCTCGCCCGCGCGCGCCGCCTCGACGGCCGCGTTCAACGCGAGGATGTTGGTCTGAAACGCAATCCCTTCGATCACGCCGATGATGTCGCCGATCCGGTGCGACGACTGTGAAATCCCGCGCATCGTGTCGATCACCTGGCCGACCACCGCGCCGCCGCGCGCCGCGGTCTCCGAAGCGTTGTGCGCGAGCTGGCTCGCCTGCTTCGCGTTGTCGGCGTTCTGACGCACGGTCGCAGTGATCTGCTCCATGCTCGACGCGGTCTCGCCGAGCGCGGCCGCCTGCTGCTCGGTGCGGCGCGACAGATCCGAATTGCCCGCGGCAATCTCGTTCGATACCGACGAAATCAGCGTCGCGCCGCCGCGAATCTGCTCGATCGCCTGCGCGAGACGCTGCTGCATCCGTTTCATCGCGGCGAGCAGGCTGGTACTGTCGCCGGTCTTCGTATCGACGATCACGTCGAGGTCGCCGTCCGCGATTCGCGACGCGATCTGCACCGCGTACGCCGGTTCGCCGCCAAGCTGACGCAGAATGCTGCGCAGAATCACGCCGATCACCAGCGACACGAGCGCGCAAAGCACTAGCGCCGCGATCACGTATTGCACGAGGGTGCGGTAGAACATCGCCTCGATGTCGTCCGTGAACACGCCGGTGACGATGGTCCAGTCCCACGGCTTGTAAAGCCGCATGTAGTTGCTCTTCGGCGCGAGCTGGTCGGTGCCGGGCTTCGGGAACATCAGATGAACGAATGCCTCGCCTTCGCGCTGGGTTTGCTCGGAACCCTCCTTGAACACATGACGGCCGTCCGGATCGGTGACGGTGGTCATGTCCTTGCCGACGAGGTCGGCGCGCGTGGCATGCATCAGCACGTGCGCGTGGCTGTCTTCGAGCACCAGGTAGCCGCCGGCGCCGTCGTAGCGCATCGCGCGCAGGTCGTCCATCGCGGCGCGCTGCGCGTCGGCGAGCGGCATCGTGCCGGCCGCGGCGAGCGCGTTGTAGTGATCGAGCACGCTGTACGCGATGCTGACCACGCTTTTCAGCTCGTCCTCGCGATCGGCGATCATCGTGTCGCGAGTTTTGTACGCTCCCCACAGGCCGATCGCCAGAATGCCCATGCACATCACCGCGAGCGCGAGCCACAGCCGCACTTTCAGGCGAAACCGTTCCATCTTCCGTATCCCTTGTCGTGGTTTGCGGCGGTCCGCGCAAGCGGACGCCGCAAACGTTTCATGTCGTTGTCGGGATTAACGGCGCGACGGCGGAAAACTTCAGTGCTACTCCAAGGTTGCGGGTTTCAGTCCGCCGGCAGCGTCAGCGCCGCCACTTCGCAGCGCGGCCATTGCCGCAGCACGTCGGGCGACATCAGCAGCTTGGCCGCGCGCACGCCGGCGCCCATCACGATCTGCGCACGGTCCATCACCGCGGCGTCGACCAGCACGCGCCATTCGGCCGGCAGACCAAAGGCGGTGATGCCGCCGAACTCCATCTGGCTATGCTCGACCGCCGCCTCGCGCTTCGCGAATGACAGCCGCTGCGCGCCGAGCGCGGCCTTCACCGCGCCGTTGATGTCGAGCCGCCGTGAGCCCAGCGACACCAGCGCCGCATAGTGCTCGCCACCGTCTTTCTTGTAGCGGATCACGATCGTGTTCGCGCAGTCTTCGAGGCCGAAGCCATAGCGCGCGCTGAATGCGGCGGTGTCGGAGGCGTCGTCGGTAACCGCGAACACCGTGATTCCGTGCGCCGGCAATTGTTCGATGACATGCGCGGGCAGATGCGCGCTCCACTGGTCGCGCTCGATGACGTCCAGTTGCCGTACGAGTTCGTGCGAATGCATGATGAGCGGAAAGGTGACATTAACCCGCTGCATTCTAGCGGTACGCGCGGGCGGCCGCGGAACGGGCCATGCAAGCAGGCCATGAAGCCCACCGCTTAACTTGTATAGTGATGGGCACGAGGTTTGCGACGAAGCAAACACCGTGAAAGCGCCGTCACGATTCAGACACGATCATGGACATCGACACCCTTTCTCGCGAGAACCTCCAGCAGGCCGCGCGTCACCAGGCCAATTGGGCGATGGGCGCACTTCGGCAGTTCACGGAGAACCGCTGTCTGGAGATGGCGGCGAGCATCGCGTTCTATGCGGCGTTCTCGCTCGCGCCGACGCTCGTGATGGTGATCGCGGTGGCCGGCTGGTTCTTCGGACCGGCGGCAGCGCGCGGCGAGCTGTTTGGCCACATCAACGGCCTGATCGGCGACCAGGCCGCGGCCGGCGTGCAGACGATCGTCGAAAACGCGCACCACGCGGGCGCCAAAGGCGGCATCGCGACGATCATTTCCTTTTCACTGCTGGCGATCGGCGCGTCGGCGACGTTCTCGTCGCTGAACAGCGCGCTCAATATAGTGTGGCCGTACAGCGGGCCGCGCACGGCCAGCTGGCTCGCGCTGGTGCGGGTGCGGCTGATTTCGTTCGGGCTCGTGCTCGGCGTCGCGTTCCTGCTGATCGTGTCGCTGGTGCTCGATACGGTCATCGCCTTTATCGGCGAATGGCTGTGGGGCGACTCGCCGTATGTCGTGATCGGCAATCTGCTACAGCTCGGCGTCGGTCTGCTCGTGTTGGTCTTCGCGTTCGCCGGACTGCTGAAGTTCCTGCCCGACGCCCGGGTGCTATGGCGCGATGCGCTGGTGGGCGGCGTCGTCGCGGCCGTGTTGTTTACGGCCGGGAGAAAGCTGTTCGCGCTCTATCTCGCGCATGCGGGAATGGCCAGCGCGTTCGGCGCGGCCGGCTCGCTCGCGGTCCTGCTGATGTGGCTGTACTTCTCGGCGCTGGTGCTGCTGCTCGGCGCGGAGTTCTCGGCGGCGCGCGGCAGGCTGCACGATCCGCGCGGCGGCTGGGGCATGCAGGCAGAAGCGCCGCCGGGCAGCCGCGCGAAGCTCGCGTCGGTGCTGGCGGCATCGACCGTCGCGGCAAATGCGGTTTCTTCGGCTCGCTCGGCTGTGCCTGTTGGCGGCCAAACGACCGCGCCGCTGCTGCGGTCGGGGATCGACGCGGCGGCGCAAAAGCGCTCCGCGCATGAAACCGCGGTCGACGTGACGCGCAAGGTGCTCGACGTCGAAGCGCAAGCCACCCGTCTCGCGGCGTCGGCGATCGTCGAAGCACGCCGCCAGGCGACGGCCGCCGACCGCTACGTTCGACGCAACCCATGGACCTCCGTGCTGCTCGCGGCCGCCGCGGGGCTCACGGCCGCGGCCGTGGCGCGCCGTGGCGCCGATAGGCGCTGAAACGTGTTGCGCCGTCAAACCGCTCGATGGCGCTTGGACACAACGCGCCTTTTCTGTCCAGCCTGTCTAGTCATTTTGTTGGCTGTTTCTTTATGCTTTCGCTACAAAATCAGGCAGACGTGTAGACGACTAGATTACGTTTAGCATGCAAATCGACGCCGAAAGTGCGTCAAATCACCCGGTCACTATCAACAAATCAACAATAATGCGCATCAGACCAATAAATATTGCGCAAATAGAAATAATCGTTGATGGCTTTAAATACAAGGGTTTGCATCGATTGTCAGTTTTTGGCGACACTCTTTTTTTTCCGTTTCTACCCGGCGGATGCGCTGAGCTATTCTGCTTTCCGCAACAACGAACAATCATCTGCGTGGAGAAATGGATGAAACGAATCGCACTGTCTACCCTCTCGCTGGCGCTCCTGGGCGTCGCCGGTATCGCACACGCGCAAAGCAGCGTGACCCTGTACGGCGTACTGGATGAGTCGATCCAGTACGTGAACAACGCTACGCCGAAGGGCGGCAGCCTCGTTCAATTGTTTGGCGGCAACCTCCAAGGTAACCGTTTCGGCCTGAAGGGCACGGAAGACCTGGGCGGCGGCCTGAAGGCAATTTTCCAGTTGGAAAACGGTTTTGACATCAACACCGGCAAGCTGCAGCAAGGCGGCTCGATGTTCGGTCGTCAGGCTTACGTCGGTTTGACGGGCGACGCATGGGGCACGTTCACGGCCGGTCGTCAGTACGACCCGCTGGTCGACATGATCCAGCCGCTGACGGGCGACAACTACTTCGGTAGCACGTTCGCTACGCCGGGCGACGTCGACAACAACGACAACAGCTTCCGCGTCATCAACTCGCTGAAGTACGTGTCGCCGGTCTGGTCGGGCTTCCAGATCGAAGGTCTGTATGCTCTGGGCGGCGTCGCAGGCGCGACGGGTTCGGGCCAAACGTGGTCGGGCGCAGCAACGTATGCAACGGGTCCGTTCAGCGTCGCTGCAGGCTACCTGCACGCAAGCAATGCCAATTCGCCGGCTACGCGTGCGACTGCAGGCGGCTGGGCAGGTACGGCAGCGCCGGGCGCCACGTTTGACACCAACTTCCCGAACAACGCCGGCATCAACCAGGCATATGCGTTCTCGAAGTCGATCGGCATCGCTTCGGTAGCGGTTCAGTACGTGACGGGTCCGTGGACGGGCAACCTGTCGTACAGCAACGCACAGTACCGCCCGGACGCAAACTCGGGCTTCGCGACGACGCAGAAGTACAACGTCGGCCGCGCATACGTGGGCTACCAGCTCACGCCGGCAGCGCTGCTCGGTATCGGCTATGCGTACACGCACGGCTCGGGCGACGCAACCGCGACCTACAACCAGGTTTCGCTGGGTGGCGATTACAACCTCTCGAAGCGCACGGACTTCTACCTGGTCGGCGCATGGCAGCACGCAAGCGGCAACCAGCGCGTTCCGGCTACGGCTACTACGGGTGCCGGTACCCTCGTGCCGTCGACGGCTTCGATCGGTTCGTACGGCAACCAGTCGAGCACCAACAACCAGGTCATGGTCAGCCTGGGTATCCGCCACAAGTTCTAATCGAACTTCGAGTCGGACCTGCTACGCAGCTGACGAGCTGCGTAGCCAAAAAACCAGCCACAGGCGATGCCGATGGCTGGTTTTTTTTCGTCCCGAGGTTTTGGTGTGATTCCGACGAGCGCGACACGCGCTCCGAATCCGACCCAGCTAGCGCCGCTGCGCCTTGCCCTTGTCGGCTTGCGCGAGAATCTGCGCGGGCGACACATCGTGCTCATGCTCGACCCCATCGGCGCCGACCGGCGCGCGATATAGCACCAGCGCCCGCTCCGGATGCGGCGACGGCGCATCCAGCGACTGCTGCCAGTCCGGATCGGGAATCTCGGCGAACACCTGGCGCAAACGCTCGCCCCACGTGCGGTGAATCATGTCGAAGTACGCGTTGTCGCGATCGATCGACACGAATCGCGTGACGCGCAGCGCATCGTTCTCGTACACCAGCAGATCGAGCGGCAAGCCCACCGACAGGTTCGAGCGCAGCGTGGAGTCCATCGAGATCAGCGCGCACTTCGCGGCCTCGTCGAGCGGTGTGGACGGCGTCAGCACGCGGTCGATGATCGGCTTGCCATACTTCGCCTCGCCGATCTGAAAGTACGGATTCACCGCCGACGCCTCGATGAAATTGCCCGCCGCGTAGATCATGAAAAGCCGCATGCGGTTGCCCGCGATCTGGCCGCCGAGAATGAAGCTGCAATTGAAGTCGACGCCGAACTTCTGCAGCGCCGCGGCTTCGCGCTCGTGCACGCGGCGCACCGCGCTGCCGACCACGCGCGCGGCGTCGGCCATCGTCGGCACGCTCCACAGCGTCGGCTCGCTGGCATCGGCGGGCTCGGACAGCTCGTGCAGCACCGCCTGCGTGATCGACAGATTGCCGGCGCCGAGCAGCACCAGCACGCGTTCGCCGGGCTGCTCGAACACCGACATCTTGCGCGCGGTACTGATGTGATCCACGCCCGCATTGGTACGCGTATCGGACAGGAATACGAGGCCGTCGTTGACGGCCATCGCTACGCAGTAAGTCATAACGAATCCGCAGAACGCGAGGGAACGGGGCTATTGTAATGCGGCGCACTGGCGCCTTTTATCCGTGTTTACGGCCTTTTTTATGGCCTTTTTCGCAGCCTTTAGCGTTGCAACGCGGCTACTGCGACATCTGCGTGCTGACCGCCACCGCCACGTGAAGCTCCTCTTCGAGGCCGCCGATGCGTCGGCCGCGCACCGGTGCCGCCGCCTCATAGTCGCGCGCGACCGCGAGGCGGCAGTAGATCTCGCTGGCAAACGCGGCATGCGTGACGTCGAGCGAAATCCAGCCCTTGCCTTCGAGCCAAACGTCGACCCATGCATGACTCGCACCATGCGGCACGTCGCCGGGTTCGATATAACCGCTGACGTAGCGCGCCGGCACGCCGCGCGCGCGGCAGCACGCGAGCATCAGATGCGCATGGTCCTGGCACACGCCGTTGCCGAGCGCGAGCGCCTCGGCGGCCGTGCTCGTGACCTCGGTCACGCCGGGCCGGTATTGCACCCGGTGCACGATCTGCTCGGCAAGCGCAATCAGGCTTGCCGGACTCGCCAGATTCGCCACCGATTCCGCCAGTTCGCGGATCGCGCCATCGGCTTCGGTCAGACGCGTCGCGCAGGTGAAATGCTCGAGCGGAATCGGACCGGGCGGATCGCGCAGCACGCCGTCGACGAGCGGCATCGTATCCACCTCGCCCGACACGCGCAGATGAATCTCATCGTGCGGCTTGTTGATGACGAGCGTATGCAGCACGTTGCCGTAGGCGTCGAGTGTGGCGTCGAGCTTGCCCGGCGCGTCGATGCTCCAGCGCCGCACGGTCTGCCCGGCGCCGCTCGAGGGCGTCAGGCGCAACTGCTGGATCGAATAATGAACCGTTGCTTCGTAGCGGTAAAAGGTGTCATGGCGGATCGTCAGGTACATGAGAAAACTCCGTCAGGCCACTGGCAGCATCAGATAAGTACGCGCCACCAGATTGCCCAGCTCGAACACGCGAGCGAGGAACTGCGTCAGATAGCCATGCAAACCGCTCTCGAAAATCTGCCGGATGTCGGCATACAGCAGCTCGGCGCGCAGCTTGCCGGCGAAGCGCTCGCACTGGTTCGAGCCCGACGTGCGCAGCATCGCGAGATTGCTGCACACGCCGTCGAGCGAGGCGAGCAGCGAGCGCGGCATCTGCTGATTGAGGATCATCAGCTCGACGACGCGCGCGGGTGTCACGACGTCGCGATACACCTTCCGATAGATCTCGAGCGCCGACACCGAACTCAGGATCGAGGTCCAGTAATAGAAGTCCTCGAGCTGGCGCGCGGCGTCGCGCGAGTTCGGCTCGACGTTCGCAAAACGCACATCGAGAATCCGTGCGGTGTTGTCGGCGCGCTCCAGATACGTGCCGAGCTGCGTGAAAAAGAACGCGTCGTCCTGCAACGCAGTGCCGATCGTCACGCCGCGCGACAGATGCGAGCGGAACTTGACCCATTCGAACAACGAGCCGGGATTGCCCGCGGCCTGCCCGCTCGCGAGCCGCTCGTTGAATTCGAGCCACGTGTCGTTGATGGTTTCCCACCACTCGGTCGTCAGCGTGCCGCGTACCGCGCGGGCGTTTTCGCGCGCGGCTTGCAGGCACGAATGAATGCTCGACGGATTGCTCGCGTCGGCGACCATGAAGTCGAGCACGTGGTCGCGCGTCGGTTCGTCGTAACGCTGGGCGAAGGCGCTTTCGAGCTCGGAAATGCGCAGCACCGAGCGCTGCGCGCGAGCCTCCTGTTCGGGCGTCTGCGGCAGCAGTTGCGCCTTCAGGTTGATGTCGAGCATGCGCGCGGTATTCTCCGCGCGCTCCATATAGCGGGCCATCCAGAAGAGGTGATCGGCGGTTCGGCTAAGCATGACGGCGTTCCATGTCTGTGATCTGAACGCGCGAGGCCTTCGTCAGCGACGAAAGCCCGCGCTGGTTATCCGTTGAGCGACGGCGGCGCACGCTCATTGCGTGCCGCTTGCCGCGCATCAGTCGACCATCCAGGTATCCTTGGTCCCGCCTCCCTGCGATGAATTGACGACGAGCGAGCCCTGTTGCAGCGCGACGCGTGTGAGGCCGCCGGCCACCATCGTGGTGGTCTTGCCCGACAGCACGAACGGCCGCAGATCGATATGGCGCGGCGCGATGCCTGCTTCGACGAAGGTCGGACACGCGGACAGCGCAAGAGTGGGCTGTGCGATATAGCCGGCCGGACGCGCGATCAGCCGCTCGCGGAAGGCCTCGACCTCGGCCTTCGTCGAGGCGGGGCCGACCAGCATCCCGTAGCCGCCCGCGCCGTGCACTTCCTTGACCACCAGCTCCGGCAGATGCGCGAGCGTATAGGCGAGGTCCTCGGGCTTGCGGCACTGATAGGTCGGCACGTTGTTCAGAATCGGCTTTTCGCCGAGATAGAACTGGATCATGTCGGGCACGTACGGATAGATCGATTTGTCGTCGGCGATGCCGGTGCCCATCGCATTCGCGAGCGCGACACGGCCGGCGCGATACGCGGTCAGCAGACCCGGCACGCCAAGCGCGGAGTCGGGGCGAAACGCGAGAGGATCGAGAAAGTCGTCGTCGACGCGCCGGTAGATCACGTCGACGCGCTTCGGTCCCTGGGTGGTGCGCATGAACACGTAGTTGTCGTCGACGAACAGATCCTTGCCTTCGACGAGCTCGACGCCCATCTGCTGCGCGAGGAACGTATGCTCGAAGTACGCGGAGTTGTACATGCCCGGCGTCAGCACGACGACGACCGGATCGTCGACCCCTTCCGGCGCGACCGAGCGCAGCGTATCGAGCAGCAGATCAGGGTAATGCGCGACTGGGGCGATGCGGTTCTGCACGAACAGCTCGGGGAAGAGCCGCATCATCATCTTGCGGTTTTCGAGCATGTACGACACGCCCGACGGCACACGCAGATTGTCTTCGAGCACGTAGAACTCGCCTTCGTCGCCGGCGCGCACCACGTCGACGCCCGCGATATGCGCGTAAACACCGAGCGGCACGTCGACGCCCTGCATCTCCGGACGATACTGCGCGTTGGTATAGACCTGCTCGGCCGGCACGATGCCCGCGCGCACGATGTTGCGATCGTGATAGACGTCGTGGATAAACAGATTGAGAGCCTGCACGCGCTGTCGCAAACCCGCTTCGAGCGTCTGCCATTCGCCGCGCGGGATGATGCGCGGAATCAGATCGAAAGGGATCAGCCGCTCGGTGCCGGACAGGTCGCCGTTCACCGCGAACGTGATGCCGACGCGCCTGAACAGCAGGTCCGCTTCCGCGCGCTTGCGTGCGATCGCTTCGTTGCCCTGGCTGTCCAACCATCGCTCGAAGCGCGCGTAATGCGGCCGTACGCCATCGTCCTGATAGCGCATCTCGTCATAGCATCGCATGTCAGCCCCAGTCTTGTTGTCAAATAGAAGGCGAATGCGCTGCGCATTCGGTATTCGACCTTCGATCAAGCAAGCGTTATGCCATTGAATATGTCGTGATGATGCGCGTTGACGTGCACGGTAGCGGCGCATCCGCAGCGCGTCGGATTGCCTTGATCGTACTGTCGTGGATCATGATGCGCCAGTCAGGTGCGCGCGCGCCATCAGGGAGCACACTATGAGAGTCGCACCCGTCGTTTCGCCAATGGAGGCAATGAGCGCTACGAAGCGAGCGCATAAAAAAAGTCCCCGCGGATTCTCATCCACGGGGACTTCGATCACCTGCATGCAGGCGCTTTTTCACGCACTCAAACGTCAGGCATGATAAAACACAACCGCGCCATAACGACGCCCGAGCGTGAGAACAACGCGCTTAGGCAGCCGCTGCGTCCTTCAGCTTCTTCAGCGCGCGTGCCTTGATGCGCACGCTTGCCGGCTTGGCCGGGAACCAGCGCTCTTCACCCGTGAACGGGTCCTTGCCGAAGCGCTTCTTCTTCGCCGGCACAGCCTGCACGACGATCTTCAGCAGACCCGACAGCGTGAATTCGCCAGCGCCTTTCTTATGCACCGTGCCGAGGATCGTGTCTTCGAGCGCGGCCAGCACAGCCTTGGCGGTCTTCGGTTCCACTGCAGCACGCTCAGCGATGTGAGCTGCCAACGAGGCCTTCGTGAAGGTGTCCTTGATCGGCGTCGGTGCGCCAGACGCCTTCACGGCGACCTTCTTGGCTGCGACGGCTTTCTTCGCAGGGACTTTCTTTGCAGCAACCTTCTTGGTCGGTACCGGGGCAGCAGCCTTCTTGGCCACCTTTTTTGCGGAAGTCGGCATGTTTCTCCTACCTGTTGTGGTCAGTGAATTGCTTGAAGCGCACACCGTATGTGCACGCTTCAACGCCGGATTCTACAAGCGCTAAAGCGATTTGCGCGACTCTTTTATGTATTGCGATGAAGTTTTTTGCGTGGCGCCAACGGTCCAACACGTTTTAGTACCTGTTTTAGCGGCTAAAACGTGCGCGGCAAGGTTTTTAACAGGCAGGAGTAACGCTCGTTACAGTTCGTTTCGGCGGCGGTTTCGAGGTGGTCGCGGCGAGGCGAGCTGGTGTTTTCGCCCCTTGAATCAGGGCATTTTCTTCGTTTGACACGTCAAGCAACGCAACCCCGACGCTTCGGCGATGCCTACGCCGCGCTTGCGCCGAGTTCCGGTTCAGCGGGCGATGCGCGGCAGGATGCCGGCGAGCTTCGTCAGCGCCGTGTCGATATGCTCGGCCGCGATGCTGCCATAGCCGAACATCAGCCCAGGCTGCGGTGTCACGCGATGGTGAAATGGCGCGAGTCCATAGAGGCCGATCGACGCTTCACGCGCGGCGGTGACGAGCGTCTCTTCGCCGAGCGACGCCAACGGCCCCTTCAGCCGCGCCGCCAGATGGATGCCGGCAGTCGGCACGATCGGTTCGAACCAGCGCACGAGGTCGCCTTGCAGATGCTCGAGCAGCATCGCGCGGCGCGCCGCATAAGCCTTGTGCATGCGCCGCAGGTGGCGCGCGAAGTCGCCATTGAGCATGAACGCCGCGAGCGCCGTTTGCGTCAGCGTGCAGCCGTGACAATCAGCGATCTGCCGCGCCTTCAGCAGCGGGCCGTGCAACGACGCCGGCGGCACCAGGTAGCCGATGCGCAGCTCGGGAAAGATCGTCTTCGAAAACGTGCCGACATAGGCGACGAGACCGGCGCGATCGAGGCTCTTCAGCGGCTCCATCGGCCGGCCTTCGAAACGGTACTCGCAGTCGTAGTCGTCCTCGATGATGACCGCGCCGCGTTTTTGCGCCCATTCGAGCAGTTCGACGCGACGCTCGAGGCTCATCGGCATGCCGAGCGGAAACTGATGCGAAGGCGTCACGTAGACCAGCCGTGCCTTGTCCGGCAGCTTGCCGACGATCAGGCCTTCGCTATCGACCGGAACCGGCACCACGCGCGCGCCCGTCACCGTGAAGCAGGCATGCGCGGGCGGGTAGCCGGGGTCTTCGATGGCCGCGATTTCGCCGGGCCGCAGCGTGATGCGCGCGATCAGATCGAGCGCGTGCTGCGCGCCCTGCGTGACGATCACGTCGTCCCAGTTGCTCGATACCGCGCGGTTGAAGGCGAGGTAGCGCGAAATTGCGAGCCGCAGCTGCTGCTCACCGGCGGCCTCGCGATAGGTGCCGGGGCTGCGCGCCTGGCTGCGTAGCGCGTGATTCACGCAGCGGCGCCAGACGTCGAAGGGAAACAGCGTCTTGTCGGTCGCTCCGCCGATGAAGTCGAGCGGCGACGGCACCGACGGCCGCGGCAACGGCAGACTGTCGGGCAACTGCTGCCACAGCGGCTGCGCGCGTGCGGCGGCCTTCGCTTGCGCGGCGTCGCGCTCGCGCGAACGAGCCGCCGCGCGCGCCTGCGCGGAGCGCTCGGCGGGCAGCCGTTCGAGCCCGTCGGCGACGAAGGTGCCCGAACCGGCGCGGGCGCTCAGATAGCCTTCGGACAGCAGCCGCTCGAAAACATCGAGCGTAGTCTTGCGCGATACACCGAGCTGCGTCGCGAGATCGCGCGTGGACGGCAGACGCGTGCCGCCGGCGAGACGCCCTTCGAGAATGCCCGCGCGCAACTGTCGATAAATCTGTCCGGACAGATCGTGATGGCCTTCGACCGCGATATGAATGTCCATTCGGGTGGTTACCTCAAATAACGGCGAAATGGTTATTTCGAAAGACCAGTGGCGAACGTAAGCTTACCTCCACGGACGCCCATTTGGACGCCCTTCGCACGTTCACGAGGACTCTCTGATGCAAGCACGTCTCGACTTTTACAAGGCCAGCCCGAGCGGCACGCGCGCGATGCTCGCGCTCGAGGAAACGATCGGCAAGAGCACGATCGACAAGACGCTCGCCGAACTCGTGCGGATTCGCGCGTCACAGCTCAACGGCTGCGCGTTCTGCCTCGACATGCACGTGACCGACGCGCGCAAGCACGGCGAAACCGAACGGCGTCTCGCGACGGTGGCCGCGTGGCGCGAAGCGCCGTTTTTCACCGCGCGCGAACGCGCGGCGCTCGAATGGACGGAGGCAGTGACGCTGGTCGCGCAAACGCGCGTACCGGATACGGTATGGGAAGCAGTGAAGCCGCATTTCAGCGAGCAGGAAATCAGCGACCTGACGCTGCTGATCGTTGCGATCAACGGCTGGAACCGGATTGCGGTGTCGTTCAGGAAGATGCCCGAGTAAGCGGCGCGCCTTCGCGGGGCCTCAGAAGATCACGGAAACCGCCACCGCGAGCCAGATCGCGGTCACGCCCGTGAGAAACAGATGCCGCGCGATGCGCACGCGCGAGTCGCTGTTCTCCGGCTCGACGGGACTCGTCGCCATCCAAGGCACGAGCCCGAGGCATGCGAAACCGGCCAGCGCGAGCACGAAGACCACGATGTCGGCCTTATGCCAGGCGGTCGGCTCATACATGCCCCAGTAGCCGAGAAACACGATGCCGATCGAGAACACGGTCGCGGAAGCGGCGCTGAGCGCGGGCACCGAGCCAGTGGGAGTCGGCATGCTTGACCTCCGATCGTCAGGTTGCGGCGGCGCTCGCGCGCGGCGCGCCGTTCGCCCGATCCGCGTTCGCGCCGGCCGCGGCGAGCCGTCAGGAAGTGCGGGTCTGGCGCGCTTCGTACGTCTTCAGATGACTATAGGCGATGCGCAGCAGCGGCAACGCGTGTTCGCCCTTTTGCGCGTCGCCGCCGCGCGTGATCAGGTCGCCGAGAATATGATCCGCCTCGGTGTGCGAGCGGTTTTCGACGTCGCGCAACATCGACGCGGTCAGCGGCGACGGCGTCAGCAGCACCTGGGCGGCGCGCGTGTCGAAGTCCGCGTCCATCGTGAAGCCGTTGTGTTCGGCCACCGCGCGGCATTCGCCGAGCAGATTCTCGATCACGCGCTTGCCGTCAGGCGCAGCCAGAATATCGCCGACCGAACCGCGCATCAAGCAGGTACTCCCAGCCAAGGTGGCGAGGAACACCCATTTCTCCCACATGCGCAGCAGGATGTTGTCGCTGACCGCGACGTCGAACTTCGCGCCCGACATCGCATCGGCAATCACCTGGGTGCGCTCCGAGGTGCCGCCCACGAGTTCGCCGAACGTGATCGCCTGCATGTCGTTCAGATGCATGATGTGCTGCTCCGCATTGAGCGTCGCGGCGATCACGCACTGGCCGCCGAGCACGCGCTCCTTGCCGAAGCGCGCGCTCAGCACCTCGATATGGCGCATGCCGTTGAGCATCGGCAGGATCAGCGTTTCTTCGCCGACGAATGGCGTGAACGAATCGATTGCGTCATCGAGACTGTAGGCTTTGCAGCTCAGCAGCACGAGGTCGAACGGCTCGCTGGCGACACCGGCCAGTATCGTCTTCACGTCCCGCAACTGGAGATTGCCCCGTGGGCTGTTGATGACGAGGCCGTCGCGCCGCAGCTTCTCCGCGCGACCGGCGCGGACGAGGAAGGTCACGTCCTGCCCCGCCGCCGCCAGACGTCCGCCAAAATAACCGCCTACCGCGCCCGCCCCTACTACCAGAATTCGCATCGTGAGCCTCTTGAAAGATTTCGGTTTGCCGATCATGCGCGTCGCTGGTGGACGCATCCCGATAGTGCCGCGTGTGTGCTTCTTGTGCAGAATGTAGCAAAGATTGGGAATCGGTTCCGGGGAGGCTCAACTGCGGCGCGAACGCTTTCAAAGTCCCGCGCCTTCTGGCTGCAATCGCGCTATCGCGTGCCTTACTGTCCGGACGCGACCGTTTCCCCCTGCTCCCACCCGCCCCCAAGCGACCGGTACAGCGCGATCGCCGAAAGCGCATGCTCGCGCCGCGCCTGGTTCAGCGACTCGGAGTCGCGCAGATACGCTTGCTGCGCGTCGAGCACATCGAGGAAGCTCGACGCGCCGCCCTTGTACAACTCGGTCGACAGACGCAGCGCATGATTCGACGCATCGAGCGCACCGGCGAGGCGCTGCACCTGCGCCGCGCCGCTGACGAGATCGCTGCGATTGTCCTCGACCTCCTTCAGCGCCTGCAGCATCGTCTGCTGCAGGCCGAGCTGCGATTCGCGCATGCGGCTCTCGCTCGCGTCGATGTTCGCGGTGATTCGCCCGGCGTTGAAGATCGGGCTCGTTGCATTCAACGCGGCGCTGAACAGATTGTCAGTCAGCGTCGGCAAGCCGAGGTACGACGATGCAAGCAGCCCATTCGTCAGGTTGATCTTGAACTGCGGATAGCGCTGGGCTTTCGATACTCCCACTTCCGCCGCACGCTGTTCGACGAGCGCATAAGCGGTGCGCACGTCGGGCCGATGCAGCAACGCGTCGGACGGCAATACCTGCGGCGCGTTTTGCGCAGGCACCGGAATCTCGCGCGCGTTGGAAAGCAGCAGCGTATCGAGACTTTCCGGCGTACGCCCCGAATACACGGCGATCAGGCTCAGCTGATGCTGCACCGTCGATTGCATGCGCGGAATCTGTGCCTGCAAGTCCTGCAACTGATTTTGCGCACGGGCGACGTCGAGCTGAGTCGACAGTCCATAATGCAGACGCTGCTGCGTGAGCTTCAGCGCGCGGCTGCGAATCTGCTCGTTGTCGTCGAGGATCTGCAATTGGGCCTGCGCCCAGCGCAGATCGATATACGCAGCCGCCGTGTTCGCCGCGAGCGCGAGCCGCAACTGGTTCAGCGCCGCAACGCTGCCCGACACCTGCGCCTGCGACGCGAGCACCGCGAGCCGTTCGCCGCCGAACACATCAGGCGTCCAGCTCGCGGCGAGGCCAAAGCCGGCCTGGCGCACATAGCCGAGCGGCGGCGGCGTATTCTGCCGCTCGGTCGATGCGCCCGCGTTCGCATTCAGCTCCGGCAGCAGAGCCGCGCGATTCTGCGTCACCAGGTTCTGCGATTGCTTCACACGCTCGGCCGCGGCCTGCACGTCGAGGTTGCCGCTCAATACCGATTCGATCAGCTGATGCATGACCGGGTCGCCGAATTGCGCCCACCAGGCATCGGTGTTCACGCTGTCTTGCGGTGCGTCGACGCTCCAGGCGGCCGGAGCCAGCGTCTGCACCGCATGCGGCAAATCCGCGTGCGTGGCCGGTTGCACCGCGCAGGCCGCGAGCGTCAAAAATGCCGCGCCCGCCACTAACTTCATCACCATCCGTTTCATGTTGGACTCCTAGTGGGCATCGGGCGGGGGCGCGGTGTTGCCGAACGGGCGCGAGAACAGCACGCTCAGCAAGGCAACCACGAAGCACAGCGCAACCGCCAGAAAGGCATCGGAGAACGCGAGCACCAGCGCTTCGCGCATCAATGCCTCGTGCAATTCGGCCAGCCCCGCATTCGCGGCATTCAATACGTTGCCGCCGACTGCCGACAGATACTCGGCCTGCTTCTGCAAGATCGATTCGACGACCGGACGGCCCGCGTTCAGATGTTCGTCGAGCCGTTCGTAATGAAGATTCAGACGGTCGTTCAACATCGTGCTGCTGACTGCGATGCCGATCGCGCCGCCGAGATTACGCATCAGATTGAACAGCCCGCTCGCGGAGCGCAGCCGCGACGGCGGCAGCGCGCCGAGCGCCATCGTCACGATCGGCGGAATACAGAACTGCTGGCCAATTCCGCGCAATGCTTGCGGAATCAGCAACTGCTGCCAGCCCCATTGGTTCGTCAACGGCACGTACAGATAGCAGCCGATGCCGAACAGCGCGAGGCCGAACACCATCAGCAAGCGCATATCGACAAAGCGCGCGAGCGTCGAGTAAGCGCCAAGCGCGAGCAACTGAAAACAACCGACCGACAGCAACGCGAGACCGATCTGCAACGAATCGAAGCCGCGCACGCGGGCAAGAAACACCGGCGTCAGAAACACGGTGCAGAAGATCCCGATCCCGGTGATGAACGACAGCAGACTGCCGATACCGAAGTTGCGCAGAGCAAGCGCGCGTAGATCGACGATCGGTTCCCTCGCGGTAAACGCATGCACGAGGAACAGAAACCCGCAGATCGCCGCGACCCACGCGCACAGCACGATAACGTCGTCGCCGAACCAGTTCTTGCGCGGCCCTTCTTCGAGCACGTATTCGAGGCAGCCGAGAAAACCCGACATCAGCAGGATGCCGATGTAGTCGCCCTTCTTCAGCAGCGACAGATCGACCCTGTCGATATGCACGTACTTCGGCACCAGCAGCGTGACGGCGACGCCCGGCACCAGGTTCAGATAGAACAGCCAGTGCCACGACCATTGCGACGTGATCCAGCCGCCGATCACCGGGCCGATCGTCGGTGCCAGCGACGCGAGCGCGCCGATCGTCGTCGATGCGATCAAACGCTGCTTACCGGGAAACAGCACGAACGCGGTCGTAAACACGGTCGGAATCATCGCCGCACCGGCCGCGCCTTGCAGCCCGCGAAACAGGATCATCGAGTTGATGTCCCATGCGAGGCCGCACAGCATGCTCGTCACCGTGAAGCCGAGCGCGGAGAACGTGAAGAGCCACCGCGTCGAGAACACGCGCGTGAGCCACCCCGACATCGGAATCACGATGATCTCCGCGATCAGATACGAGGTCTGCACCCACGACAGTTCGTCCTGGCTCGCGGACAGCCCGCCACCGATATCGCGCAGCGACGAGGCGACGATCTGGATATCGAGCGTCGCCATGAAAAAGCCCACGCACATCAGCGCGAATGCGAAGACCTTGGTGCGGGTCGGCTGGTCGGCGGGGTTGTCGAGAACTTCGGTCATGATCGATTCATCCTTGCGCGGCCGGATGGCGCGCATCGACGTGCACTTTCACCGTCGCGGAGAGGCCGGGACGCAACACGCCTTGCAGGTCCTTCGGCACGTCGAGGCGCACGCGCACCGGCACGCGCTGCACGATCTTCGTGAAGTTGCCGGTCGCGTTTTCCGCGGGCAATACGCTGAAAGTCGCGCCGGTCGCCGGCGCAAGGCTTTCGACCACGCCGTGCAGCGCGGTATTCGACGCGTCGAGCTGGACCTCGACGCTGTCGCCCGCGCGCATCTTGCGCAGCTGGTCTTCCTTGAAGTTCGCGTCGATCCACAGGCCGCTCGCGGGTACGACGGTCAGCAGCGACACGCCGGTGTTGGCGAGCAGCCCGACGCGCGCGGTCCGATTGCCGACATAGCCGTCGATCGGACTGCGGATCGTGGTGTATTCCACGTTCAACGCGGCGACGCGCTGGGCGGCCTGCGCGGTCGCGATGCGCGCTTTCGCGTCGCCGATCTGCGCGTCGAGCACCGCGATCTGGCGTTGCGCCGCGAGCAGCGCCGCGCCGCTGCGATCGACCGCGGCGCGCGCTTTGGTCAGATCCGCATCGGCCTTCTCGACGACCTGGTTCGACACCGCGTCGTCCTTCACGAGCTCGCGGTAGCGTATCTGGTCGGCCGCGCTGCGCGTCAGCTCGGCGCCCGACGCGCGGACCTCCGCGGCCTGCTCGTTGATCGCCGCGAGTTGCAGCGATTTCTTTGCTTCGAGCTCGGTGACGGAGGCCTGCGCGCTTTCCACTTCCGCGTTGGCCTGCGCGAGACGCGCGTCGTAATCGCGGGCGTCGAGTCGCACCAGGACCTGGTTCGCGTGCACGAACTCGTTGTCGCGCACCAGCACCTCGGTGACGAAGCCGTTGACCTTCGGCGCCATCACCGTGACATCACCGCCGACGTAGGCATCATCGGTCGTCTCGATGAAGCGGCCGACGAAGAACCAGTGCGACGTGGCCAGCGCCAGCACGACGAGAACGGACAGAATCGCGAGCAGCATCCACGGGATACGCCGCGCCGCTCGGGCGGGTTGTACCGCGCTCGGGGGCGCGACGGTCGAGGGAGTTGTGGACATGATGTCGATATGTGCGTATGCACTCTTCAGGTTGAAAAAAACGGCGCATTGCGCCGGCCTGCTACCTTCAGCGTTAATGTCAAAGCGAAACTTTGGTGATGGCAAATAGCTCGCTGCGCAGCGCGGCCGCGCGCTTCACGCCGAAGCGGTGCTCGAACTCGGCCTGCGCGGCGTACCAATACGCGCGGGCTGAGGCTAGCCGCTGTTCGCCCTCGGGTGTCAGCGAGATCAGCAGCGTGCGCGCATCCGCGCCCAGTGCCTCGCTCGACACGAGCCCGTCGCGGCGCAGCGGCTGGATCGTGCGGACCAGCGTGGTGCGCTGCATGCGCATGGCTTCGGCTATCTGCTTCATCGTCATCGGGCCGGTGTGCTTCAGACGCCCCAGCAGCGAAAACTGCGTGATGGTCAGGCCGACATTCGACAGATGCCGGTCATAAATCTGCGATACGTGACGCGCAGCCTGGCGGATCGCAAAGCAGTCGTCGTCTAGGAGCGCTTCCATTCGCTGCACTTCCCTTTGTTCATTAGTGCATATGCACACAAAGCGGCGTTATAAAACCCGCCGAGGCGGGTTCCGGTGCCGCTCTAGTCGGTGATGCTGAACAGCTCCGCGCGCAGCGTCTTCGCGCGGGCGCGACCGAACTTCTTTTCGAATTCGTCCTGCGCGGCGCGCCATGCGACCGAGGCCTGATCGAAGGTGGTTTCGCCCTTTTCCGTCAGGCTGAACAGCAGCGTGCGGTTGTCGTGGTCCGCCGCTTCGGCCAGCACGAGGCCGTCGCGCTGCAGCGGCTTCATTGCGCGGACCAGCGTGGTGCGCTCCATGACCATCGCGTCCGCGAGCTCCGCCATCGGCAGGTTCGGGGTGCGCGCGAGCTTTGCCAGAATCGTGAACTGCGCAGCCGTCAGCCCCACGCTGCCGAGATGGCGCTCGTAGATCTGCGTGACATGCCGCGCCGCCTGGCGCAGCGCAAAGCAGTTGCATTCGTCGTAGGAGACAGGGCGGTTCATGCAAGCAAGTCTATGTGTGCATATGCACGGTGTCAAGTTTTTCTGTGAGCGGCTGGTAAATGCCTCGTCGGTAGCGCGACGGCGCGTTGAGTTTGCGACTTGCCAGCCTCGCTTGTTATGTTATAACATTTCTGGAGATCGGTGCTCCGGCGCTGTCGTTGTCTCAGATGCGCCCACCGCGACGCTCAACAAAATCCGTCCGACCTATGAGCGGACTGTCCATACTCAATCGCCGCTTATGACCAAGTTGCCTCCCGTTCCCATCGAAACGTCGTCCTGATTGATCGACGGGCTTGCCGTCGCCCGTCGTCCACCTCCAGTTCGCCTGTCCTTCCCTTGCCAGCCAGGGGCGAGGTCGGTGAGCTATTGCCGAACACTTTCGATTCATCAATCGCATCGTCCATAGAGCGAGCAACAACAATGAAAAAACGCACAACGACCGCGCAGGCGGCGATCGTGTTCTGTGCCGTCATCTCGGGCGCATGGGGCGCGCCGGGCAACGCCGTATTGACGGGAACTGTCTCCGATCCTCTGGGACATCCCGTCGCTCACGCGAAAGTCGAGATACAGGACGCGAGCGGCGCCTCCGTCAACATGTCCAGCACGGACACGTCGGGCCATTTCTCGATCGACGGGGTGGCACCCGGCACGTATGCGATCGTCGTCACCGCTACCGGCTTTGCGAGCGGCAGCAGCATCGCGACGACCCAGTCCGGCGCCCCGGCGAGCGTCAGCGTGCAACTGCAAAAGAGCGACACACTCGACGTGCAGGTCAACGCTCGACGTCTGAACGCGGCGCGCAACGGCCTGCTGCCCGAGACGGGCAGCAGCGTCTACCGGTTCACGCAGGCGGATATCGATACGATGCCGGCGGGCGCGAACACGCCGCTCAATCAGGTCTTGCTGCAAGCGCCCGGCGTCGCCAACGACTCGTTCGGCCAGTTGCACGTGCGCGGCGAGCACGCCAATCTGCAATACCGGATCAACGGCATCATCATTCCAGAGCCGATCAGCGGCTTCGGCCAGTCGCTCGACACGCGCATCATCGATCAGCTGAACCTGCTCACCGGCGCCCTGCCCGCGCAGTACGGCTACCGCACGGCCGGGATCGTCGACATTCGCACCAAATCGGGCGACACGGGCAGCGGGGGCTCGATCGACGTGTTCGGCGGCAGCCATCAGACCGTCAAAACGAGTGCCGATGTGTTCGGCAGCCAAGGACCGTTCAGCTACTACCTGAGCGGCTCGCTCGGCATGAACAACCTCGGCATCGAGAATCCGACCGCAAGCGCCAATGCGATTCACGATCACACGCGCGAGGGCAATGCGTTCGGCTATCTGTCGTATCTGATCAACCCGCTCACGCGCGTGAGCCTGCTGTTCGGCGCGACCAGCAACCAGTTCGAGATTCCGAACACGCCGGGGTTGACGCCGAACTTCGCGCTCGCCGACCACACCACGTTCGATTCGTCGCAACTTAACGAAACGCAATCGGAGCTGAACAACTTCGCGGCGCTGGCGCTTCAGGGCACCAACGGCGGCGCGCTCGACTACCAGGTCGCCTTCTTCACGCGCTATACGCGCACGAAGTTCAATCCCGATCCGATCGGCGACCTGATGTTCAACGGCGTGGCATCGGAGGACTTCCATAGCAACACGGCCAATGGTGTGCAGGTCGACACGACCTGGCGAATCAACGACAGTCACACGGTTCGCGCGGGTGTTTTCTTCCAGCAGGAGCATGCGGTATTCGACAACAGCGTGACCGTCTTCCCCGCCGACGCGAACGGCAACCAGCTCTCCGACGTACCCTTCAACATCCAGGACAGCAGTAGCAGGACCGGCTATCTGTACAGCCTGTACGCCCAGGACGAATGGAAGCTGACCGATCGGCTCACGCTGAACTATGGCTTGCGCTACGACCGCATGGACGAGTATACGAGCGCGAGCCAGTTGAGCCCGCGCGTGGGCCTCGTCTACACGCTCACACCGTCGACGACACTGCACGCCGGTTACGCGCGCTACTTCACGCCACCGCCGTTCGAACTCGTATCCGGCTCGACGATATCGAAATTCAACGGTACGACCAATCAGAGTCCGACAACCCAGAACGATCCCGTACAGCCGGAACGCAGCCACTACTTCGACCTCGGCATCACGCAGAAGCTCGGCCCTTCCGTCACGCTAGGACTCGACGCGTACTACAAGAAATCGACCGACCTGCTCGACGAAGGACAGTTCGGCTCCGCGCTGATCTTCACGCCGTTCAACTATCAATACGGCAAAACGTATGGTGTGGAATTCACCGCCAACTACAAACAGGACAACCTCTCCGCGTATCTGAACCTCGCCTATAGCCGCGCGCAAGGTAAGAACATCAACTCCGCGCAGTTCAACTTCGACGCGGACGAGCTGGCATTCATCTCGAACCACTGGGTGTTTCTCGATCACGACCAGCGCGTGACGGCATCGTTCGGCGCGGCCTACGACTTTCACCAAACTACCTTCACGTTCGACGGCATCGTCGGCTCGGGTCTGCGCAGCGGCTTTGCGAACACCGATCGTCTGCCCGTTTATGCGCAGTTCAACCTCGGCGCGATCCAGCACTTCAACGAGCCAATGATCGGCAAGTTCGATGCGCGGTTGGTGGTCATCAACGCATTCAACCGCGTTTACCAGTTGCGCGATGGTTCGGGCATCGGCGTCGGCGCGCCGCAGTACGGTCCGCATTTCGCCGTCTATGCGGGCGTGACGAAGTACTTCTGAACGACCGTTAGGAGAACCATCATGCAGGAATGGACAGGGTTTATCGCGGCGATGCGTACTGGCGGATGGATCATGTATCCGCTCAGCGTGCTCGGCGTGCTCGCGTTGACGATCATCATCGAGCGGGCCTATGTGTTTGCCCGCTTCGCAAGCGCACCGGCGCGTCTTCTGCAACCCGCGTCAGCCGATGACCACCGGCTCGACGGTCTCGCCCCGTACCACGCGTTTCGGCGCATGGCCGCGCCGTGGCAGCCAGAAACGAATGCGCCGATGTGGCTGCGCGAGGCGTCGGCGCAATCGATCGCGTCGCAGATCGAGCGCGACATGGGGCGAGGTCTCTGGCTGCTCGAAACGATCGTCACGGCGGCGCCGCTGCTCGGCCTGCTCGGCACGATCGTCGGGATGATGAAATCGTTCCAGCTGTTCGGCGGCAATGGGCTCGTCGATCCGGGCGGTGTCACGGGCGGGGTCGCGCAGTCGCTGGTGGCAACCGCGATTGGATTGATCGTCGCGGTCTTCGCGCTGTTCGCGTTCAATTATTTTTCACGACGGCTCGAGCGTCTGATGGATGACCTCGAACTGTTCGCCAACGCGCGACTCAGCGCACTGCGCCTGCAGCACGAGACGCGCGGAGAGCGAGGATGAAACTCAAACGCTCGCGCGCCTCGCGGCGCGGCCGCATCGAAATCATTCCGATGATCGACGTGATGTTCTTTCTGCTCGCGACCTTCATGCTCGCCTCGCTCACGATGCAGCGTCTCGATGCGGTGCGAATCAATCTGCCTTCGGGACACGCGCAGCCGATCAGCACGAGCGAGCCGCTGACGATATCGGTGAGCGGCAACGACGAGGTCTCAGTCAATCGCCATGTCGTTCGCGCGGATCAGATCGAGCCCGAAGTAAAGCGCCTGCTGCGCGCGGACGGTAACGTCGTGATCGCGGCCGACGATCACGCGGGTCACGGCGCGGTCGTGCAGGCGATGCTCGCGGCGCGTCGCGCGGGCGCCGAACACTTTCTGATCGCCGTGCATCGTGATTGAAGGTCGCCGCGATTGGTTCGAGAGACGCGCTGCGAAGACGCTGCGTACTGCCATCGCGACTCTGATCGCGCTCGGTATCTGGCTGCTGATGCTGGTCACGCTGTCTGCCGGATTGCTCAGGCCGGCCCGGCCAGTCCCGCCGCCTGCTCCGCTGGATATGCAAGTCGTCGTGCTCGACGAACCCGCGGCGTCAGAATCCCGCACGCCGCAACCTGCTACCCCGGTTCCGGCGAAACAGGCACCAACGCATCTGCAGACGCAATCGCGCACATCGATGCGTCGCGCGATGCCGCCTGCGCCAGGCGAGCCACGAACGCAGACGACGACCGCCGCCGCAACGCCGTCTGCACCGGTTGCAAGTCCAGCGCAACACCCGCCGCAAGATGAGCGGCCGGAACAAACGGCTGCCGCGGGATCTCGGCAATCATCCGCACAGCACGACGCCGCGCCGAGCGCCTCAACAAGCTCCGACACCGCCGCCCGCTCCATTTCGCAACCATTGCCGTCCCTGCCCGACGACCTGCGCGAACAGGCCTATCAAACAACGGCGACAGCCCGCTTCACGATCCACGCCGATGGCTCGGTCGACGTCGAGCTCGTTCGGGCAACACCGAACCCCCGTCTCAATCAGCTGCTGCTCGTCGCGTTGCGGCGCTGGCGCTTTTTTCCCGCGCTGCGCGACGGCCGGCCCGTCGAAAGCACGCAGGACGTCCGCGTGCATTTCAACGTCAGCTGAGCCCTCACCGCAGATCCGCACGCAGATCACGCACACCTTTGCCGAGTCGTTGGCGCAACAGCGTGCGTAACGTGGCACCGTCGACATAACCGACCTCGGCCGCGATCGCGTCGATGCCGAGGCCGCTGCCATGCAGCAGCGACTGCGCATGCTCGACACGCAGATCCTGAAAGTACGCCAACGGCGATTTGCCGAGCACGTCCCGGCAACGACGCTGCAGCGTGCGCGCGCTCGTCGCCAGTGCGGCCGCCGCGTGCTGCAGCGAGAACCCTTCCTTCAGATGATCGCGCGCCCATCGCTCGAAGCGCTGAATCAGCGGATCGGCCTGCGCCAGGTGGTTGGGAATGATGTACGGTGCCTGCGATGAGCGCAGATCTGCGAGCAGATAGCGCGACACGAGCGCGGCCAGTTCGGGGCTCGCGCGACGGATCAGCCACAGCGCGAGATCGAGATGCCCCATCGCCGCCCCCGCCGTCACCCCGACCTCCGTTGGCACCAGCATGCGCGACTCGTCGAGCAGCACCGCCGGATAGCGTTGCCGGAACAATGGACTCAGCCACCAGGTCGTGGTCGCTTCGCGATGATCCAGGAGTCCGGTTTCCGCGACGAGGAACGTGCCGATGCACGACGCGGCGAGCAACGTGCCCTGTGCATGCCACGCGAGCAATTGCTCCGTGGCGTCGCGCACGTCCGGCCGTTCGAGCGCCGGCACCAGTTGCTCCGGTGTGCCGGTGCCGAGCGCGGGAATGACCACCCAGTCCGGTCTCAGGTCGGCGGTGATCGCTTGCACGGGGATGGCGAACCCCTGCCCCGACTGGACCTTCCTGCGCACGCCGACGATCGACAGATCGAAGTGCGGCCGCCCGCCCATTTTCGCGGCCGCGAACCGGTTGGCGAGCGAGAACGCGTCGAGCATGACGGTGAGGCCGGTGTCGAACAGCCCCTGCAGGGCGAGGATCGCGATGCGCATGGCGTAAATGACCCTAAAGTTGTCATTTGCGACGATACAGCTTTTTCCGGCCGAGGGCTACAGTGAACTCCGTTGTACATCGCAACGAACGTCGACCAAGGAGGTCACTGATGAAAGTTTTCGCCATCGCATCCGCACAACCGACCCTCACCCCGGACAAGCTGCAGCAGCATTTGCCTCACGAGGTGCCGGCCACTCTGCAGTTCTATCTGGACGGCAAGATCGAGCAGTTCTGGTTCCGCGACAAGGCGGGGCCGATCTTCCTGATGAACGTCGCATCGGTCGACGAGGCCAGGTCGATACTCGACGCGTTGCCGCTCGTGGCCGACGGGCTGATGAAGTATGAGTATTTGCCGGTGGGACCGCTCGCGCCGCTCGGGCGGCTGATTCAGAAGGGTTGATGTTGCTGGCGGGATGAACGGTGCCGCCGGCCTGGCCGGTGGCACGCTTGCAGAAGCATCACTGCCCGACCTTCTCCGATTCAACCAGGAGGTCCAGTACATAAGCCACCGACGGCCCGTCGGCAGGCGGGTTCCTGATCGTAAAACGCTTGACGCGCACCACGTTACGGATGCCCGGCGTGTGCGTATAGCCTTCGATATTCTGATTGAGCGGCTGCCACGGACCGGGCGTGCCGGTGGCCAGCCCCTGCTCGTCGAAGAAGCGTTCGCGCACGAGCAGACATTGCCCGTCCGGCATCAACGGATGGGTGCACGGCACCGACTGCGGCGCCACCTCCAGGAACGCAATTTGACCGGGGCCGCCGTAGCGCGTCTCGGCCGTCGGCACGCCGGTAAAGCTCAGCGTATCGCCGTTATCCGTGACGAGTTGCAGGCGCGGCCCGTTGTCGCGCGCGAGCAGGTTCACGTTGACGCTGCCGCGCACTCGCTGCGAGATCGCATCGTCGAGTGCGGCAAGCGCGGGGTCGTTGCAGGCCATCATCGTGGTGACCATCGGGCCGATCTGCAGATATCCCTTCCTCACCGTGTAACCCGCTCCCATGTTGTTGCAGCTATTGACGACGGTGATCCGATACGGACTGAAGTCCAGTTGCACCGGTTTGTCCGGGCGGGCGAACAGCGCATCGATGCGGTTGCCGTGGCTGTCGATCGCGTTGCTCAGCTGCCAGTGGTAGCGGGTCAGCTGATCGGTGCCGGTCGGCGCCGCCGGGTTCGCCGCGGCCGTGGTCGCCGCGGGAGCCGGCGCTGTCACTTCGGGTGTCTGCGCGCACGCGGCGAGAACGAGCGGCAGCAGGAGCATGCGGTATTTCACGTCGGCACCTCGGTGAGTTCAGTGGTTGTTCCGGGCGTTGGCCCGCGTCGCCTGGCGAACGGACGCGAGCATCAGGTCGCATACCCGAAAGCCGGAAAAGCCAGTGAAGGTCACCACCCGGCCACATTACGCCGGGTTTGCGCACCTGCGTCGCTCAGGCCGCGAGCATCGACTCGACGACCGACAGCATAACGCAGGTAGATGGCGGAAATATGCTATTCGATGTTTGCCTGGATTGTTGATTAGGTTACCGAACTGCGGCAGGTAACGCCGGCTACGCCTTGGATATGTCGCGACGCACGGCAGGCGCGGCGTGAAGTCTCCTGAGCCGGGGACGCAGCATCAGATAAAAGGCGGCAACGTGCGTGATCGCCAGCGTCGGTACATAGATGATCGGGATCGCGTACATGGCGCCCAGTTCTCCTGAATGCGCGGGCAGATCGGCCGCTGTCGCGTGGTAGTAGTCGACAAGCAGATCGGCCATACCGACCAGATTGAAAGCAACCACGAACGACCAGAAAAGCGGCCGTATCCGCGCCGTCAGCAAGGCCAGCATCGCCAGCACGCCCGTGGCGAAATCCCCATAAGCGGCGAACGCGGCGAAGCTCGCGGACAGTTGCGGACTGACGACGCCAGGCAGCAGGAACGCGAGCCCGAAGAAACGGAAGCTGTGCAAGGTGGCGATCGCGCGTTGCGCGTCGAACGGCGCCATCGACCTGAGCTTCGGCCACACGTAGGTGCCGAAGCACAACAACCAGGCAACGTAGCCCAGAACGAGATGCATCTGAAAGAGAAGCCGCGCTGACATGGTGCCTCCTGTCGAATGTTGGATGCGCAGGTGATAGGTGTACCATCGTCTCGCGCGAGCGACTATTCCTCACAATGTTGACAGGCTATGAAGCAGAACTTCACAGTCAGGCAGGGTGCACTCGACGGCGTCGAAGTCTTCCTCAGCGTGGCCGAGCATCGCAGTTTTCGCGGGGCCGCCGCGGCGCTCGGCGTGACGCCGTCGGCGGTCAGTCAGGCGGTGCGTGTGCTCGAAGCGCGCATCGGCGCGACGCTTTTCATTCGCACGACGCGCAGCGTCGGCTTGACCGAAGCCGGCGAGCGCTTTCTGGCGCGCGCCAAACCCGCTTTCGAGGAACTCGTCGCCGCCAGCGAGGTGGCGCGCGGACTCGGCGAGCGGCCGTCCGGCCTGTTGCGTCTTTCGGTGCCGCGCGCGGTCGTGCCGATCCTGCTGGAGCCGCTGATCGCGTCGTTCTGCGAGGCCAATCCAGAGGTCGAGGTCGAGATCGCGGCCAGCAAGGAACTGATCGATCTTGCGGCGGAAGGCTTCGACGCCGGCATCCGGCTGGGCCAGTTCGTTGCCGCCGACATGGTCGCGGTGCCGTTGACGGCGCCATTCCGCTTCGTCGTGGTGGGGAGTCCCGGCTATTTCGCGGCGCGCGGCCGCCCCGAACACATCGACGATCTGCGTACGCATGCCTGCATTCGCTGGCGGCGCTCCAGCGGCGCGCTCGCGTCGTGGTCGTTCAACGACAACGGCCAGCCGATCGAGCTCGCCGTTTCCGGTCCTTTCATCGCCAGCGATTTTCTGGGCATGCTGGGTGCGGCGAACGCGGGCATCGGCCTTGCCCAGCTACCCGAGCCGATGGCCGCCGAGGGGTTGCGAACCGGAAAGCTCGTACGCGTTCTGGATGCGTATGCGCCGATGATCCCTGGCGTGTTTCTCTACTATCCGAGCCGCCGGCAGATCATGCCGAAGCTGCGTGCGTTCATCGATCATGTGAAGCGCCGCACGGCAAGTACCCAGAATGGACACTGATTGCCTGATCTCACAGCACCTCGCCCAGGGACTGGCCTCGGAGCGGATTCCAACTCATTAGCCCTGTAATATCGACCGCCCCAGAACTAATAACTCGTTGAACTGCGTGACCAGTTCAAAACACAAAGCAAACGACAGCGTATAGGAGGGCCCGGGAAATCTGTGCATCCACCTCAGAATCGGCGCCGCAATAGGTGTTCTAACGGCGTCCCGAGTCATTATCCATGTGATGGTCGCTCCGATCGCCGCACCCGCGATTATGTCGGTCGGATAGTGCCATCCGAGATAAACGCGGGGCAGACATATGAAGATCGTGGTGTATAAAAGCGCGAGCACACCGACGCCGCGAGACACCAGAAAGATCCCGGTTGCGACCGAAATCCACAGCATCGCGTGGTCACTCGGGAATGAACTCCAGGCTGGCAACACGGCCGCATCCAGACCACCCGATGGAAAATTCAGGTGTAGCTCAGGATTAAAAAGAGGCCGCGTACGGAATGGCAAATAATGCGAGACGAGTCTGAATATCGCGAGCGCAAGGAGGCCGCTCGCGATCGTCGCGACGACCATTTCACGCTCCCAATCGCCACGCTGGCTGGGTTTGCACCATATCCACCACAATGCGGGCATGAGCACCAGGCCCTTGAATGTGTATAGGTCCGCGATGATTCTTATCGCGTGGTTCAACGTGGCGCAATTCAGCGCCATGTGCGTCAGGAAGGTTTGGATTGCGGTATCGAAAGGGTCCATTCGTTGCTCAGGTGCGTTTATCGCGCAGGGATCGATTCGACGTTTCTACGTCGCGCAGCCGGGCGACCTGCGGTGGATGGTTGATGGGGCCTTTCATGCAGTGAGCTAGTCCGCCATTTCGTTGGCGTGCATCGAAGCTTGAAAACGACCGCCATCCTAGTGTCCGCAATAATTTTCGAACAATCGGTGCGATAGCGAACGTTTGCACTTAACGGAACCCGTGCTGAAAGCCTTCCTCGCCAAACACGACAATCAACGACGTCAACCCTCGCGACCCGCCAGCCTGCTTCTCTTAAGCAATTCTTCAGCATGATTACCTTACGATCGCGCCGAACCGGACAAGACGAATAACCGACGCGCATTCAAGGGATCTGTTGCGATGCAGTTGCTGTTGATGGGAAAGGATGAGTCGATCGCTCTGCCGGCCGTGGATACGTTGCGACGTGCGGGCCATATCGTCGACTGGATGAGTGTCGTTGGCGAGCCCATGAGTTGGCCGGACTGCAGCTTGTACGACCTCGTCATGCTCGACCCCGACCTGTCGGGAATCGACGTTATTGACGCGTTGAAGCGTTATCGAGAGTGCGGTGGCCATGCCTTCGTCATCATCGTGACGGCACAGAGGGAACTGGAAACTTGTATTGCCGCACTCGACGCAGGCGCGGACGATTACCTGGTCAAACCATTCGACGTCGATGAACTTGCGGCGCGCGTACGCGCGTTGACGCGTCGCAGAGTGGTACGGACGGTTCCCGTTCTGGCGTACGACGGCCTCATGCTGGATGCAGCCTCTCATCGAGTCACCCTGCATGGAGAGCCGCTCACGCTGGCGCCGCGCGGGTTCGCTCTGCTACAGGCGCTGATCGAAGACCCGGCGCGCGTTTTCACTCGCTCAGAACTTGAAGCGAGGATATGCGATCCACGCGAGGAAATCGCCAGCAATGCCATCGAAGTGCAGGTGTGTGGCTTGCGACAAAAAATCGGAGCAGGACGGATCGTGACGGTACGCGGCGCAGGCTATTGTCTAAGAACACCCGACTCGAAAGTCCGCTTCGCTGGCTAGCGGACGTTGCCGTTTCGAGCTCGGTTACCCACCTCGTTGCGAGAAACCATCGTGAGCGCGAGTCCGGCCAGCACGAGAGCCACGCCGACCACGAAGGATGGACCGACCCTGTCGCCGAACATCAACGATGCAGCGGCGATGCCGAAGACCGGCTGAAGGAACTGAACGCTCGCGGCAACCCGCGCTGGAACGATACGCAGCAGGTTGAGCCACATAAACAGGCCGGCAACAGTCACCATTACCCCGAGATATACCGCGGCTGATACACCCTGCGTGGTTACGTGAAATGGAACGTGCCACATCTCCCACGCCGCCCACGGCAGCAGTGCTATGAAGCCGAACAGCGTACTCCAGGCTGCTACCGTCGCAGTGCCATATGCGGTCGTGAGTTCGACGCTCCAGACGTAATAGAACGCAATGGCGAGCGCGGACAGCAGCACGCAAATTGCGCCGCCCGCGGTGATATCGGACAGCGTCGCTGCGCCGTGCTCGCGGGCGAACGCGACCAACGCGATGCCCGCGAATGCCGCGAGCAGTCCCAGCTTTTGCCAACCCGATACATGCTGTTTGAGGCGCAGCGCCGCAAAGAACACGATAAAAACCGGAATGGTCGCGGAGATGATGGTGCCGACAGACGCCGAGGTGCCCGAGACACCAAAAGTCTGCGCGACCTGTCCGATGCCGATGCCCAGCACGCCTAGCATGGCGACGCGCGGCCATGCGTGCCGCGGCAACGGATGCCGGCCCACCGCGAAGATGAGCAGTAGCGGCACGGCTACGGCAAAGCGCATTGCGGTGAGCGTCAGCGGCGGTAGCGACTCGAGTCCCAGTTTGGTCACCGGTATCGATAGTCCCCACATCACCGCGAGGACCATCAATGCGCCGAAACTGCGCATCGTCACCGTCTTGGCTGCGTGGTCGTTGACGACCATCCCGGAACGGGCATCACTCAGGCTTGGGCTCGACATTGGCGTTGGTGCGGAAAAGACATTGAATGGAGATATTCGCGGCCGCGCGGATCGTTGACAAACGATTTGTCGTCATATAATGCGTGAGCAAAACTCACACATAACGGCCCACTATGTTCGTTGCACGCTGCTACATGAAGACCGGATGTTGGCCAATTGGGAACAGTGGTTCGCCTATGCAGACGTGGCCAGGAATCGCAGAGGTCGAGGTCCCGCATACAGTCATGGAAGCATGGCCATCGAGGCAGCTATTCGTGGTGAAGGCATAGCCCTCGGACGCAGTGCCCTGGTAGGCGATGACATCGTGGCTGGACGCCTCGTCGCGCCGTTTCCCGACATTCGCCTGAAAGTCGAGCGCGGCTATGATCTGGTCTATCGCGTCGGCAATCGCGATCATCCCAAGGTCTCCGCGCTGCGCGACTGGTTAGCAGCCGAAGTACGGCGATTTCTGACAGACACGAGATGCAGTTTTCAGACTAGCGATAGTTCACGAAGTCGATCAGGTCGTTGAGGAACCACGGCAGAATCAGTTGCGTGTCGGAATAGCTGGTGCCGACGGTAAGTCGCGGTGGTCTCGCAGCGGCGTCGGGAGCGTGCAGTATGTAGGCGTTCGTATCATGCGCCGCCTGAGGATTCGCCGGCGGCGAGGTCGACGTGCAGCCGGCAGCGAAAACGAGAAATGCTGCGAAGCAAAGAGACTTCATGAGCGGGCGAACTCCGGCGACGTTTTCTCCATTATGGCCGAACTCAGTCGAATACCGGCAACGAGCGCGCCCGCTTCACAACGCCAGCACCGTCACGCCCACTTCCATCCGATGCGCGCCGCCGCCGAGAATCGTCCCGCGCAGCAACGACACATCGCTGTAATCGCGCCCGATCGCGAGCGTCACATGATCGAGATCGGCGAGCACGTCATTGGTCGGATCGAGATCGATCCAGCCGCTGGCCGGACAATGCACCGACACCCACGCGTGCGAAGCATCCGCGCCAATCAGACGCGGATGGCCCGGCGGCGGATCGTTGCGCAGATAGCCGCTGACGTAGCGCGCGGGCAAACCGAGCGAGCGCAGGCAGCCGATCATCACCTGCGCGAAATCCTGGCACACGCCGCTCTTCAGTTCGAATGCGCGTTCGGCCGGCGTATCAAACAGCGTCGCCGACGGCTTGTACGCGAAGTCCTCGTGAATGCGATGCATCAGATCGATCGCACCTACAACTAGCGGCCGGCCGGGAGTGAAGCTCGGCAACGCATAGGCGCGCAAAGAAGGTCGCAGCGCGATATTGGGCGACGCGAAGCAATACTCCGCCTCTGGACGGAACGCGCCGCCCACGCGAAACCGTAGCGCCTCGGCCACCGTCTCCCAAGGCGGCGTGGCCTCGGCGTCGAGGTCGGTCCAGCGCGGCGTCAGCGCAACCGTGGTCTCGCTGACGAGTTGCAGACGCTCGTGCGGTGTATCGAGCGCGAAATACAGCACGTCGTTGCCGAACGCGTCGATGCGGCTATGCCTATACGACGGCTCCGGCTCGATCCGCTCGCTGCGCGAGATCACGCGCTGCCACGGACACGCGAGCGGCCGGATCGTCGCCAGATGCTGCGCGGTTTCGACATACGTCGAGTAATGGTAGGTAGTGCGATGCGAAACCGACAGCACCGTCGACGCGTGCTTCATACCCACACCTGCGAGGCGACCGTGGTCGCGTGACTGAAATAGCGCGCGCTGATTTCATGCGCGGCCGCATTGGCGAAGCCGCCGATCTGATCGCACAGCGCAATCAGCTTGCCATACGAGCCGTGTTCGTCGACCTCGCACAGCGATCCCAGCGACGGCAGCATCTCGACCGGCGGCAGCAGCTCCGCGAACGGCCGATGCCGAACGCTGCCCGCCGCGACGGCGATCTCGTCGAGCTTGTTGCGCAGCCGCTCGTACACGCCGTAAATGCCGCGCGGATTGTGCGGTTCGATGACGAGCAGATCGAGCAGCGCGGGCACTTCGAAACGGCCCGGGTACAGCGAGCGATACGTGAGCGTGCTGTCGAACATCTGCAGCAGCAGATCGAAGCCGGCCGGCGTCGCGAGTTGGCCGTTCGCGGCGACGCCGCGCATGAACGCGGCCATCGTCGCGACGCGTTCGATATGACGCCCGACGAACAGCAGCCGCCACGCTTCATCGCGCGTCATGCGGTCGCCCTGCGCGCCGCTGATCGCCGACAGTTGCACCGACAGATGTTCGAGCGCGTTCGCGAGCGTCACGCGATCGTAGCGATCGAACGCACTGCCGGTGCTCGTGGCGCCCGCGCCGCCGCTGCCTGCGCCCACGGCAGGCAGCAACACCTGCAACGCATCCTGAAAGTCGTTGCGCGCCGCGAGGATCATGCGCCAATGATCATTCGACAACCGCCCGCGCACCTCGCCGTTCGCGCGCGCCTGGCAGTTGAGGTTCTGGCTGATGCTGACACTGCCCGCGCTCTCGCCGAGATTCGCGACGAGCGCACGCTCGAAGGTCTGCGGCGAGGCCGGCCCGTGCGGCGACGCCAGGTCGCCAGGCTGCACGAGGCCGCACCATGTCGCGAGTTCGACCAGCGTCGCGAACATCGCGTCGGCGTCGTTGCCTTCGAGCGAGCCGAGAATCAGCCGCAGCAACCGCACATTGTTTTCCGCGCGCTCGCCGTAGCGGCCCGCCCAGAACAGGTTCTCGGCGGCGCGGCTCGATACCGTGCGACGCTTGCGCGTGAGGTCGGCGGCCTGCATCGGCGAAGGCAGCAGCGTGAACGTAGAGCTTGGCTGGCTCGACAGCACCCAGGTATCTACGCTGCTGCCGCCATGCTGCATCGATACCGTGGTCTGACGCTCGGCGGCCATGCGGGTGAAGCCGCCCGGCATCACGTGCCAGCCCCCGTCGACGTCGGCGATCGCATAGACGCGCAGCACCGACGGCCGCCCGCCGATCGTGCCCTCCTCGTAGCGCGGCGTGCAGGAAAAGCGCTGCTCCTGCTGGATCGTGAACGCGTCGGGCAACGCGTCGATACGCTCGCGCCATGCCGCGAGCGGCTGTCGGCCCCGTTCGATGCCGGGCGGCGCATCGCGTCCCGCGAGCGGCCAGGTCGGCACGATGAACGCGTCGTCCAGATGCGCGAACGCATGCTCGCGCGCGGCCTGTTCGCCGCACCACCAGGTCGGCACGCCGGGCAGCAGCAGCTCTTCGCCGAGCAACGCTTCGGCGATACCGGGCATGAAACCGTGCAACGCCGGCGACTCGGCGAACCCCGAGCCCGGCACGTTCGACACGATCACGTTGCCCGCGCGCATCACCTGCAACAGCCCGGGCACGCCGATCGTCGAATCGGCGCGCAGCTCGACCGGGTCGCAGAACGCGTCGTCGAGACGGCGCAGCACGACGTGCACGCGTTCGAGGCCTGCCAGGGTCTTCAGATAGAGCCGGTCGCCGCGCACGGTCAGATCCTTGCCTTCGACCAGCGTGACGCCGAGATAGCGCGCGAGAAACACATGCTCGAAATAGGTTTCGCTGTACGGCCCCGGCGTGAGCAGCGCGATATGCGGTGAAGCGTCGGCGCTTTCCTCGTCGCGCATCGTCGCTTGCGCGGCCTGCACGAGCGTCGCGATCAGTTGCGAATAGAGCGGCGCAAGCCGGCTCACGCGCAGCGAGCGGAACGGCTCGGCGAGCAGCGTCGACACGATCAGGCGGTTTTCGAGCGCGTAGCCGAGACCGGACGGCGCCTCGGTGCGATGCGCGATCACGCTCCACTCGCCGCCCGGCGTGCGCGCGAGATCGAGCGCGACGACCTGCAGATACTGGCCACCGGCCGGCGTGAAGCCCTTCACCGAACGCAGATAGCCGGGATGCCCGAACACCAGCGCGGGCGGCAGTTGCCCATGTTCGAGCAGCGTCCGCGGTCCGTAGATATCGGCGACGATCGCGTTGAGCAGACGCGCGCGCTGCGCGACGCCGCGCTCGAGCTGCGCCCACTCGGCCTCGCTGATCAGGAACGGCAGCAGGTCGAGCGCCCAGGGCCGCGACTTGCCGTTGTCCGCGTAGACGTTGTAGCTGATGTCGTTATCGCGGATCTGCTGCGCGATCGACGCGTGATGGTCCGCGAGCCGCGCCACGCCGTCCTCGTCGAGCAGCGCGAAGAACTGCCGCCACGGCTCGCGCAGCGCGCCCGACGCGTCGCGCAGCTCGTCCCAATGTCCGTCATGACCCGGCAGCAACCGCAATAGGGACGAAGCGTCCGCCGGCATCGCGGACGCTTCGAAGGGCAAGGTCGATTGAAAGGCCAAGGTCGTGTGATGTCAGCGATGCGTGTTGTTCAACTGTGGCGCAGATCGAGCGTGAAGGGAAACTCGAGGCTGCGTTGCGGTCGGCCCACGGCGAGCGGTCCCGGCGTATGACCCGACGCGAAGAAACGCGCGCGCCGCCGGCTTTCCGCCTCGTAGGCGTTGACCGGGAAGGTCTGATAGTTGCGCCCGCCCGGATGAGCGACATGATACTGGCATCCGCCGAGTGAGCGGCCGCTCCAGGTGTCGACGAGGTCGAACGTGAGCGGCGCGTGCACGCCGATCGTCGGATGCAGCGCCGATGATTGCGCCCAAGCGCGAAAACGCACGCCGGCCACGTACTCGCTGACGCGGCCGGTCGGTTGCAGCGGCACCGGCACGCCGTTGACGCTCAGCACGTGACGATTGCCGTTCAACCCGAGCGCGCGCACCTCGAGCCGCTCGACCGACGAATCGACATAGCGCACCGTGCCGCCGGGGGAGCCCTCCTCGCCCATCACGTGCCACGGTTCGAGCGCGTTGCGGATCGTCAGGTCGATGCCGCTCAGCGTCATCTCGCCGACGAGCGGAAAGCGGAATTCGAAGTGCGGCGCGAACCACGCGCTATCGAAGGCGAAGCCCGCTTCGCCGAGTTCGGCGAGCACGTCGTCGAAATCCATCCTTACGAAGGTGCCGAGCAGGAAGCGGTCGTGCAGCTCGGTGCCCCAACGCGTGAGCCGCCGCGTGTACGGCATGCGCCAGAATCGCGCGACCAGTGCGCGCAGCAGCAATTGCTGCACCAGACTCATGCGCGCGTGCGGCGGCATCTCGAAGGCGCGCAGTTCCAGCAGACCGAGGCGGCCTGCGGGTCCGTCGGGCGAATACAGCTTGTCGATGCAGAACTCGGCGCGGTGCGTGTTGCCGGTCACGTCGATCAGGATGTTGCGCAGCGCGCGATCGATCATCCACGGCGGCAGGTTGCCGCTATCGCGGCCGCCGAGCAGATCGACCTGCCGTTGCAACTCGGCAAACGCGATTTCGAGTTCGTAGACCTGGTCGTTGCGCGCTTCGTCGACGCGCGGTGCCTGGCTCGTCGGTCCGATGAACAGCCCCGAAAACAGATACGACAGCGACGGATGGTTGTGCCAGTACGCGATCAGGCTCGCGAGCAGGTCGGGCCGCCGCAGGAACGGGCTGTCGGCCGGCGTCGCGCCGCCGAGCACGAAGTGATTGCCGCCGCCGGTGCCGGTGTGGCGCCCGTCGAGCATGAACTTCTCGCTGCTCAGATAGCTGTGCGCGGCCGACTGATACAGGTACTCGGTGTGATCGACGAGCTCGTCCCAGTTCGCGGCCGGATGAATGTTGACTTCGATCACGCCGGGGTCCGGCGTCACCTGCAGCACCTTCAGGCGCGGATCGCGCGGCGGCGGATAGCCTTCGAGCACGATCCGCATCT
Source organism: Paraburkholderia sp. BR10923 (assembly GCF_040948765.1). Taxonomy (NCBI): domain Bacteria; kingdom Pseudomonadati; phylum Pseudomonadota; class Betaproteobacteria; order Burkholderiales; family Burkholderiaceae; genus Paraburkholderia; species Paraburkholderia sp. BR10923. The sequence continues at coordinate 146,787 of NZ_JBFPKO010000016.1, read as the reverse complement.
TCAGTTCCTCGGCCGTCGCTTCGACCGCGGCAAGCAGGTCGAGATAGTCGTCGAGATCGGTCAGCGGCGGCATGAATACGTGCAGCAGCGTGCGGCCGCTGCCGAAGGAATGGGCTTCGGCTTTCGGGCCGGCCGCGCGCTTCGGGTCGCGTGCCTCGACGCATACCGCGGTGCGCAGCGTGTCCTTCGACGATTCGCCACGCGCCGGCAGCGCTTCGTCATGGCGCGGCGGCGCATACGCGAGCACGCCGCCTTGCGGCATGCCGCTCAGCAGATCGGCCGCCGACAGCGACAGCGCGGCCGCCTGCCGCGCGCTGGTCTGTTCCTCGGCGATCTGCCGGCTCTCGCGCCCGCCTTCGTACTGCACGCGCAACTGCGCGGCCGTGCGCAACGGCTGCGGCGGCGCGAACGGATCGTGCGCGTGCTGATACGGATAGTCGGTCTTCGACACCCACGGCAGCGAATCGAGCGGCAGCCGGTAGCCCATCGGTGAATCGCCGGGGATCAGATACATGCGTTCGTCGCGGAAGAACCAGCGGCCCGTGATCCACTTCGGCCCGCTGCCCGGCGCGCCGCGCTCGCGGCCGAGCGGCAACACGTAGCCGGCCGGACTCGCGAGCCCGGCGTCGAACACGCGCCGCAGCCGCACGCGTTCGAGCTCGTCGTCGAGGCGCGCGTCGAATGGATCGACGTTGACCGGCAGGCGACGCTCGCGCCACAGGTAGTACCAGGTGTCCTCGTAGCCGGGCTGGATGCAGTCCGCGTCGAGCGACAGCTTCGCCGCCAGATGCGCGATGAACCGTTGCGCGTCGCCGGCCGTGTAGCGGCCCGGCTCGCGTTCATCGGCGAACAAGGCCGGGTTGCGCCAGCATGGCTCGCCGTCGGCGCGCCAGTACAGCGACATCGCCCAGCGCGGCAGTTGCTCGCCCGGATACCACTTGCCCTGGCCGATATGCAGGAAGCCGTTCGCGCCGTAGCGCTCGCGCAATCGGTCCATCAGCGCCACCGCGTAGCCGCGCTTGGTGGGTCCAAGCGCGTCGGTGTTCCATTCGGCGGCATCGCGATCGCGCACCGACACGAAGGTCGGCTCGCCGCCCATCGTCAGTCGCACATCCATGTCGGCGAGTTCATAGTCGACCCGCGCGCCCATCTTCAGCACGTCGTGCCAAGCGGCTTCGCTGTACGGCTTCGTGACGCGCGGCGACTCCAGCACGCGTTCGATCGACATCGTGTGTCCGAATTCGACCTCGCATTCGTCGACCGCGCCCGAGATCGGCGCCGCGCTGCCCGGCTCCGGCGTGCAGGCAACCGGAATATGGCCTTCGCCGGCGAGCAGCCCCGAGGTCGGATCGAGCCCGATCCAGCCCGCGCCCGGCAGATAGACCTCGCACCACGCGTGCAGGTCGGTGAAGTCGACCTCGGTGCCGCTCGGGCCGTCGATCGATTTGACGTCGGGCGCGAGCTGCAGCAGATAGCCGGACACGAAGCGCGCCGCGAAGCCCAGTTGCCGCAGCGTCTCGACGAGCAGCCAGCCCGTATCGCGGCACGAGCCCGACGCGTTGACCAGGGTTTCCTCGGGCGACTGAACGCCCGGCTCCATCCGGATCAGATAGCGAATTTCGCGTTGCAGCCGCTGGTTCAGCGCCACCAGGAAGTTCGCGGTGCCGGCCGGCGTGCGGTCGATGCTCGCGACGAACTCGGCGAAGCGCGGGGTCATCGGCCGTTTCACGCAGTAGGGCGCGAGTTCGGCTGCGAGTTCCGGTGCGTAGTCGAACGGAAACCGCTCGGCCGATGGTTCCAGAAAAAAGTCGAACGGGTTGTAGACGGCCATCTCGGCGACCAGATCGACGCTCACCTTGAACTCGCGCGTCTGCTCGGGAAACACCAGCCGCGCCTGATAGTTGGCGAACGCGTCCTGCTGCCAGTTGATGAAGTGTCTCGCGGGTTCGACGCGCATCGAGTACGACAGAATCGGCGTACGGCAATGCGGCGCGGGCCGCAGCCTCACCACTTGGGGCGACAGCGTAACCAGTCTGTCGTAGCGGTAATGAGTAACGTGATGCAAGGCGACGCGTATGGACACTCCGGACTCCTCGACGAAAGGTGCAGCCCGCCAAAAAAGCAAGCTCTATGCCGTTGCTGGTCAAACTCGTGTGAATCGTTTGGTGTTGCCTGAATTGCGTGTGCGTTTTGCGTATCTGTTGTCTTGCCGTTGGGCTACGTCGGACCGTGCACCAAAGCGGCGCAGCACCGATGCACGATCATGACCGTACTGTGCGTTAAAGCGGTGACGTCTGGCAATCGCGGCATGAAGATTGCGAACGTTCGTCACCGCAACCGACATCGCACTGATCACAAGGCCGGCCCGATGAAAACCTTCCACTGCAATCGCTGCGCGCAATTGTTGTTCTACGAGAACGTCCGCTGCGAGCGCTGCGAGTCGCTGCTCGGCTATCTCCCCGAACTGCGCGAAATCAGCGCGTTCGAAGACGCCGGCGACGGCCGCTGGCGCAGCCTGCATCCGGAGGCCAACGGCGCGCTGTTCCGGCAATGCCACAACTACGCGGTCGAAAACGTCTGCAACTGGATGATCCCCGCCGATTCGCCCGACACGCTGTGCCGCGCCTGTCAGTTGACTCGCACGATTCCGAACCTGAGCGAACCGGAAAACCGGCTCTACTGGTACCGGCTCGAAGTCGCGAAACGGCGCCTGCTGTACACACTGGGCGAACTCGGCCTCGATGTGCAATCGCGCGACGCGGACCCCGAGCGCGGTCTCGCCTTCGAATTTCTCGCCGACGGCGGCGATGGCGAGCCGGTGATGACCGGTCACGACAACGGGCTGATCACGCTGAACATCGCCGAGGCCGACGACGCGCATCGCGAGAAAGTGCGCACCGCGATGGGCGAGCCGTACCGCACGCTGCTCGGCCACTTCCGCCACGAGACCGGCCACTACTTCTTCAGCCAGCTGATCGAAAACGAGCCGCGCTGGCTCGAACCGTTTCGCAAGCTGTTCGGCGACGAGCAGGCCGACTACGGCGAAGCGCTGAACGACTACTATCGCGACGGTGCGCCGGCCGACTGGCAGGCGTCGTACATCAGCGCGTACGCAACGATGCATCCGTGGGAAGACTGGGCGGAGACGTGGGCGCACTATCTGCTGATCGTCGATGTGCTCGATACCTCGACGTCGTACGGACTCGCGCTGCTGCCCGACGATCCGAGCGAGCCGACGCTGACCGACCGCACGCCGGTCGAGGATGCGAGCTTCGGCAATCTGATGAAGCGCTGGTTTCCACTCACGTACGCGCTGAACAGCCTGAACCGCAGTCTGGGCATGCCCGACGGCTATCCGTTCACGCTCGCCGCGCCGGTGGTCGACAAGCTGCGCTTCGTGCATCGCGTGATCGCGGCGGCGGGCGGCAAGCGCGACAACCGGAGCGACCGCGAGCACATGAGCGCATAAAAGAGCCCGCTGTCGGATCAACCGGCAGCGGGCTTTCATCACACGGTCATCGCTTCAGTACGCCACATAAGGCCCCTTCCCACCCGGCGTCGACTGCTGCTCGATCGCCGCATAGACGTTGCGGCCATAAAAGAACGGCAGCCCCCAATCGAACACCGTCGATGTCACGAACGCCGGTCCCGCGAGCAGCGGCAATGCCGAGTCGCCGCTATAAGTCTGCGCGATCGACATCGCATTGCCGACGCTGAACGTTACCGCGCTCGTCGTGCCGTTCACACCTTCGATCATCGCGCTCAACTGCTGCGTCGAAGTCGGGCAGTAATACGCGCTGTTCGGACTCGCGCAGGCCGGCATCGAGGTGGTCTGAAAGAAGAGTCCCGTCGAGCCGCTGTCCACAATGCTGCGCGTGTACGTGGTGCCGTTCTGCACCGTCGTGAACGTGCCATTCGACGGACTCACGCCGATAACCTGCGCCGCGCCGAGCGCATTGTTGCCCTGCGTGCCGATGCCGAACACGAGTTTCCCCGACACCGATGGCGCACCGCCCGACACGGTCGGCAGACTGAGCACCGAGCCGTTGTTGTCGGTCGCGAAGTACGGCACCGGATTGGCGACCTGATACGTTTCCGCGAGCGGTATCGACGTGCAGTTGGCGCCGCTGCAACCGTAGTAGGTCGCGGGAATCGCCTGCTGCACGCAGCTCGCGCCGCAGTCGTGCTTGAACACGCCGATGCCGAGAATGCCGTTCGCCTGCAAGCTGGCCGGCGTATTGCGCGGCGCGCCGACGGCCGCGCAATCGCCCGGCAGCGATGCGTAGCCCGGGTCGATCAGCTGGATTGGCAGCGACGCGGCTTTCTCGCCGGCGATCTGCACATCGGCGAGCTTCACTGCGCCCCACGTATAGCCGTCGAAGAACTGCATGCATTCGGCGACGGAATTGCCCGCGCCGTCCTTCTGCTGCGGCAGGCTCATCGACGCCGGCAGTTGCGATGCGAACACGCGCACGCCCCACGAGCCGGTATCGACGAGCACGTGATCGATCGTCTGGCAATTACCGGTGCCGGGCGCGCAGATCGTGATGCTGACGAACGGCATGTTCGGCACGTTGCTGATGCCCGAGTCGACCGTCACGCGCACCGCGTTGGCGGCCAGCACTTGCGGCGACGGCGACGTATTGGTCACGGTCGAACCCGATGAGCCGGTCGAACTCCCGGACGTGCTCGAATTGGCCGTGGTGCTCGCGCTGCCGCCACCACCACCCCCGCCGCCGCACGCGCTCAACAGCAGCGCCAGAACCACGACGGGCGTCGCGCCCAGCCGAGTCATCCACGAAGACCTGGATCGCATGTTCGCTCCGTTATTGAATGACGCTGACATCGACGCCGCCCGGCACCGCCTGCGGCAGATACGCGTAGCCGGTGAAGGCGCGCAGATGGCCGCTCGAGAACACTACGAGATCGCTGTTCGACACCGCGAGCGGCACGCCGCGACGCGTCGCGCTGGCGGCGACGTAGACGTCGAACGATGCGCCGAGCATCGCCTTCAGATCGGGCAGCGTCGGGCCATCCCACGCGACGCCGAACACGATGCCGTTGGCCGCCACGAATTCGCGCACCTGGGTGCCGGACGGCAGCGTCAGCGTGTGCACCGAATAGGCGCCCTGTGCGCTGGCCGCATGAGCGATCGCGTGCAGGCGCGTCTGATCGCCGTCGACGGTGCTGGCGTTCTGGCCGAGCGTCGCGTGCGCGGCGAACGGCAACACGCAGCATGCCCCGAGCACTGCGCAGGCAATGCGGGTAAGAAGCTTCGGATTCAAGAGATTTCCTTCCCAGGTGAAAACGCGAAACGAGGGCGCACACCTGACCGGCTAGGCCGGGCTGCCTTCACGCCGGTTGGGCTGCGTGAATGCGTCTACGGAAAGGCGGGGCGAAACTTTAAGTCAGGGGAATGGCGCGCGGCAATCGTTTGCTGCGCGATTCGAGCCTTTGGAGGTTGCTGGATCGTTCGACTACGTTCGATCAGTGCGGACAAAAGTCTTTTGGCGACAATGCCTTGGTTTTCTTCTGATATTTAGAAGCAGCAGGCTGCGGAAATTTCGGTCGTCATGCGTAGAAGCTGTGAATCAGGGCAGCGTTTTTTTATCGATGTAGGCGTCTACCGAATAACGGGCAAAAAAATCGCGGAGGGCTTGACGGCCCTCCGCGACGCGGATCGTTTGCAACTCGCGGCGTGCGCTACTTCTTCTGCTGCTGAAGAAGCGACTTCAGTTCCTGCACATTCTCCTCTACGCGTTTCGCGATCACCGCATACGACTCCGCCTGCGTCTGATAGGCGGCTTGCGCGAGCTGCTGCATATCGGCGAGCGATTTGTGCAGGCTCTGCTGGATCAGCTCCGCGGTTTTGCTCGACGGCGCGGCGCCGGCCGCGGTGAGTTGCGCAGTCAGCGCCTGCAACTCGCCCAGCGTGCTGCGCAGCATCTCGGCCTGTTTCTGCGCGAGCGACTGCATCCCCTGGAATGCTGTCTGATTCGCCTGAACCAGCGCTTCCATGTCCTTGCGGCGTGCTTCCATGATGGCGGGTACGTCGAAGCCGGGGAGTTTGAACTGTTCCAGCATTTTGGTCAGATCGCCAAACGGATTGGCTGCATCGGGTCGGTCCATGCGAAATCCTCCTTGCGGTTGAAGACTCATCGCCTCTGCGCCGCCCGCACCAGGCGCGACGCCGATGCCGGCGGCTGCGTGTGCCGCGCGTGCCGCCACGGCGACGTGCTTTTGGGGGTCGCACGGCACATCGCAGCAATCATGCGCTATCCGGCTGCGTTGCGCCAGCGGCGCTCACCCTGACGCAAACGCGTGCGCGATGACGTGCGTCGCGTCGAGATGTATGCGCATGCTTCGAAAGGCTCGGAAAGTTACTGAATGGCTTTCGTAACCCGGTGGATCAGCGTGTCGACTATCGTTACGAGGAGCCGGTCCATCGTGGCGCCGGCGCTGTTTTCGCTGGGAGCGACATCATGAGAAAAGCAATCCTCAGCGCGGCCGTGGCCGCGGTTCTTGGCATCATCGCAACGGCCGCGCTTGCCGACGACGGCATGCCACCGCCCCCGCCCGCCGCGATGCACGACGGCGGTCCGCGCGGCGACGGGCCGCCGGGGCATGGTCCGATGATGGGTCATCCGAGTCCAGCTTTCGCGGTGATCAACGATCTCGAACAACTGCGCCGTCTGTATGCGCTGAGCGGCCGTCAAGGCGAGATCGTCGCGGTCTACCACGACGTGCTGAACAAGACCCAGGACCCGATGCTGCGTCACTACGTGTACGACTCGCTGGCGCGCGAGCAGCTGAAGCCCGCCAATCCCGAGCAAGCTATCGCGACACTGCGCACGAGTCTCGCCGAAGATCTCGCTATTGCGAACAAGGCGCCGCATGGCACGCCGCCGGGTGAGCCGGCGGCGCAAGCGCAATAAATCTTCATCGCGAGTTGCGAATGGAGCGCCCCGCCACGCGGCACTTTTTTTGCGCCGGAGCATGCGGGCGCAATCGAGCGATCGGTCCACCGCTGCCTCTCGCCGATAGGTGGAGCGCTCCCGCAGCCCCGCTACGTGCGGCTACGCGGGACTTCGTTGCCTGTCCCACATTGGCGCTTCACTGACGCTTTTCATCTTCCGTCAGGTGATTACGATAGGAGCTCCGCAACGTCAGGACAGGGTGAAGGAATGCGCTATCCAATGGACATGGCCATTGCCGCCGCCCTGCTCGTGTTCGTGCTGTGCTGCATCGTCAAGCTCGCTTTGAACTGATCGGCGGCCCGACGTCCGCGCCTTTTCTCTTCTTCATCCCGCTCCCCGCCGTTTCGTGTCGCGCGTCGCCGCGGCTCCTCGCGCTTCGCGCCTTCATGTCGCCGTGACATCGCTCGAAATAATTGTTGAATGGAGTTCGGCGGCCCGCTCGCCCATACTTCGTTCGCTGCCGGTGCGTGACGAATCACAGACGCATGAGATCGAAAGGCTTCACGTGCGAATCCCTTCGCCGATGATCGACGATCCCACGGTTGCCCGATCATCGGCGATGGACTCGAACCCACTGGCACCGCGTGCCGACGACAGGATCATCATGTTGACTTCAGTGAACTTCATCAAAAAGAACGCCGCCCGTTTCACCTGCATGGCACTCGTGTGCGGCAGCGCGCTGCTGAGCGGCTGCGCCGGCGCCAGCGTCACGAATCTGAGCGCGACGAGCACGTCCGCGACGGCCGGCGCAGGCACGCAGTCGACGATGCATCCTGACACGATCTACGTGTACACGTTCGATGCCGATCCGCAGCAGGTCAAGCTCGATAACAGCGGCATGCTGCAGAAACTGAAGACGCAGATGTCGGGTTCGTCGGACGCGCAGAAGCAGATTACCGATGCCACCAAGGTGCGCGAGCAGGTCGCCGACGAGATCGTCCATCAGCTGCAGGCGATGGGTCTGCACGCGGTGCGCACCGACGCGCCGGTGCCCGCCGGCCAGAACGTGCTGCTCGTGCAAGGCAGCTTCGAGACGATCGACGCCGGCAATCGCCGCCGCCGCACGCTGATCGGGCTCGGCGCGGGCAAGAGCGAGGTGAGCAGCGCGGTGCAGATCGTCTACCAACCCGCTGTGGGCGCGCCGCGCGTCGTGCAGAGCTTCACGGCCAACGCGGACAGCGGCAAGATGCCGGGCATGGTCGAAACCGCCGGAGTCGGCGCGGCGGCCGGCACCGTCGCGACCGCGGCAGCGGCCGGCGCGGGCCTGCACGGCGTGACCGAAACGAAGCGCGCGGGTGTGTCGGACGATGCAAAGCGCCTAGCCGATGCAGTCGCGAAACAGATCGCGCAGTTCGGTGTCGAAGCCGGCTGGATGCCGGCCGCGCGGAAGAGCTGAGCGATTGAGCGCGGCGGCTTGCGGGCCCGACTGAAAAGCACGGTCGACAAGCCCGGCGGTGTGGAGAGATGTCCACGCCGCCGCGTTTTTTGTCGACGCGAGCGCCGTCTTCATCCGCGCCACAGCCCTCGCAACAATGCGAGCAGCGCGGCAGGCGCGGTGCCCTTCTGGCAATAGCCGTCGAAATTGTGACGCTCGCGGCCGGTTTCCCTCACATGATCTTCGTCCAACGACGTGAACGCGACGATGCCGAGGCTGTGCGTCGGCAGATAGCGGCGCAGCGCGCTCGCCGTTTCGTAGCCATCGCGCTCCGGCATCATGATGTCGAGTACGACGACGTCGGGAACCCAGTTGCGCACGCAGCGCAGCGCCGCCGTGCAGCCGGTCGCGGCGCGCGCCTCGACGCCCTCGTAGGACAGCCAGGTGGCAAGCGCTTCGGCGGCGCTCTCGTTGTCGTCGACGACGAGCACGCGCGGCACGTCGTGCAATAGCTGGACCTCTCGGGCGCTCCATCTCTGGCAGGTAGTCGAATTTCGTGACATGTATGGCGGCCTGCGGTTAAACCTTTGGGCGGTAGCAAACGCTGTACCGTCCTCGCGGTGCCGTCAAACCCGCGCATCACGGCGTCATGACGCCATCAGAAACACCCACTTTTGCCATCTGTCCGGTAAATCGTCGCAGTTCTTCTGCAGTTCTCCCGCAGTTCTTCAATAAGAACGATTCGCATTTGAACGATAATCGTGCCGGGCGACTCGCATGCATGACTAAAACGCTGCCAGGCTTTCGGGCCTGGCAGCGTTTTAGCATTTACGCGCGAATTGAACGGCGTGGCGCCGTCCCGCGTCACTCGACCGGCGGCTCGCCTTCGGATTTCTTCTTCGGCCGCTGCGCATCGGCGGCGCGCTGCGGCAGCTTGCTCTTTTCGTTATCGCACTCTCAACTCAACACAAACAACACAACGCTCATGAATGTTCGGCGGACCGCTCGGTCTCGTTAGTGCCTGCGACGGCGGCCGGCGCACCGGCTGCCGCGCCCATCGTCACCAGCACACTGCATGTCACGCGATCGAGCAGCAGCCCGTCGTGCCGGCCACCCCACCATCGCGCGAGTCCGTGACTGCGGCGATGACCGACGACGACCAGATCGACCTTCAGATCGTTAGCGAAAAACGGAATCTCGTCGAGTGGTTCACCGATCGCGAGATGACCGGTCGCGCGAATTCCGCGCGCGGCGAGTTTCTGCAAGCCCTCGTTGAGCAGCGCTTTGGCGGATTCATTGATGAAATCGACCGGCACCGCGGACGTGATGTCCGCGCCCTGCATCCACGCCGTATTGTTGAGCACGGAAAGCAGGTGCACTTCCGCGTTCAGGTCTTGCGCGAGAGCGGCACCGTCCTTCAATGCGTGTTGTCCTTCGCGTGTTCCGTCGTAACAGAGAAGAATGCGCTTGAAGCTCGACATGAGAACCTCCTTGCGCCGCGCGGCAAGTCATCAATTAATTATATGTCAGTTCGTGACATATACCGCGCGACACCGATACATGCCCACGGGGTACGCGCGATGAATCTGCGTCGAGCCGAAGTATGGTCGGATCGGTGCGGATCGGTGTGTGGGGCCAGGCTGAAGGAGGTCGGGCGCGCGCTCGACTGTCTGCGATATGCGACAGATTTCGCGCGCCGCGTGGGGGTTGGAGAACTTTTTATATCATATTGAAATATAATCATGACCAGACTGTATTCGCGTTGCCAGGGTTTCCCCGGTAATGTCGGGCCCGGCATCATCGACTACTTTCCGCTCCTATCTTGTCCCGCTCTCCTGCTCTCGGCTGGCTTGCCAGCTTTCTCCCCGCACCGGTCACCGTGAAATGGCACGAGCGTGCGCGTTCGTGCCTCGGCGCGCTGCTCGGCATCGCGTTCACCGGCGGTCTGATGTATCTGCTGCTCGGTCCGGCTGCAAACATTCCGCTGCTGGTCGCGCCGATGGGCGCCTCCGCGGTGCTGCTGTTTGCCGTGCCCGCGAGCCCGCTCGCGCAGCCGTGGTCGATCATCGGCGGCAACCTCGTGTCCGCGACGGTCGGCGTGACCTGCGCGATGCTGATCGGCGATCCGACGCTGGCGGCCGCCCTCGCGGTGGCGCTGTCGATCTCCGGCATGTTCGCGCTGCGCTGCGTGCACCCGCCGTCGGGCGCGGTCGCGTTGACCGCGGTGCTGGGCGGCCCGGTCATTCATGCGCTCGGCTACCGCTTCGTGCTCGAACCGATCGCGATCCAGTCGGCCGCGCTGCTGTTCGCGGCGCTCGTCTATCACGCGGCAACCGGCCACCGCTACCCGCATGCGGGACGCCAGGACCGCGCGACGCCGAATCAGGCCGCCGACGAAGCCGCGCGCGTCGGCTTCACCCGCGACGACGTCAAAGCCGTGCTTCGACGCCGTGACGAAATGCTCGACATCGGCACCGACGACCTCTATTCGTTGCTGCGCGAAACGCAGCTACAGGCCTTCTCGCGCAGCTTCGACGAACTGCGCTGCGAAGACGTGATGTCGCGCCATGTCGTGTCGGTGTCGCCGGGCGCGCGCGCCGCTGCCGCATGGGAGCTGTTCAGGCGCCACAATGTGAAGGCGCTGCCGGTCGTCGATGTGAAGCAGAAGCTGCTCGGCATCGTCACGCGCGCCGATTTCGTCGACAGGAAAAGCTTCGGCGCGCTCGGTCCGATCCTGAACTACTTCGACGGCTGGCTGCGCGGCGATGCGCTTCGCACGTCGAACGTCGGCAGCTTGATGACCACCGACGTGTGCACCGTCGGCGCCTCCGATCCGATCACGGAACTGGTGCCGATGTTCGCTAACTACGGGCACCACCACGTGCCGGTGCTCGATCGCGGGGGGCGCGTGGTCGGCATGATCACGCAGGTGGACCTGATCTCCGGCCTGTACCGGCAGACCGCCACCCAAGCCCGCAAGGCGGCCTGATTTTCAGTTAAATGAGCAAGGAGACCTGCCGCGGGATGCCGTTGCCACGGCCGTAATCCACCTAAATACATCATGCCGTGATATATTTTCCGTTTCTTCACATCGGCGGATATCCCATGAAAGTACGGACTCGCAAGCTCGTCAAGAGCGATTTCGAGCAGTTGTCGGAGTTTCGCTACCAGATGCGGCGCTTCGAGCGCTTCTCGGAGCAGGCCGCGCAGAACGAGGGCATCACGCCGTTGCAATACCTGTTGTTGCTGCATATCAAGGGCTATCCCGAGCGCGACTGGGCGACCGTCGGCGAACTCGCGGAGCGTCTGCAGGCGCAACATCACGGCGTCGTCGCACTGGTATCGCGCTGCGAGGCACTGAGTCTCGTGCGCCGCCAGGTCAGCGAAACCGATCGTCGCCAGGTTGAAGTACACATCGAAAAAGCGGGAGAACGGGTACTCGAGCGGCTCGCGGAACTGCATCGCGCCGAATTGAGATCGCTCGAAGGCTCCTTCCAGATTCCTCAGATCGATCTCGACTAACCATGAGCATGGATTCCCACAAGCGCGACTTCGCGGCGAATGCACGGCTGCCCGGCATTTTCGCGCTCGCCGCGTGCATCGGCCTCGTCAGCACGTTTGCCGCTTTTGTTCTGCTGAACCTGATTCACCTGTTCACCAACCTGTTTTTCTTCGGCACGCTGTCGTTCGTCGACCGCTCGCCCGCCGCCAATACGCTCGGCATCTGGGTGATCGGCGTGCCGGTGATCGGCGGCTTGATCGTTGGACTGATGGCGCGCTTCGGCTCCGAAAAAATTCGTGGCCACGGCATTCCCGAGGCGATCGAAGCGATCCTGTTCGGCAAGAGCAAGATGTCGCCGAAAGTGGCGGTGCTCAAGCCGTTGTCGTCGGGCATCGTGATCGGCAGCGGCGGGCCGTTCGGCGCGGAAGGCCCGATCATCATGACCGGCGGCGCGCTCGGCTCGCTGATCGCGCAGTGCGTGAAGGTCACGTCGGCGGAGCGCAAGACGCTGCTCGTGGCCGGCGCCGCGGCCGGCATGACCGCGGTGTTCGGCACGCCGCTCGCGGCCGTGCTGCTCGCGGTCGAGCTGCTGCTGTTCGAATGGCGCCCTCGCAGCTTCCTGCCGGTCGCGGTGGCCTGCGCGGTCGCCGGCTTCGCTCGCGCGATTTTCTTCGGTACAGGTCCGCTGTTTCCGCTGCAGACCGCCGCGCCCGATGGCTGGTCCCTGCTGTCGTGCGCGGTCGCTGGCGTGTTGTCGGGCGCGCTTGCGTCCGGCCTGTCCGCCGCGCTCTACAAAGTGGAAGACTTGTTCGGCAAGCTGCCGATCCACTGGATGTGGTGGCCCGCGCTAGGCGGCGTCGTCGTCGGCATTGGCGGCTGGCTCGAACCGCGCGCGCTCGGCGTCGGTTACGACGTGATCGGCGATTTGCTGCATCAGCATATTGCGGTGCAAGTCGCGCTTTTGCTGCTCACCGTGAAGGCTGTGATGTGGGTCATCGCGCTCGGCTCGGGCACGTCGGGCGGTGTGCTCGCACCGCTGTTGATGCTCGGCGCCGGACTCGGCACGGTGCTCGCGCACTGGCTGCCGGGCAGCGAGCCGGCGCTGTGGCCGCTCGTCTGCATGGCCGCGACGCTTGGCGCCACGCTCGGCGCGCCGCTCACGGCCATCGTGTTCGCGTTCGGCCTCACGCACGACGCCAACGCGCTGCTGCCTCTGCTGACCGCAACGCTGATCGCGCACGGCTTCTCCACGGTGGTGATGCGGCGCTCGATCATGACCGAGAAAATCGCGCGACGCGGTTATCACATCTATCGCGAGTACGGCGTCGATCCGCTCGAGCGCCACTATGTCGACGAAGTGATGACCGCCTCGGTCGAATCGGTCGATGCCGCCACGACGGTCGGCGCAACGCTGCAGACGCTGTTCGGCGCGAACCAGCTGCACCGCGCGTATCCGGTGGTGCGCGACGGCGCGGTGATCGGCGTGGCCGACCGCCCGTTGCTCGAACGCTTCTGCACCGAGGACACGGAGCGCAAGCGCGCGATGACCCTCGCCGACGTGTTCGCGCAGCACAACACCGCATTCGCGTTGTCATCCGAAACCTGCCGGCTCGTGGCGACGCGGCTCGCCGTGCTGGGACTCGAACGCCTGCCGGTGGTCGCCGATGGCAACAGCATGCGTCTGATCGGAATCGTGTCGCGCAGCGATCTGATCAAGCCGTCGCTCGTTCACTTCGAAGAGGAACACAAACGCGAGCGGTTCCGTCGTATCGGGCCGTCGCTCGGCAAGCGGCGCTTCGCGCCGGTTCGTAAAACCAGCTAAAAGACCGCTGCAATAGTCAAAGGCCGAGCCCCGCGAGGGCCTCGGCCTTTTTTGTTCGCGCATGCAGCTATTTGCCCGCGCCACGCGGCTCGACGCAACCCAGCACGAGCGTGTCGCCCGATTTCGCGCCCGGACCCAGCGCCGCGGTATGAAAGTCCGCGTGGTCGCAATGCCATTCGGCGTGGAAGTCGCGTGGGCATGCCAGCGTCGTGCCGCCTTTGTGCAGGCCGGGCAACGAGTAATCGCAGGTTTCCCGTCCGTTGCAATGACGCTCGAGCTCGCGAGTCAGGTTGCCGCGCGGCGCGCCGCAATTCCCGCCATAGGTGCCCGATACGATCGTGATCGCGCGCATGGGCGCGTCGGCGTTGGCAGACACCATGAATACACCGCTTGCTAGCGCCAGCACGGCAGGAGGGATTCCACTGAGGAAAATCCGTCCGCGCGGTGAAGTTTCCATCGGCTTGGTCACTTTTCACCTCCGTTCCCGCTACAGGCGACGCTGAACCGAAACGCGCCGCCTATAGCCAGGTATAGAGGAAAGAGCCAAACGCCGCCCCACAAAAACCCGTGCCTACAGGCAATCGCGGCAAAACCCGTTATTCGAGCGCCTTGTCGTTCGGCTGCGCGTAAAGCTGCTTCAGCGAATCGCTCATCGGAAAGTCGAAGCTGATGTTCTTCGGCGGCACCGGCTTGACGAACCAACGGTCGTACATCGTGTGGATTTCGGGTCCTTTCATCACCTGTTCGAGCGTGTCGTCGACGAGCTTTCTGAACTCGGGATCGTCGCGGCGCAACATGAAGCCGTACGCTTCCGACGATTGCGGCGTGCCGGTGATGATCCAGTCCGACGGCTTGGCGGTCAGCGTGCGCGTGCCGGCCAGCAGCACGTCATCCATCATGTACGCGACGGCACGGCCGCTTTCGAGCGTGAGGCGCCCTTCGCCGTAATCCTTCGCGCTGATGATCTGCATGTTCATCTTCTTGTCTTCGTTCATCTTGCGCAGGATGCGCTCGGACGTCGTGCCTTGGTTGGTCACCACCGTCTTGCCCGCGAGATCCGGGAAGTCCTTGATGCCGGAGTCCTTGCGCGTCAGAAGACGTGTCGTCGCGACGAAGAACGTGTCGCCGAAGCTCACCTGGCTCTGGCGCGCGGCGAGATTGGTCGTCACGCCGCATTCGAGATCGACCGTGCCGTTCTGTACGAGCGGGATGCGATTCTGCGAGGTGACCGGGATGAAGCGAACCTTGAGGTCCGGACGCTTCGTTTTCGTTTTCACCGCATCGATGATCTTGTTGCACAAGTCCTGCGAAAAGCCGATCACTTCGTTGTTCGCATCGACGTAGGAAAACGGCACCGAGGTCTCGCGATGGCCAATCGCGATCACGCCGCTTTGCTGGATCTTCGCGAGCGTGGACGTCGTGTCCTGCGCGAACGCGGCAGTACTCACCGCTGTTGCCGCCACGAGCACGGCGACAGCGGACCAATTCATCACTTTCATAGGTTTCTCCGATCGTTCTGCAGGTTCCTGATGGATGGCGGGCTGCTGTGCCAGCCGTCTACATATGTTGCCATTAAAAAAATACTTGCAACATATGTTAACTACCGAGTGTCGACACGCCGTGCAACGGCGTTGTCCGCTCATCAATTCACCATAGATCCGTACCGGACACCCTTTTCAAAACCGTACAGGTACTGTACCGGGACCTATCGCTAGAATGAGCTTCACCGTTTCTGTTGGCGACACCGGAGCCCATCCCCCCATGTCTTTCGTCACTCTCAGCGCGCTGCCCGCCGGCATTCTGTTCGCGCTCGTCACCTCGATCACGCCCGGTCCGAACAACACGATGCTGCTCGCATCGGGCGTCAATTTCGGCTTTCGCCGCACGCTGCCGCATCTGTCCGGCATCAGCGTCGGCGTGGTGCTGTTGATGTTGTCGGTCGGCGTGGGCCTCGGCGAAGCGTTCGTGCACTTTCCCGTGCTGTACACGGTGCTCGAAGCCGTCAGCGTCGCTTATCTGCTGTATCTGGCGTGGAAGATCGGCACGTCGGGCGAGCTCAAGCTCAGGAACGGCGAACGGCGCCCGATGCGCTTTCATGAAGCAATCGCGTTTCAGTGGGTCAATCCGAAGGCGTGGATGATGGTGCTGACCGCCGCGACGACGATTCATCTGAGCAACAGCTTCGGCATGAACGCCGTTGCAATGGCCGCGGTGTTCTATGTGATCGGCTTTCCGTGCATCTGCGTGTGGGCTGGTTTCGGCACGGCGATGCGCGAGGTGCTGTCGAACCCGAAACGGCTGCGCGTCTTCAACGTCGCGATGGCGCTGCTGCTCGTGGGGTCGCTGTATCCGATCGCGCTGAAGCTGTTCGGGCACGGCGGCTGAGCGTCCGACGCGCCGCCGCGTCTACCACGCCCCCTGCCCGACCCGCTCGATGAAGCGCCACAACGCGTCGTCGGTCGAATACGGCGCGTTGAAGCGGAACCACGCGCTCGGCGCGTCGTCGGGACGGAAGTAGGAGCCCGGCGCGAGCCAGATGCCATGCGCGAGCGCGGCGGTCGCGACCTCGGCGGCGTGCTCCGCTTCGATCGGCAGACGCGCCAGCATGAAGAGCCCCGCGCGCGGCCGATGAAACACCTCGAGCCCGAGCGCGTCGAGCCGTTCTTCGAGTGCCACGTGCGCGAGCTTCAGCCGCTCGTTGACCATCTCGACATGGCGCGCGTAACGCCCTTCCACCAGCACCTTGTCGACGATCCGCTCGATCGTTTCCGACGACGTCAGTCCCACCGCCATCTTCGTGCGCGCGAGCTCGCGCAGCACCGCCTGCTCGGCCACCACGTAGCCGCAGCGCAGCGACGGCGTCACCGTCTTCGAAAAGCCGCCGACGTGCAACACGCGCTGCAAGCCCTCCATCGCCGCCAGCAGCGGCGCGCCGGCCGGCGCGAGTTCGCGGCTCACGTCGTCCTCGATGACCCAGATGCGTTCGCGCTCGGCGATCTGCAGCAAGCGGAACGCGGCCGACATGCCGAAGGTCGCGCCGGTCGGATTCTGCAGCGTGGTGTTGACGAAGATCGCCTTCGGCTTGTGCCGCGCGACCAGCGTTTCGAGAACCTCAGTATCGACGCCGGCCGGCGTGCGCGGCACGCCATGCACGACCAGCCCGGCGAGCTTCAGGATCTGCAGCAGGTTGCAGTAGCCGGGGTCCTCGACGATGACCGCATCGCCTGCGCGCAGCAGCGTGCGCACGATCAGATCGAGTCCCTGCGTCGCGCCCTGCGTGAGCAGCACGTTCGCGACGTCGACCGGCAGCCCGCGCCGATCGAGTTGTTCGGCGATGCGCTCGCGCAGCGGCGCGAAGCCGTACGGATGGCCGTAGTCGCCGAGACGCGCGGCCGGCACCCGGCTCAGCGCACGCAGCGAGTGCTGCAGGCCGCTCTCGTTGGTCCATTCGCTCGGCAGCCAGCCGCAGCCCGCCTTGATCGGCACCGAGTGATCGGCGAACACGTCGGACAGCAGCCATGTCGCGGTCAGGCTCGGCGGCGTCCAATCGGCGACAGCCGCGCGCGCGGACGGCGAGCGCGCCGCCACCCGATAGCCGGAGCCACGCCGCGCGACCACGAGCCCCATCGACACGAGCCGGTTGTACGCCTCGGTCACCGTGAAGGTGCTCAGCGCGTGGCTTTGCGCAAGCTGCCGCACCGACGGCAGCAGCGCGCCGGCGCGCAGCGATTGCGCATCGATCGCGCGCGCGAAGCCTTGCACGACCTGTTCGACGAGCGTCGGCGCCGCACGCCGGTCGCGTTGAAGGTCCAGTTCGATCATGTTTTGGGCGAAAAATCTAGAAAAAAAGACCAAGCGTGGACCGCCCCGCCTACCGGGACAGTTCGCGCGAATCCACCAGCACAGTTGGCACCACACTTCGTCAACTGTTTATGCCGCCATTAAACCGCGAGGACTACAGTTTGGCTACGCTCAAAGCCCTCAACCGACACCCACTTCGAGGAGATGCCATGACTTCGCGCCCCGTCATCGACGATCTGTCGTCCTTCTGGATGCCCTTCACCGCGAACCGCCAGTTCAAGGCCGCGCCGCGCCTGCTGGAATCGGCGAAGGGCATGTACTACCGAAGCACCGACGGGCGCGAGATTCTGGACGGCTGCGCGGGACTGTGGTGCGTGAACGCGGGCCACAGCCGCGATGAAATCGTCGCCGCGATCACGCAGCAGCTGTCGACGCTCGACTTCGCGCCGACCTTCCAGATGGGCCACCCGCTCGCGTTCGAAGCGGCGGCGAAGGTTGCCGAGCTGATGCCGGAAGGGCTCGACCGTATCTTCTTCACGAACTCGGGCTCCGAATCGGTCGACACAGCGCTGAAGATCGCCCTCGCCTACCATCGCGCGCGCGGCGAAGCTCAGCGCACGCGTCTGATCGGCCGCGAGCGCGGCTATCACGGCGTCGGTTTCGGCGGCATTTCGGTCGGCGGCATCGCACCGAATCGCAAGACGTTCTCGGGCGCGCTGCTGCCGGCGGTCGATCATCTGCCGCACACGCACAACCTCGAACACAACGCGTTCGCGAAGGGCCAGCCCGCATGGGGCGCGCATCTGGCCGAGGAATTGGAGCGCATCGTCGCGCTGCACGACGCTTCGACGATCGCCGCGGTGATCGTCGAACCGGTGGCCGGCTCGACCGGCGTGCTGATTCCGCCGCAAGGCTATCTGCAGAAGCTGCGCGAGATCTGCACGAAGCACGGCATCCTGCTGATCTTCGACGAGGTGATCACCGGCTTTGGCCGTCTCGGCAACGCGACCGCGAGCGAACACTTCGGCGTCACGCCGGACCTGATCACCTTGGCGAAGGCGATCAACAACGCGTCGATTCCGATGGGCGCAGTCGCTGCGAGCCGCACGATCCATGACACGGTCGTCGGCAGCGGCGCGCCGGGCGCGATCGAGCTGTTCCACGGCTACACGTACTCGGCGCATCCGGCCGCGGCCGCGGCCGCGATCGCGACGCTCGACCTGTACCGCCGCGACCAGCTGTTCGAGCGCGCGGCCAGCCTCGCGCCGACGTTCGAAGCCGCCGCGCATGGGCTGCGCGGCGCGAAGCATGTGAAGGACGTGCGCAATCTCGGCCTCGTCGCGGGCATCGAACTGGAATCGCGCGACGGCGCGCCGGGCGCGCGCGCTTATGAGGCGTTCGTCAAATGCTTCGAGGCGGGCGTGCTGATCCGCTTCACCGGCGACATCCTCGCGTTCTCGCCGCCGCTGATCATCGACGAAGAGCAGATCGCGCGGCTCTTCCGCACGGTTGGCGAGGTGCTGGCGACGGTGCAGTAAGTAGGCAGGCAAGCCCGCCAGCGGGCGACAACAACAGAGCGGCGGCACGCGCATGCGTGCCGCCGCCCTCTTCCATTGCCGCCGCTTTGCGAGCCGCAAGCTCAGTGATGCGCGCGCGCCGCCCGCGTTTGCGCGGCCTTTTTCGCGGCAGCGGAGCGTCCAGCCGCGCCTTTGGTCGCCGCGGCCTTCTTGGCTGCGGCGGAGCGGCTCGCGGCAGGCCGCTTGGCCGCCGCCGACTTCGCCTGCTTCGACATCGCCGCCGACGACGCCCCGGCCTTGCTCTCGCGCTTGAGCACGCTTTCCGACACACGCGAGCGTTTAGCGCTCGACTCCTTGCTCGCGCTCTTCTTCGCAGCGCCGACGTGCTTGCCCGCCGCACTGTCCTTCTGCGCTTTCTTGCGGGTCGCCTCGCTCGTGGCGCCCTTCTTCGGCGGCTTTAGGTCGACGCCGGCGCGCCGCGCCTCGGACAGCCCGATCGCGATCGCCTGCTTCGGCGAGCGCACGCCGTGCTTGCCTGCGCGGACCTTGTCCACCTGTTCCTTGACGAACTCTCCCGCTTGGGTACTCGCTGATTTGCCCGCGCGTTTATCGGCCGCGGCACGCTTCAAGGTTTTCTGCTCTGGCATGACGGTTCTCCGGTTGTGGGTGAGGCTCTTATGGTTCAGCAACGAGCGTGCCGCAACGCCCATCTGCGTCTTGGTCCGGCGGCAGTTACGGGAGGGACTCGCGTGCGTCGGCGGGACGGCGTATGGTTGTGGACATGGGACGGGAGTCAGCGCCGAGGCGCCGACTCAAATCGACCGCTTGCACGGAGACAGCCATGAAGACAGTTACGGTTCGCGCTGGCGCACATATCGAGGGCGTGCACTGGATCGCCGAGTACGTCGAAGACGTCCACGAAATACGCCTGTTTCGCGAGGGGCAGGAAGTGGACGTGCACGACGCGCCGTCCACACTGTTCGGCGATGAAGAAAACGCGGGCTCGAAGAACACCGCCGATCATCGCGCGATGGAAGCGGCCGTGCTCGCTTATCTGAAGCGCTTCGTCACGGAGCACGACGCGGAAGAGTAGGTTTTGCTGGCGGCAGAGGCCGCTGCGCAAGCACATTCACCAGCACTCACGCGGCGAATCGCGCGGCAGTCACGACGGAGCGCCGCGCGCCGCGTCCTCAATCCGCCGGCCGCAGTTTTTTCACCTCGGCGTCCGATGGCTGCACGCTCGCGCCATCCACATAGCGGTACGACGTCATCACACCCTTGCCGTCCTTCACGCCGGTCACGCCGACATACGCGCCCATCGTCGACTGATTGTCCTGCGCGCGGTACGTGATCGGACCGAACGGCGTCTGCACGTTGAGCCCCTTGAACGCGGCGGCGAGCTTGTCCGCATCGGTCGAACCCGCCTTCTTGATGCCGTCCGCGATCGACATCAGCGCCGAATAGCCGACCACCGAGCCCAACCGCGGATAGTCGTGATATTTGGCCCGATACGCGTCGACGAACTGCTTGTTCGCGGCGGTATCGATCGAATACCACGGGTAGCCGGTGACGATCCAGCCGATCGGCGCTTCGGCGCCGAGCGGATCGAGGTAGTCGGGTTCGCCGGTCAAGAGCGACACCACCGCGCGATCCTTGAAGAGCCCGCGCGTATTACCCTCGCGCACGAACTTGCCGAGGTCGGCGGCAAACAGCACGTTGAAGATCGCGTCCGGCTTCGCGTCGGCGATCGCCTGGGTCACGGCGCCCGCGTCGACGTTGCCGAGCGGCGTCGCCTGTTCGACGACGAACTGCACGTCCGGCTGAGCGGCCGTCAGCAGCTTCTTGAAGGTCGCCACCGCCGATTGCCCGTACTCGTAGTTCGGATACACGATCGCCCAGCGCTTCTTTTTCAGCTTCGCGGCCTCGGGCACCAGCATCGCGACCTGCATATAGGTCGAAGGACGCAGACGGTACGTGTATTTGTTGCCATCGGCCCAGACGATCTTGTCGGTCAGCGGTTCGGCGGCGAGGAAGAAGATCTTCTTCTGCTTCGCGAAGTCGGCGAGCGCAAGGCCCGTGTTCGACAGGAAGCCGCCGAACAGCAACTGCACCTGCTCACGCGCGATCAGCTCCTGCGCGACGCGGATCGTGTCGCCGGGGTTGCCGCCGTCGTCGCGCGAAATCACTTCGAGCTGCTTGCCGAGCACGCCGCCCGCCGCGTTCACCTGCTCGAGCGCGAGATTCCAGCCTTGCCTGTAAGGCCCGAGAAAGGCTGGCTGCGCCTTGTAGCTATTGATCTCGCCGATCTTGATGGTCTGCTGGGCGCTCGCGCCGAGCGCGGCAAACGAGCACACGGTCGACACCATGAGGCGAGAGATCCATCCTGCGCGCGTGGTCATGCGTTAACTCCGTAATCAAAAGGAATGGTGGGTTTTGTCAGACGTGCGAACGGGCAAGCGCGCGGACCCGCGCACCGGTGGACGACGGCCGGCGGCTCATTGCTCGCGCGGTTCCGCGCGGATTCTGGCCACGTTCGCGGCGACGTCCCTTCATGCCGGCTCGCCGCCCGCGAACTGCGCGCGCAGGTGCGACACGAGCTCGGCGACCTGGGCGTCGTTCAAACTATCGCGGTAAGCCGGCATCGTACCGAGTTCGGGCCGCGCAGGCGAGCCGATGCCGTCGAGAGTCACGCGAATCAGGTTGTCCGGCGCCGCGCGGTCCCCAATCGCCGGCGCCATCGGCCTATCCTTCCGCCGACATTACCGGATGAATTCACACGCTCAGATAAGCGCGCCTCACCGTTTCGTTCCGTGCGAGCTCGCCGATCGTGCCGCTGAAACGGATTTGCCCTTTTTCGAGCACATACGCGCGGTCGCTGACCAACTCGGCGAAGTGCAGATTCTGTTCCGACAGCAGAATGGATAGCCCTTCGCGCTTCAGTTCGAGAATCATGTTCGCCATCTGCTCGACGATCACCGGCGCGACGCCTTCGGACGGTTCGTCGAGCAACACCAGATACGGATTGCCCATCAGCGTGCGTGACACGGTCAGCATCTGCTGCTCGCCGCCGCTCATCTGGCCGCCGGGGCGCCTCGGCATTTCGCCGAGATTCGGAAACAGGCGGAACAGCTTTTCTGGCGTCCATTGCGGCGCGCCTTCGCGCGGCGGCTGGCGGCCGGTGTCGAGGTTCTCCATCACCGACAGATCCGCGAACAGGCGGCGGTCCTCGGGCACGAAGCCGACGCCCATGCGCGCGATCTTGTACGGCGCAAGCGCACTGATGTTCTGGCCGCGAAACGTGACTTCGCCGTGGCGGTGCGGCAGCAGTCCCATCACCGCTTTCATCGTCGTCGATTTGCCGGCGCCGTTGCGGCCCATCAGCGCGACCACTTCGCCACGGCCGACTTCGAGGTCGACGTCGAACAGGATGTGCGCGCGGCCGTAGAACGCATTGAGGCCGGAGACTTTCAGCATCGGTTCGCTCATTGCTGCGCTCCCCGGCCATTCTGCGAATTGCCGTCCGCGTCCTGCAGCGCCGCGTGCGGCCGGAACATCTTGCCTGTGCCGAAATAGACTTCCTGCACGCGCGGGTCGTTGCGGATCGTATCGCCGTCGCCCTCGGCGATCAGCTTGCCGCGCGCGAGCACGATCATCCGGTCGGCGTATGCGAATACGACGTCCATGCTGTGCTCGGTAAACAACACGCCGATCCTGTGTTCGGTCACCAAACGCCTGGTCAACGCCATCAATTCGTTGCGCTCCTTCGGCGCCATGCCGGCGGTCGGTTCGTCCATCAACAGCAGCTTCGGCCGGTTCGCGAGCGCGATCGCGAGTTCGACGCGCTTCACGTCGCCATACGCGAGCACCCCGCACGCGCGTTTCGCGTGCTCGCTCATGCCGACCTGTTCGAGCAGCGCGAACGCTTCGTCGGCATAGCGCGAGCCCGCTGGTTTCCAGAGACCGAAGGTCTTTTTTTCGCGCGACACCAGCGCCATCTGCACGTTCTCAAGCACCGTCATCGAGTTGAACGTCGCGGCGATCTGGAACGTGCGGCCGACGCCGCGCCGCCAGATATCGCGCGGCCGCATGCCGACGAGTTCATGACCGTCGAGCAGGATCGATCCCGACGACGGCCGCAACTGACCGTTGACCATGTTGAAACAGGTCGATTTGCCCGCGCCGTTGGGGCCGAGCAGCGCCAGCAGTTGACCGGCTTCGAGCTCGAATGAAACGTCATCGACCGCCTTCAGTCCTCCGAACGATCGCGACAGACCGCTCACGCGCAGCAGGCTCATAGGCCCTCCTTGACCGCGGCGGTCCGTTGCGATGGCGACGCGGCGCCGCCGTTGGACTTATCGGCCTGATCGTCGTTCGTGTCGCCGAAACGCTCGCGAATGAAGCCGACGATTCCCTGCGGAAACGCGATCACCAGCAGCAGGATCGCGAAGCCGAGCAGCGCCTGCCAGTAGTCGGTCTGTCGCGCGACAGTGTCCTGCAGCCACGTGAACACGGCCGCGCCGACGATCGGCCCGCTCAAGGTCTGCAAGCCGCCGAGCAGCACCATCACGAGGCCATCGACCGAGCGGCTCACGCTGATCACTTCGGGCGAGATATTGCCCTTCGAAAACGCGTACAGCGATCCGGCGAGTCCGCAGAACAACGCCGCGATCACGAACGACGCCCACTGCACGCGCTTCACGTCGATGCCGATCGCCTCGGCGCGCAGCGCGGAATCGCGCGACGCGCGCATCGCGTAGCCGAGCGGCGAGAACAGCATGCGGCGCAACAGCCCCACGCCGAGCACCGCGCACGCTAGCGTCAGGTAGTAGAACGCGACCGGCGACGACAGCCAGTTCGACGGCCATAGTCCGAGAATGCCGTTGCTGCCGCCCGTCACATCGTCCCACTGGAACACGACCGACCAGACGATCTGCGCGAACGCGAGCGTCAGCATCGCTAGATAGACGCCGGACAGGCGCACGCAGAACCAGCCGAACACGAGAGCGCCGATCACCGCGAGCAGCGGCCCGAGCAGCAACGCGGCTTCCATCGGCAGATTCAGCACTTTGAGAAACAGCGCCGCGCCGTATGCACCGAGTCCGAAGTACGCGGCATGGCCGAACGAATGCAGACCGCCCGGGCCCATGATGAAATGCAGGCTCGTCGCGAACAGCACCGCGATCAGGATTTCGACGAGCAGCACCGGCATATACGGAAACGCGTTGGCCGCGAGCGGCGCCAGAACGAGCACTAGCAACACGACGGCGGCGAGCCACTTCAGACGCTTGCCCGCGGGACGCAATGGCGCTTCCGGCGCACCCAGCGCGCGCACCGCGGCACTTGCGCGGCCGAGCAGCCCCCAAGGCCGCACCACCAGCACGACCGCCATCACGACGAATTCGGCCACCAGCGTAAAGCGGCTCAGCGACAAACCGATGCCGAAGATCGTCACATGGCCGATGCCAACGCACAGCGCCTTGATCTCGGCGATCAGCAACGCCGCGATGAACGCGCCCGGAATCGAACCCATGCCGCCGACCACGACGACCACGAACGCGTTGCCGATCGTCTCCAGGTCGAGCGACAGGTTCGCCGACATGCGCGGCCCTTGCAGCGCGCCGCCCAGTCCCGCCAGAAACGCGCCGATGAAGAACACGCCGGTAAACAGCCATGCCTGATTGATGCCGAGCGCGCCGAGCATCTCGCGATCCTGCGTTGCGGCGCGCACCAGCGTGCCCCAACGCGTGCGCGTCAACGCGTACCACAGCAGCAGCAAGACGACGGGACCGATCACGATCAGTGCGATGTCGTAAGTGGGCAGCGGATGGCCGAGAAAGTCGACCGCGCCCGCGAGATGCGGCGCGCGCGGACCGAACAGGTCGTCGGGGCCCCAAAGCCAGAGCGCGGCGTCGCGAAAGATCAGCACGAGCGCAAAGGTGGCGAGCAAATGGAACAGCTCGGGCGCCTGATAGATCCGCCGCAGCACCAGGATTTCGACGAGCGCGCCCAGCACCGCGACCGCGAGCGCGGCCGCCAGCACCGACAGCCAGAAGCCGCCCGCGGTTTGGCCAAAGCGGCTCGCGACGCTGTACGCGACGTAGATGCCGAACATATAGAACGAGCCATGCGCAAAGTTGACGATGCGCGTCACGCCGAAGATCAACGACAAACCGGCAGCGACCAGAAACAGCGTCGACGCGTCAGCGAGTCCATTGACCAGTTGTACCAGCAGATTCGAAAGCATCGTGACCCTCGGCAGCTCGCCGAACGGCGCGCGCAACATGCGCTGCGGCCCGATCGACGGACGTTGCAGCGCGGGCGGCACCATGCGCGCCCGCGTCAAAGGCAGCACACTACCAGCGAAATAACCCGCGCAACAAGCGAAGGGCGTCCTTGTGGGCGAGCGGCACGTCGATCGCGGTGCCGAGCATGCCGATCTTCTTCGCCGACGGCACCGGAGCCGCGCCTTTCTCGGCCGCCGCGCGCAGCGGCGCGCCGAGCTCCGGATGCAGGAATCGCGGCCGCATGTTCGAGCTCGCCCGCCTCGCCGACGATCGCCAACTTGCCGTAGCTTTGCGCCTCGCCGGGCGCGATGCAGATTTCTTCGACGCAGCGCTTGCCGAGCAGCGTGCAGAGTTCCTCGCCGGATTCGATTGGCGGGTCGAGCTTCGCCTCGTATCGTCCCGCATACGCATTATCGATCACCGCAATCGCGACCGCACGGCACGCGGGCGGCTCGAAGGTCTGCCTGCACGACCAGCTTGCGAGGCCTGATCGCCATCTCCGCTCTGCGAGGTTCGTTGCATTGCCGTTTGCCGTGACTTGGTGCGCACCGCTTCAGTTTCAGCGCCAGCCATCCTTGCCGACGACCGCCCCCTTCGCGAGGCCGCCCACCCGCGCATGCACGCGCTGCCCGCGCTCATCTCGAGGATGTAGACGATCTCCATATCGGGATGCAGATCAAACTGACGCATATCTTAAAAATTGTGTGCAACCAGTCGGTCTGGTTTAATCGTTGATTCGTACAACCAATGAGAAAAAGACGATGGTTTGGATTTACAAGCATGAGAGCCACTTGTTGTATCACAACGACAAATTAATCACAGATAAGGGATATTCCGGCAAGGGAGAGCACAAGAATAAGCACAGTAGCCAGTATGTCCGCGACCAGGGACCAATCCCCGTTGGCCTGTATGAAATTACCGCACCATTTCCGCACCCTAAAACTGGACCGCATTCCGTGCGGCTCAACCCCGTTGCGGGAACCAGCCTGGGCGGGCGCGACGGCTTCATGATCCACGGCGACAGCATGAAGGAACCCGGCAACGCGTCAAATGGATGTATCGTTCTGCACCTCCCATACCGCAAGCAGATCTGGAACAGTGGCGACAGAATGCTTAGGGTGGAACATTCATGAAACACATTTTTGCAGTCCTGCTGCTATCCCTTCCCGCGCTGTGCCTGTCGCAAGGCAGACCGAACCCGCCATGCGACAGGTGGCCGACCAACATCGCCGAAAACAGCCTGAAAGACGCAGGCATGATTGGCAGTATCGACTATACGAAAACCCAAGCCGTGCAACTGGCATCCGAGAAAATTGGAAAATCGGAGGATGGCGAACAGTTGTGGCGTGAGGTCTATCACATCACCTTCCACGAAAAAAACGGAAACAAGGTCAAGGTGATTACTGTGGACGACGCTGGCGAATTTGAATGTTCGATGAGTTCCGTAGAGGTCTTTGTCGTTTCGAAGCATTTGTTGCCAAGAGCCGAGAACGACAGAATGTTCAAGCAGATAGAGTGAGGCCCTTTGAATCCATGAAACACGTTTTTGCAGTCCTACTGCTATCTTTTCCCGCGCTATGCCTGGCGGAAACCAGCCCATACCCCCCATGCGGCGACCGATTTCCAGCCTATGTGGCCCAGATGGCGGTGAGAAAAACAGACATCCTCTCCTTGGATTTCGATGCTACGAAAACAAAAGCCGTGCGACTGGCGTCCGAGAAGATCGGTAAATACGAAGATGGCGAACAAAAGTGGCGCGGGGTCTATCAGATCACCTTTGAGGAGCGAAATGGAAATAAGATCAAGCTGGTTGCTGTGTATGAGATAGGCGAACTGGAGTGCACGATTCGCGACGAACAGTTTCTTATCGTTTCGAAACAGTTGCAGCGTGTCAGCGGGGACACTCGGTACAGGCAGATCGAGTGACTCGCGCCGGTTCAGACGCGGACCCGCTTCGCACGGGTCTTTTTTACATTGAGCAAGGAGTCGGCCTTGCGTCGTTGTACTTAGCTCTGCCCGTCAATTTTAAAGATGGAGGTAGGCGTGGGCGCTCTTTCCATTTGGCACTGGCTGGTGTTTGTTCTTGTTGTCGTCATCGCGGAGATTATCCCACTATGGCTGATCCTGAAGAAGGCGGGATATGCGGGAGTCTGGTCGCTGCTTGCCTTCATTCCGGTGGTGAACGTCGTTCTACTGTGGTTCATTGCCTTGGCCCGCTGGCCTGCATTGAACTCGAGACAGTCCTGACCTGTCGCGTCCGGTCTGAATGTGCAGATGCCCGCAAGCGTCATAGCGACGACCGCCGCATAAAAAAACGCGCGACGGAAATATCCGTCGCGCGTTTGCTGATTGGCTCTGAAAACTACGAGCGCTCGGTCGTTACGACTTCGCCACCGCGGCCGCCGCATCGTCCTCGCGGAACAGCTTGTCGGCCAGGTGGAACGCTGAGTTGGCCGCCGGCACGCCGACATAAATCGCGGTCTGCAGCAGCACTTCCTTGATCTGTTCGCGCGTCACGCCGTTGTTCTTCGCGGCGCGCAGGTGCAGCGCGAGTTCTTCGCTGCGATTCAACGCAACCATCATCGCGATCGTCAGCAGGCTGCGCGTATGACGCGGCAGACCTTCACGCGTCCAGATCTCGCCCCACGCATAGCGCGTGATCAGGTTCTGGAACTCCTCGGTCAGCTCGGTGCGGTTCGCGAGCGAACGGTCGACGTGCGCGTTGCCCAGCACCGCGCGACGTACGCCCATTCCGGCTTCGTAACGGTCTTCATCGTTCATTTTGCCTCCGTCAGGAAGTCGAGCACGGTCTTCGTGAACTCGTCGACCTTTTCGATGTTGGAAATATGCGAAGCGTCGAGCTCGACGTAGCGTGCGCCCGGAATCGACTGTGCGAGTTCGCGGCCCTGCGCGGGCGTGGCGGCGAGGTCGTGCGTGCCGCTGATCACGAGCGTCGGCAGCTTGATGCCCGGCGTTTCGGGACGCAGATCGGCCGCGTCGATCGCGTCGCAGTTCGATGCATAGCCTTCCTTGTCGGTATGCACGAACACGTCGCGGATCATCGCCAGCACGACCGGCTCACGCTCGATGAAGTCTGCCGTGAACCAGCGCGGCAGCACCGCGCCGGCGAGTGCGAGCATGCCTTCCGAGCGCGCCTTCGCGGCGCGCGGCACCCAGACTTCCGGCGAGCCGATGCGCGCGGCCGTATTGCACAGCACGACGCGCTCGAAGCGGTCGCCGTGACGCGCGGCGAGCCCGATGCCGGTCAGGCCGCCCATCGAAATGCCGCAGAAATTCGCGCGCGCGATCTTCAGCGTATCCATCAGACCGAGCACGTCGCCGGTCAGTTGCTCGATCGTGTACGGCCCCTTCGGCGCTTCAGAATGACCGTGACCGCGCGTATCGTAGCGCAGCACGCGGAAGTGCTTCGACAACGCCGCGACCTGCGGCGTCCACATGGACATATCGCAGCCGAGCGAATTCGACAGTACGAGCCACGGCGCGTGGCCGTGACGGTCGCCGTCGATGCGATAGTGAAGCTCGGTGCCGTTGACTGCGGCGTAGGGCATGCCGGTTACTCCTTGGAATGGGCGCGCTGCGCGCGCGTGGTGTGAAGCGTCAGCGCGGCGTCGACATATGCGTGCGCCTGGCCGACGTATTGAGCGGGATCGAGCAGCTGCTTGAGGCGCTCGATCGAAAGATGTTCGGTGACGGCCGCGTCGGCGGCAAGCACGTCGTACAGCGTCTTGCCGTCGCGGATCGCCGCCTTCGACGCGCGCTCGACCAGATGATGCGCGTCGAGCCGGCCGATGGCATCGCCGAGCGCGAGCATCACCGCTTCGCCGAGGATCAGCCCGTGCGTGACGTCGAGATTCTTCGCAAGTCGCGGCACGTTCACGTTCAAGCCGGACGCGATCTGTTCGATGTTCGCGAGCGCGCCGCCCGCGAGACGCGCGAGATCCGGCAGCGCGTCCCATTCGGCTTGCCAGCCGCCGAGCGCGCGTTCGTGCTCCTGCACCATGCCGGCGAACACGGTTGCGACCAGGCCGGGCGCTCGCGTCGCGGCCGTCAGCACCGCCGCGCAACCGACCGGGTTGCGCTTGTGCGGCATCGTCGACGATCCGCCCTTGCCGGCCGCGGCCGGTTCGGCGAGCTCGTCGATTTCGGTTTGCATCTGCAGCGACACATCGCGCGCGATCTTGCCGAGCGTGCCGATCAGCATGCCGAACAGCGACGCCGTCTCGGCGATGCGATCGCGCTGCGTATGCCACGGCAAGGTCGGCACCGCAAGCCCGAGTTCCTTGGCGAGCGACTGCGTGACCTGCGGCGCCGCCTCGCGCAGACTCGCGAGCGTGCCGGCCGCGCCGCCGAATTGCAGCACGAGCACGCGCTCTCGCAGTGCATCGAGCCTATCGCGATGTCGCAGCAGTGCGTCGAGCCATTGCGCGAACTTCAGACCCAGCGTGATCGGCAGCGCCTGTTGCAGCCATGTGCGGCCGATCATCGGCGTCGCGCGATGGGTGGCCGCGAGTTTCGCGATCGCGTCGCAGGTGGCTTGCAGGCCGCTGTCGAGCAGGTCGAAGGTGTCGCGCAGTTGCAGCACAGTCGCGGTGTCGATGATGTCCTGGCTCGTCGCGCCCCAATGCACGTATTTGCCCGCTTCGGCGTCGGCGGCTTTGACGCGTGCGGTCAGTTGCTTGACGAGCGGAATCGCGAGGTTGCCGCCGAGCGCGGCGTCGCGTGCGAGCGCGTCGGCGTCGAGCTGGTCGGCCTGGCAGGCCGCTTCGATCGCGGGGACGGCGGATTCGGGAATGACTTTGTGCGCGGCGGAGGCGCGCGCGAGTGCGGCTTCGACGTCGAGCATTCGCTGCAGCGTGGCACGCGGCGCCCAGATGTCGTTCATCGGCTGTGTGCCGCAAAGAAGGCCAGTCAGACGGGCGCTGGAGTCGAGCATGGTGACGACGATGTTTGAGGGAATCGGAAGTGAAGAAACGGCGCGGCGCGGCGGGTCGAAGCAGACACCGCGGTGGACCGGCGCTTGTAGCGCGCTCGTGCCATACGTATGCCGCACTTTGTGCTGCGTATTGTGCGCCAAACGCGGGCAGGCTGTCGCTGAAGTTGTCAGGCCAGCGCTGACGAAGAGTTTGCCTCGTCAGCGCTGGCCCGTTCGTGCAATGCTGCCTTCAGACGAGGCGCCATCGATGCGGCCGCAAGGCAGGCCGCCGCCGCGACGCCTCAGCCACGCATCAGGCCGCGCGTGCGGCTTGGGTGCCGTCGGTCATCGGCACGCCAGTCAGCTTCAGCAGTTCGTCGAAGCCGATGTCCGTGAAAATCTCGCGCACGACGAGGCCTTCCTTTGTGACGTCGATCATCGCGAGGTCCGTATAGATACGGGTCACGCAGGCGATACCAGTGACTGGGTACGAGCACTCGGCGGTGATCTTGCTTTCGCCTTGCTTGGTCAGGTGCTCCATCATCACGTAGACCTGCTTCGCGCCGATCGCGAGGTCCATCGCACCGCCGACCGCCGGAATCGCGTCGGGCGCACCGGTGTGCCAGTTCGCGAGGTCGCCCTTCGCCGACACCTGGAACGCGCCGAGCACGCAGAAGTCCAGATGGCCGCCGCGCATCATCGCGAACGAATCCGCGTGATGGAAGTAGGCGCCGCCCGTCAGCAGCGTGACGTGCTGTTTGCCGGCGTTGATCAGTTCGTCGTCTTCCTCGCCCTTCGCCGGTGCCGGGCCCATGCCGAGCAGACCGTTTTCGCTGTGCAGGAAGATTTCCTTGTCGGCGGCGAGGTGGTTCGCCACCAGCGTCGGCACGCCGATGCCGAGGTTCACGTAAGCGCCTTCAGGGATGTCCTGGGCAACGCGCTTGGCCATTTCATCGCGGGTCAGTTTCTTCATGTCGGTCTCCGGGTCAGGCAGCAGCGTCGTGAGGATTGGGCGTGGGGAGATGCGCCGCTTGCGGCACTTCGATCACGCGTTGCACGAAAATACCGGGCGTGACGATTTCTTCCGGATCGAGGCCGCCGAGCGGCACCACTTCCGACACCTGCACGATTGCGGTCTTCGCGGCGCTCGCCATGATCGGCCCGAAGTTACGCGCGGTCTTGCGATAGATCAGGTTGCCCCAGCGGTCGCCCTTGTACGCCTTGATCAGCGCGAAGTCCGCATGCAGCGGCGACTCGAGCACGTAGTGACGGCCGTCGATCAGGCGGGTTTCCTTGCCTTCGGCGAGCTTGGTGCCGTACGCGGTCGGCGTGAAGAAGCCGCCGATGCCCGCGCCCGCCGCGCGGATGCGCTCGGCGAGATTGCCTTGCGGCACGAGTTCCAGTTCGATTTCGCCGGCGCGATAGAGCGCGTCGAAGACATACGAGTCGGTCTGGCGCGGGAACGAGCAGATGATCTTGCGCACGCGCTTGGCCTTCAGCAGCGCCGCGAGGCCGATGTCGCCGTTACCTGCGTTGTTGTTGACGATGGTCAGGTTGCGCGCGCCCTGTTCGATCAGCGCGTCGATCAGTTCGGACGGCATGCCGGCCGTGCCGAAGCCGCCGATCATGACGGTCGCGCCGTCGTGGACATCGGCGACCGCCGATTGAAGTGTCTCGAAAATCTTGTTGATCATGTCGAATTTCCTTTGGGGGCGCTACGCGCCGCTGGGCTGACAGCCCTCACCGACCAGGCTCGCGGCAAAGCTCGCGCGGAAACAGTCTCCGGGCATGCTGGCGACGGCTCGCGAGGGGGAGAGCGGGCTGGCGCCTTCGATTGATTCGCCGCTGAATTTTGTTCGTTACATGAACAGTGATTCGTTTAGCGAACGCTCCGGCGATTATGGTTGTCCTGTGGGCGGATTGTCAAGGCAGGGAAACCCCCTTCATCATAGGTCGCCGCTCGCGGCGTCGAAGGCGCGGGTTGTCCTTGCCCGGCGCTCGTCTTGCGCGCGAAAAAGCCGGCCGCGCAAAATCCCACTATGCTTATGGGCGATTTTTCAACTAGGCTCTATAGCGATACGGCATAGGCACCCCCTTGCCTCGCCCGGCCCGCGAGCCATAACTAGTATGTCCGAGACACATCTGGATCTGAATCTGATCCCCTATCTGGTTGCGATGGAAGACACGCGCAATGTGAGCCGCGCCGCCGAGCAGCTCGGCGTGAGCCAGCCGCGCGTGAGCACCGCGCTTGGCCGTCTGCGCGAATACTTCGACGATCCGCTGTTCGTGCGCACATCGAAAGGCATGGAGCCGACACCGCGCGCGCTCGCGATCCTGCCCGCCGCGCGCGACGCGCTGCTGCGCATCGAGAAAGGCATGCTCGACGTGCAGGACTTCGATCCGGCGACGAGCACGCACACGTTCTCGATCGCGCTGTCCGACGTCGGCGAGATCGTGTTTCTGCCGCGTCTTTTGCAGTTGTTCGCCGAGCGCGCGCCGTCGGCGAATCTGCGCTCCGTGACGCTGTCGCCGTCGCAGGTGGAGCGCGGGCTCGAATCGGGCGACGTCGATCTCGCCGTCGGCTATTTTCCGGACCTGGCGGGCAACAACTTCTTTCAGCAGCGACTCTTCACCCACCGCTTCATCTGCCTGATGCGCAGCGGACATCCACTGTCGAAGGGGCCGCTCACGCTCGAGCAATATGTGGCCTCGGGGCACGCGGTGGTGCGCGCCGAGGGACGCAGCCAGGAAGTGCTCGAGCAGTACCTCGAAAAGAAGCGCATCAAGCGGCGCGCGGTGCTCGAAACGCCGCACTTCATGAGCCTGCCTTTCATCCTCGCGCGCACCGATCTGCTCGCGACCGTACCGCACGCGATCGGCTTCGCGTACGTGTCGGAGCATGCGTCGATCATGCTCGTCGAGCCGCCGCTGCCGTTGCCGCGCTTCGACCTGCGGCAGCACTGGCATCGCAAGTTTCATAACGATCCGCGCCTCAGCTGGCTGCGCGGCGTGGTCGCCGAACTGTTCAACGATGCGATGGACGAATGGCCGAAGTAGCCGCTCGAGGCAAGTCCGCGACCGCCCGGGCAGCGAAAGGGGCATCGGCACCTTCGGGCGCAAAACATGGAACAATGACCTCAGTTACTGACCCCGCGCGCAGCGCAGCATCGACACGCGATCCAGGAGGACGACGCATGACCAGCAGCAAGGCAAAGAAAACCAAACCCGCAGCGGCCGTCGAACGCCCGAGCCGCGAAGAAGCTGAGGCAGCGGTGCGCGTGCTGCTGCGCTGGGCCGGCGACGATCCACAGCGCGAAGGCCTGATCGACACGCCGGCGCGGGTGACGCGCGCTTACGACGAATTCTTCGCGGGCTATCAGGTCGATCCGCGCGAAATCCTCGCGCGTACCTTCTCCGAAGTGGACGGCTACGACGAAATGATCGTGCTGAAGGACATCCGCTTCGAAAGCTACTGCGAGCACCATATGGTGCCGATCATCGGACGCGCGCACGTCGCGTATCTGCCGAATCATCGCGTGGTCGGCATTTCGAAGCTCGCGCGTCTAGTCGATGCGTTCGCGAAGCGGCTGCAGATCCAGGAAAAGATGACGGTGCAGATCGCCGATACGCTGAACGACGTGCTGCAACCGGCCGGCGTCGGCGTAATTCTCGAAGCCGCGCATCAGTGCATGTCGACGCGTGGCGTGCATAAAGCGGGCGTCACGATGGTCACCTCGCGCATGCTCGGCACGTTCCGCACCGATCCGTCGACCCGGCGGGAGTTTCTGGCGATCGTCGGGAATCCGGGCGTGGTGGCCATGCCGAATGCCTGATGCGGTGAACCCAGGGGCTGTTTGGGGTTCGCTGACGATGCAGCCCCCGCCCCTGCGAATCTTGGGTGCGGCCCCGCGCGCACTCTCTTCACGCTCACCGGCAACGTCGTGGTGGGCCGGTGGGGTTGACAGTTAGTTGCGTCTCATCGATCACCCGCCCAATCCACCCCCTCCCCACGCGCACCGCGCACCGCCCACAAGCCATCGCCTATGCTGAAATTCAAGGTGCGCATGCCAGCCCACCAGCAGCAACAGGAGCGGCTCAATTGGTCGAGTTTCCGTTGTCGGCGATTTCAACCTGGGGCAGCGCGATCGTGTTCGTCAACGTCCTGCTGACGCGCCTCGGCGTACCGATTCCGGCCGTGCCGCTGCTGCTGTTCGCGGGCTCGGCGATCGCCGCGGGCACCCTGTCGTTCTGGCCGACTCTCGGCGCGGCGGTGCTAGGCGCCTTGATGGGCGACGGCACCTGGTTCGCGGCCGGCCGGCTGTATGGGCGCAAGCTGCTCGCATGGCTCGGCCGCCTGTCGCCCGTCGTCGATACGAGGCTCGAAATGGCGCGCTCGCTATTCGAACGCTATGGCATGCCGCTCGTGTCGATTTCGAAGTTCGTGCCTGGGCTCGGCCTGATCACGCCGCCGTTGATGGGCACGACCGCCGTCGACATCCGCATCTACGCACTATGGGATCTGGCCAGTGTGATCGCATGGGCGACTTTCTGGCTGCTTGGCGGCGCGGCGGTGGAGCGCGAGGTGCATATGTTGCGCGCATTCGTCGAACGGCGCGGCGGCACACTCGCCGACATCCTTCTTGTGGTGGCGCTGTTCTATCTGCTCTACCGGCTGTATCTGCGATATGACGAACAACGTCGGTTCAGGCGAGCCGCGTCGGCCCCGGCCACGCCGATGCTGGCCGCGCCGACGCACGCGTCACCGGCGAGCGACGCATCGAGACTGCCGTGGAGCTGGCGGCACTCCGGTCGCCTGAGCCGCACGGCGCCGTCCCGCGTGCTCGATGCGCGGCCCGGCGCACCACTGCTCGATCTGCGAGGCCAGATCCCCGACGCGCTCGCGCTCGATCCTCACTCGCCCGAACTGATCGACGGTGCACTGCGCACGCACGACGTGGTCATCTATTGCATCTGTCCGGACAGCGCGACCGCGCTCGAAGTCTCGCAACATATGCGCCGCAACGGCTACACGCGGATTCGCGCACTACGTGGCGGGCTCGACGCATGGCGGCGGCGCGGCTTCCCGGTGGGCTCGCTGGCTTACGCGGACGGTATGGCGGCCGATCAGCCACGCCCGGCGTGGCGGGGCGGAACTGCAGCTGCAGTGACGTTGCGCGGTTTCGCGCCGCGCAGCGTGGAGCGCGCCTGAATCGCGCTGCGTCGCGGCCATTTGGGCCGAGCGAGCGCTCACGCTCACGTGAACGGATACCTGGCGTCAGAGCGCCGCGCCCGTACTCGACGCCCCCTGCACCGCCGAATACTCGTCCCACTGCGCCGACCGGGTGCGATTGCGCCCTTCGTTCTTCGCCACATAGAGCTGCGCGTCAGCGACGGCCAGCAGCTCGGCTCCGTTGGCGAAATCCGTGGCGCCCGGCAGCGCCGTGGCGCAGCCGACGCTTACCGTCACCGCCTGCGGCGCATCGTGTCCACGCACGATGACGCGGTTTTCCACCTTGCGTCGAATTTGCTCCGCGACCGTGAACGCGCCCCGCGCGGAGGTATCCGGCAGCACCACCGCGAACTCTTCGCCGCCGTAGCGCGCGACCAGATCGACCGAGCGCCGCGCCACGGACGCGATGCAATCCGCCACCGCGACCAATACTTCGTCGCCGCTCTCATGGCCGTAGGTGTCGTTGAAACGCTTGAAGTGATCGATATCGATGAACAGCACCGACAGCGGCTTGTCGTCGCGCCGCGCGCGCTTCCATTCGTCGTCGAGCCGCTTGTCGAGCACGCGGCGATTGCTGAGCCCGGTCAGCGAATCGGTCGAGGCGAGACGCAGCAGCGCGGCCTGCGCGCGCTGCTTGTCGCGCAGCGCGAACGCGAGCAGCCACGACACGACCACGAACACCGCACCGAACCCGATGGTCAGCGCAGCCGCCACGTGGCTGCGATGCTGCCACGGCGCGAGCACGTCGTCGACGGCGGGCGCGATCGCCACGATCAGCGGCGTGCCGGGTACGTGCGCGTACGTAACGATGCGCCGCACACCGTCGACCGGCGAGACCGATACGTAGGTGCCGGAGTCGTGCGCGGTCATCGGTACGAAGGTCGGCGACTTTGCGACGCTCGCGCCGATATCGCGCCCGTCGACCGGCTTGCGCGCGAGCAGCGTGCCGTCCGCCATCACGATGGAAACCGAACCCTCTTCGCCGGTGTCGATCCGGTCCAGCAGGTGCTGGAAGTACTCGATGCGAATCGCGAGCAGAGCGATGCCGGCGAAGTTGCCCTGCGCATCGTCGATGCGCCGCGTCAGCGCGATCGACGGCATGCCGCCGCGCAGCCGCGACATGAACGGATGCGAGAAATACAGGCCTGCCGCCGGGTTGCGCAGCTGCACCTGAAAGTATTCGCGGTCGTCGAGATGGACGGTGGTGTTGGCGTCGTCGTACTGCGCGGCGGCCACTTCACCGTCGGCGCCGACGACATACGCACCGCCCAGAAAGGCGGCGGTGGTCGCGCGATCGAACAGCCTCGCCTGGCGTGCCGGGACCGGCAGGGTCCAGGTGTCCGGACTGCGCGCGGCATCCACCATCGATTGCAACGACAGATTATAGATTTCGACGTTGCGCGCGAGATCCGCGGAAATGATCGACACGAGGTTTTGCGAGGTCTGGCGCGCATGATCGAGCATTTCGCGGCGGCCTTCGCCGACTTCCACCGCAGTGAGGATCGACATCGCCAACGCGACGAGCGTGCCGGCGACGCCCGCCACCCACGGGCGGTTGCCCACATAGCGGGTCATCCCGGCTCGAACGGCATGCAACGCCAGGCGCAACCGATGACGCAGCGAAAGCCCATGCTGTGCCACGCTCCTCGCCTCCTTTCGCGGACGATTCTTTCGGACCAGTAGCGCGGTGCGCCGTGCAATTTTGGCTGCGGGTGCTCCGTGCCAGCGAGACCAGAGCGCTCGCTCAGCCCAGTAGCTCCGACGCCGCGCGCAAGCGGCGTTTGCGTTTCCTGTCGAGCCAGGCCAACGCGGCTTCGATGTGGTTCGCGTCGGCAAGCGACGCCGCATTGTCGCGCAACAGCGCTTCGCTGGCGACGGTATCGTTGAGCAACCCGAAGCGCTTCTGAAGCTTTTTCAGCCGCTTGAGCGTGCGCTTATGGCTGATTTTAAGCGCCGGCCCGAAAAACTCGAACAGATAGCGCAGTTTCTTGCCCGCTTTTCTGACATCGTGGAAGGCCGCGTAATTCGAGCGTTTTGCATGGCGCGCGCGTTTGATGCGTTTTTTCAACGAGCGCTCCGACGCCCGAATGCGCCGAGCGGCAAATTTGCGCAACGCAATATCGGCATCGTGCGTGGCGTGCAGTTCCCCGGAAGTGGTGGCCAGCGCATCGCGCAACAGATGTTTGACGTCGGCATTCAACAACGTCTCGCGGCTGGTCGCCAGCGTGTCGCGGCGCGTCTGCTCGAGCTTCGGCATCAACGCTCGTGCGTCGCCGCCTTCCTGCTTGAGCAACTCGATCAGGATGTCCCAATCGCGCGTTTTACCCGCCGCGGTGGCAAGGAACTTATAGACGGCGCGCTGGCGAGAATTTTCGCCCTTGTCGAGCAGCGGTGCGAACGCCCACCACAACGAACGCAAACGCCGCAGTGACACACGCAGTTTGTGCAGCGCTTCGGGTGACGGGTCGTCGTGTATGCCTTTGGCGAGTCTGACCGCCTCATCGACCAGTGGCGCGGCGTAGGAAGTAAAGGCCCGCTGCGCCGATTCTTCGGGTACCGGCTCGTTGGCTGTTTCACTGTCTTGCTTCATCGATGCTCCCGGAAACGTGACCGTATTTCCAACGTAGCAAAATCGATGCTCACGAGGGATTCACCGCGCAAATCGGCGGGTTTCCCAGTTACGCGGTGGCGTGTCGTGTCGGCAGCGCCTATGCTCGACCGATGGGGCCGCTTATCGCGCGGTCCGGCGAATGCTCCGGCTTGACGATGCAGTGTGTGGCGCGGCAAATGCCGCAAACAGACCAGAGGAGGATGTATGCGAATACTCGTTGTCGGTGCGACCGGCCTGCTCGGCTCGCACATCGTGAAGCTGCTGGCCACCGAGCATGAAGTGGTCGGCGCAAGCCGCAAGGGCTCCGACCTGCACGTCGATCTGTCCGACAAACGCAGCATCGAAGCGATGTATGCGCAAGCCGGCAGCTTCGACGCGATCATCTGCGCGGCCGGCTCCGCGAAATTCGCGCCGCTCGCGGCGCTTGGCGACGAAGACTTTTCTTTTAGTCTTGCCAACAAACTGATGGGGCAGGTCAATGTTGTGCGCTGCGGCGTGGACCATGTGTCGCAAGGCGGCTCGTTCACACTGACGAGCGGCGTGCTCGCGCAACAGCCGATGGAAGGCAGCGCCGCGGTCAGCATCGTCAATGCGGGCGTCGAGGCGTTCGCGCGCTCGGCCGCGCTCGAGTTGCGCGGCAAAGCCCGCGTCAATGTGGTGAGCCCGGGGTGGGTCGCCGAAACGCTCGAATCGATGGGCCGAGATCCGTCGCAAGGGATACCGGGGGAAATCGTCGCACAAGCCTATAAACGCACCCTCGGTGGCAGCGCAAGCGGCGAAGTCGTCAGCGCATCGTAGGCGCGACTGCGGTGCGTCCACTGCCTGGTTTTATTCATCACTTGCTTAGTCCAGTGCGCGGCGGCACAAGCCGCGCCGCGACCATTTTTTAACCCCCATTGCCGTCACGCAGTTGTCATCATTGCGACACGCAGCGAAAGCAGCATCGAATACTCTGCGACCACATTTTTGGGGCTCACGCCATGCCGGAACTTTCGTATCCGCAACCAGGCGCCGCCAGCGGCAAGGGCCGTAGCGCAGGCCTGGTGATTTTCGCCGGCCTGCTCATTGCGGGCGTCGTGTACTGCGGTGTTCATCTGATAGACGATCTGCAGCCCGTGCGCGAAAGCTCGGTGCTGCCCTATCTGTTGCTCGGCGTCGCGCTGCTGATCGCGCTCGGTTTCGAGTTCGTCAACGGCTTTCACGATACGGCCAATGCGGTCGCCACCGTCATCTATACCCACTCGCTGACACCGAATATCGCGGTCGTCTGGTCCGGCGCATGGAATTTTCTCGGTGTGCTGTTGTCTAGCGGTGCGGTCGCCTTCGGCGTGCTGCAACTGCTGCCTGTCGAGCTGATCCTGCAGGTCGGCAGCAGCGCCGGGTTCTCGATGGTATTCGCGCTGCTGATCGCCGCGATCATCTGGAACCTCGGCACGTGGTCGCTGGGCCTGCCGTCTTCGAGCTCGCACACGCTGATCGGCTCGATCATCGGCGTAGGCCTGATGAATCAGATGATGCACGGTGCGAATGGCACCAGCGGCGTCGATTGGACTCAGGCGCTCGGCGTCGGCAAGTCGCTGCTGTTTTCGCCGATCGTGGGCTTTCTGCTCGCGGGCTTGCTGCTGCTGATCCTGAAGGCCGTCGTGCGGGTGCCCGCGCTGTATGCCGAGCCGAAAGGCAAGGAGCCGCCGCCGTTCTGGATTCGCTGCCTGCTGATTCTGACCTGCACGGGCGTGTCGTTCGCGCACGGCTCGAACGATGGCCAGAAAGGCATGGGCCTGATCATGCTGATCCTGATCGGTACGGT
The DNA here is from genome assembly GCF_040948765.1 of Paraburkholderia sp. BR10923. Classification (NCBI taxonomy): domain Bacteria; kingdom Pseudomonadati; phylum Pseudomonadota; class Betaproteobacteria; order Burkholderiales; family Burkholderiaceae; genus Paraburkholderia; species Paraburkholderia sp. BR10923. Next base: position 106,928 of record NZ_JBFPKO010000016.1, on the reverse strand, counting down.
GCCCACTGCGTACGCACTGAATCGAGCGGTCACGCCGGAGCAAACGCAGAACTTCGTCGCGGTCGCGCATCAAACCGCGGCGACGCTAGCGCGCTACACGCAGGGCGCGGCGCCTTCCGCGGATCCGCGCGCCGACGTCGAGGCCTTCGTGCGCACCCGTCAGTTGACACCCGCGACGCTGCCGGCGCTGCGGCAATTGACCGAGCAGATCGGCCGCCAGGTCGGCGAATTTGGCTCGATGGCCGCGCTGCCGCAAGGCATCGTCGATAACGTGCGCAACAACATGTATGTCACGTCCGAGGCGATCCGTCTGATGCAGAAGGCCAATCAGCCGCAGTTCTCGCCCGAGGACGCGAAGGTCATCGCCAACTTCAGAACGCAGATCGATCACGCGACCAAGTTCATTCCGCCGTGGGTCAAGGTGGCGGTCGCGATCGCGCTGGGTCTCGGCACGATGGTCGGCTGGAAGCGCATCGTCGTCACGGTGGGCGAGAAGATCGGCAAACAGCATCTGACGTACGGCCAGGGCGCGTCGGCAGAACTCGTCGCGATGGTCACGATCGGTGCCGCCGACGTCTACGGTCTGCCGGTGTCGACGACCCACGTGCTCTCTTCCGGCGTGGCCGGCACGATGGCGGCCAACGGCTCGGGCCTGCAATGGGCCACCGTGCGCAGCCTGATCCTCGCATGGGTGCTGACGCTGCCCGCGTCGATCGCGCTCGCGGGCGGGTTGTACTGGGTGTTCCGTTCGGTGTTCTGAGTTCGCCGATCTGGCGGAACCCATCCAGCACGGAAAAAAGCGCGGTACCTTCTATACGTACCGCGCTTTTTCGTTGGCCCGCTAGTCCATACGATCCGCTTTTTAGTACACCTCGGGCACGATCATCGCGTCGGGCACCGGCTGGCGGCTATAGTCTTCGTGATAGACGCGCGACGGCAATTCGATGTGCGGGTGCTCGATCTCGTGATATGGCACCTGGCTCAGCAGATGGTGAATGCAGTTCAGGCGCGCGCGCTTCTTGTCGACGGCCTGCACGACCCACCACGGCGCCTCGGGGATATGCGAGCGCTGCAGCATCACTTCTTTCGCCTGCGTATACGCTTCCCAGCGGCGCCGGCTTTCCAGATCCATCGGACTCAGCTTCCACTGCTTCAGCGGATCGTGAATGCGGTTCTGGAAGCGCAGTTCCTGCTCTTCGTCGGTGATCGAGAACCAGTACTTGAGGATCTGCACGCCGCTGCGCACCAGCATCTTTTCGAACTCCGGCACCGAGCGGAAAAACTCTTCGTATTCCTCGTCGGTGCAGAAGTTCATCACGCGCTCGACGCCCGCGCGGTTGTACCAGCTGCGATCGAATAGCACCATCTCGCCGCCCGCCGGCAGATGCGATACATAGCGCTGAAAATACCATTGCGTGCGCTCGCGATTATTCGGCGCGGGCAATGCTGCCACGCGGCACACGCGCGGATTGAGGCGCTGCGTGATGCGCTTGATCGCGCCGCCCTTGCCCGCCGCATCGCGCCCCTCGAAGATCACGACGAGCCGATGTCCGGTCGCGACGATCCAGTCCTGCAGCTTGACCAGTTCCCCCTGCAGCCGGAACAGTTCACGGAAGTACTGCCTGCGCGCCTCGCGATGCTCGGGCGTAAATCCGGCCGGCCCGTCGATGATGCGGTCGTCGACCTCCATTTCGAGTTCTTCGTCGTAGGCATCGATGAGGTCTTCCTCGAAACGGCGTTGCCGCTCCGCCATCAATTCGAAATCGGGTCTCGGGTCCGGCTCTTTCATTGCGGCTCTCCTCGCAACAGGAATGGGATGGCGCGCGGCGGCTAGCGCGACGCGGTCGCGTTCGATTATCGAAGCGCGAGGTGTCAGCCGTGTTACCGCGTGGGCGGCCGCTGCGGATGCGTGGAAACACCCATGATAGCGAGTTTTGCCTGGGCTGCTTCCGCTAGTGCAGCGGCCGCGCGAAGCTCAATTCGTGGCCGTCCGGATCGGTGATATGAAAATAGCGCTCGCCCCACGGTGCATCCGCCGGCGCGAGCGACGGCTGCAAGCCCGCGGCCAGCGCCTTGGCATAGATCGCGTCGACGTCCGACACGTAGATGATCACGCGCCCCCACCAGTTGACCGGCGCGCGCGCATCGGCGATCAGGTTCAGATACGAGCTGCCGAACGCGAACGACGTGAAGGCCTCGCGCGGACCGCCGTATTTGAGCGGGAAGCCGAGCGCTTCGTAGAAGGCGACGGCGCGCTGCATGTCGCTGGTGGCGAGCGTGATTGCGCTCAGAGACTCGATGCGTGGTTCCGGCTGCGGAGGTTGCGGCGCTGAAGGGGTAGATGCGGACATGAAGGGGGTCTCCGTGGCGCGAGCGAGCGAGCGAGCGGCGAGCGACGGCCCGCCCCGGAAAGTGTCTCACACGCGCTGGCCGCCAGTGCGGCACTCCGGACGACCCCGGGCGCCCCGCCCCAGACGCCCTTGAAAACCCGCGCGACGCCCCGCATCTCGCAGCCCGTCTATCCGGAGCATCGTTATGGGAAGCCGTCCACGCTTCATCGATGACCTGTCGAGCGCCGCATCCGACGCCCCCGGGCCCCAATCCACCGAGCTTTTGACCGCCGACGACGACGCACTGCTCGACGCCTACTCCCGCACCGTGATCGGCGCACTGGAGCGCGTGCAGCAGGCGGTCGCGTTTATCGCCGTCGAGCGCCGGCTGCCCGGCGACGCGTCCGCGCATGGTCGCGGCGCGCGCGGCGGCACCGGCTCGGGCTTTCTGTTCACGCCCGACGGCTACCTGTTGACCAATAGCCACGTCGTGCATGGCGCGACGCATATCCAGGTGACGCTGGCCGACGGCGCGAAGTTCGACGCCGATCTGGTCGGCGACGATCCAGGCAGCGATCTCGCGGTGCTGCGCATCGGTTCGCCGGAGCCGCTGCCGCATGTCGAACTCGGCGAATCGTCGAAGCTGCGCGTCGGGCAGATCGCCATTGCGGTCGGCAACCCGCTCGGGCTGCAGCAGACCGTGACGACCGGCGTCGTTTCGGCGCTGGGCCGGTCGCTGCGCTCGAACTCCGGCCGCATGATCTACGACGTGATCCAGACCGACGCGGCGTTGAATCCGGGCAACTCGGGCGGACCGCTGATCAATTCGGCGGGTCAGGTGATCGGCGTGAATACCGCGATCATTCCTGGCGCGCAGGCCATCTGTTTCGCGACCGCGATCGATACCGCGAAGTGGGTCATCATGCAGATCTTCGCGCATGGCCGCGTGCGACGCGCGTATATCGGCGTGGCCGGCACGACGACGCCGCTGTCGCGGCGTGTGCAGCGCTACTTTGGCCTCGGCACGCAAAGCGGCGTGCACGTCATGGAGATCGTCAAAGGCAGTCCGGCCGCGCTCGGCGGCTTGCGCACCGACGACACGATCGTCGCGATCGACATGCAGCCCGTGCAGGATGTGGATGGTCTGCAACGCACGCTCGATGCTTCGCGTATCGACAAGCCGGTCAGCGTGACGGTGTTGCGCGGCGCGCAGCGGCTGGAGTTGACGGTGACGCCAGTTGAGCAGGCGGGGTAAGAAGACTGCGCCCGTATCTTGACTTACGCGCGCCCGCGGCTGCCGCGCGCGATCTCATCACCCGCGTCTCGCGGCAGCCGGCGGGTAATCGGAATCGACAGGCACGAGAACAGACCGACGACCAGAAACGCCGGCCAGAAATCGGAGAACACGATGTTCGGATGCCCTTGCAGACGATGCGAAATCAGCAGCACGATGCCCGAGATCGTCACGCCGAGGCCCAGCGACATCTGCTGGATCACGCTCGCAACACTCGTTGCGCGGCCGACGTCGCTGCTCGGAATATCCGCGTAGGCCAGCGTATTGAGCGACGTGAATTGCAGCGAGGGAAAGAAGCCGCCCACCAGCACGATGCACCAGATCACCCAATGCGGCGTGCCGGGAAAGAACAACCCGTACACGGCGATCGCAAGACCCGCGCACCCGGCGTTGACCATCAGCACCGTACGAAAGCCAAAGCGTTCGAGAATGCGCGACGCCACCGTCTTCATGAAGATCGAGCCGAACGCGGACGCGCAGGTGATCGCGCCGGCTCTGAACGCGGTCATGCCGAGCCCTTCCTGCAACGCGAGCGGCAACAGGAACGGCACCGCGCCAAGACCGATACGAAACAGCGAACCGCCGATCACGCTCGCATGAAAACTCGGAATGCGCAGCAAACGCAGATCGAGCACCGGCAACGCGACGCGGCTTGCGTACAGCACATAAACCAGCAGCAGCACGATGCCGGTCACGCACATGCCGACCGATTCTCCCGTCGACACCAGTTCGCCGCCGACGAGCGAGAGCCCGAGCATGAACAACGACGCGCCACTTGCCGACAGCACGAAGCCAAGCCAGTCGAGCGGGCCTGGATGCGGCTCGCGCGTGTTGGCGATGTACTTGTTGGTGAGCCAGATGCCGAGCAGACCGATCGGAACATTGATCACGAAGATCAGACGCCAGTGCAGATAGGTCGTGATAAAGCCGCCGAGCGGCGGCCCGACCACCGGCCCGAGCAACGCCGGCACCGTTAGATAGTTCATCGCGCGAATGAACTCCGACTTCGGCAGCGAACGGAAGATGATGATGCGCCCCACCGGCACCATCAGCGCGCCGCCGATGCCCTGCACGAAGCGCGCAAGTACGAAGGTATCGAGCGAAGTGGAGGCCGCGCACAGCAGCGAGCCCGCCATGAAGATGCCGATCGCGGTTCGGAACACGGTGCGCGAACCGAAGCGGTCGGCGACCCAGCCGCAGATCGGGATAAAAACGCCGAGGCCGATCACATACGCGGTAACCGCAAGCTTCAGCGTGATCGGATCATGACCGAGGTCGCGCGCCAGAACCGGCAGCGACGTCACGATGACCGTGCCGTCCACGTTTTCCATGAACATCGCGCACGCGACGATCAGCGGAACGATGAAAGCGCCTAAAGCGAGCAGCATTGTCATGGCGACGGGCGGCCCGCCATCAATGGAAAGTGCCGATTATGGCATTGCGGCGGCAACAAATGTTGTCGCGCGAGGGGTTTTGCCGCGCGCCGTCATGCGTGCTGACGCGCGGCGGACGCTTTAGCGCGATGCGCTGACGAGCGGCTGCAACTGCGGCAGGATTTCGTTGGCCGCGCGCGCGACGTCGTTCGGGAAGTCGATCTCGATCCACGGCGCGCCGGTCACGTCGGCCGTGTCGAATACCTGGCTGCGCTCGAGCAGCAGGTCGCGCACCGCCTCTTCGTGCGGCATGTTCGCACGGCCGCTGTCGATATAGCCCGCGACGATCTGGGTAAAGCGTCGCGCGGTTTCCTCGCGGAAGCGGAAGAAGCCGACCGACTCCCCGATCGTGTCGAACTCCAGATTGACCGCGAGCTGCTTGCGCAACTCGACCGGCACGCCGTCCTTCAGGCATAGCTTGACCGGCTCGTCGCCCGCTTCGAAATCGCGGTCGATCAGCAGTCGGTTGACCGACTCGCCCGCCACCAGCGCGTTCAGGATGCGCTCGTCGTACAGCACGTCGGCGTCCATCAGCAGCACGTCGCCGCCGCGCGTCAACGAGTCGGCAACGGTATGCACGGTCAGCACGCTGCCCAGATCGAAACGCGGATTGAGCACGGTCTCGATCTTATGCGGCCAGTTGATGCGCGCGAGTTCCGCCTGCACGGATTGCGGCTGGAAACCGAGCGCGAGCACGACGTCGGTCACGCCGGCGGTTTCGAGCATCTGCAGATGCCGTTCGAGCAGGCTCATGCCGTCGAACTGCAACAGGCATTTCGGAAACTGGGCTTGCGGCGGTTGCTGGAGACGCAGGCCGAGGCCCGCTGCGAGAATGATGGCGCGCATGCGCGGTCCTTTGAAAAAAGTACGGAGGTCAATCGGCAACCGGCACACGCCGCGGGGCGCGCCGACGTTGCCAGCTTCGTTCGCTGAAGTGCAATACCAGCAGGCCCGGCAGGCCCAGCAGCATTTCACGCGCACGCTTGGCGAGCGACAACGCCAGCGCCGCGTCGGGCGGCAAACCCACCAGCGGCGCGAGCAGCAGATAGCCGCCCTCCTGCATGCCGAGCGAGCCCGGAATCATGAAGGCCGCGCCGCGAATCGCCTGGCCGATGCTCTCCAGCAGCAGCGCGTCGATCCAGCCGACCGGATGGCCGAGAAAACGCAGCGCGAGCCATACCTCGGCCGTGCCGACGACCCAGCCGACGAGGCTCAGCGCAAAGCTCGCCGCCACGCGGCCGCGCTCGCGGTACAGCGACTGCACGGCGGCATCGACGGCTTCAGCGCGCGTCATCAGAGACGACCAGTCGCGCTTGCCGAACACCTTCGACACCACGCCGAGCAGACGCCCGAACAGGCCGCGCCGCTGCGCGAAGTAGAACCCGGCGATCAGCGCGCCGAGCACGCAGGTCGCGATCAGCGTTGCGGTTCGCAGGTCGTGCAGCGTGCCGTGCGCGGCATACGCGCCGAACATCGCGAGGCCGCCGAGCGCGAACACGATTTGTGCGAGCGCCTGCCACGTCGTGCTGACGGTGATCGCGGCGGCCGCGTCGCGCAGCAGCATGCCGCGCTGCGACAGTTGCCGCACCATCACCACCGGACCGCCGATCTGTCCAGCGGGCAGCAGGCTATTCACCGATTCGCCGATCCAGCGCGCGGACAGCGCATCGCGTAGCGAGAGTCCGGCTCCCGCGCGGCTTGCTGGACCTTCATGCGCGCCGTCACGCGACGGGTGGCCGCGCTTGAACAGCACCGCGATCGCAGCCGCATCGATCACGAGCGGCACCACGTGGAACGCGGCGACGACCGCGAGCCCCCAGCCGGCTGCGAGCAAGGTGGACGCCACCGAGCCGAAGCCCTGCCACGCGAGCAGGCCGACGAACAGCGCCGAGCCGATCGACAGCAGAAGCAGCGCCGCGCGACTCATGCGGCGTCCTTGCCGCGCGAGGCCATCTGACGGAACACCTGACGGAAACCGAAGTACGCGATCGCGTCCTTCATGTTCGAAACGAAGCGGCGCCACGGCCGCATATTGGGATCGGTGACGTATTCGAACGTCAGCGACACGCGCATCTCGTTCGGGCCGGCCGGCGTGATGCGATGACGCAGCTTGTCGCCATCGAAAAACACGAGGCCACCGGGCGGAATCTGCACCGAACCCGGCTGGTCCGGCATGTCCGGATTGCGCGTATGCAGCTCATAGTCGAGCCGGCACGACGATTCGTCGATCACGCCGAGAAGCAGCGTGTAGCGGCGCCCGTCGTAATACGAAGTATCGTAGTGCCAGCCGATATGGTCGCCGGGGCGCGTGTAGTAGTAGAGCGCGTAGGCGTGCGGGTCGTCGGCGGGCGACACCTGCAACTGGTCGCCGCTCAGCTGCTCGAGCCAGCCGATCAACTCCTTCGAACGATACAGCTCGGCGATGAACGGCGCGAGACGGTCGATCGTATGGCGGCTGACACTGCCGCCCTGCTTGTGGCCAGGCAGATAGTTGCGGTTCACTTCGTCGAGCAGCGAGCGCGCGCTGTGAACCAGCTGCGCGGTGACTTCCGGCGCGAGGAAATCTTCCAGATACAGAAACGCGTCCTGCACGGCGAAGTCTTTGCGCAGACGCGCGTTGTCGAACGTGCGGGTACGGCTCGCGACCGCGCGGTCGGCATCGGGCGCGGGCGTGAGCGCCGCCACGGGCGTGCCTGTCGACACGGGCGCGATCACGTCGTCTTCGGCGTGCGGATTCATTTGCTGGCCCACTGTTGACTGGTTTCTGAAGTGGCGGGGGCCTTGGCCGTCAGGCGAGCGCTACGGCGCGCGACGCGCCAGTAGTCGATCACCACCCATGCGGCGAACAGCGGCGCGCCGATCGACGCGACCACCACGAACGGCGCGACGACATTCGTCAGCGTGACGATGGGCAGCAGGTAAAGCACGTCCTCGGTTTCGAAGCCCCCCACCGACGCCTGCTTCGTGCCGGCCTTGCCGACCATTTCCTCGATCCGCATGCGCAAGAAGAAGATCAGGGCAACCGCGACACCCGCAACCGCGCCGAGCATGCTGGGCGCGAGCTTCAAAGCATCGATCTGCGCACCGCCGACACCGATACCCATGCCGACGAACAGCATCACGGTCACGAGAGCATCGCAGGCGAGATCGTAAAAATGACCGATACGGCTCGACTTGCCGCCGACGCGCGCGAGTTCGCCGTCGGTGTGATCGACGAAATTAGACAGGACTATCAGAAGTGCTCCCGCATTGGCCCACCCGAATCCCCCGTGCGCAAGGCACAGCGCGCCTGCGACGCCAATCAGCAGGCGCAGCGTGGTCAAATGATTCGGGGTGACCCAGGTATCGATTAGCGGTGTCACGAGCCGGCGAGCGAGCCGGGCATCCCACGTACGTGGCGGCGGGACGTTTATTGGAGGTCGGGGTTGCGAAGTCATAAGGCGGAAATATATACGGGATTCTGAAAGCTTGCTGTTTTGTCGGTATATTTCCCGGCAATTGCAAATACCGTTTGTATGTCCGCCACAAAGCGGAATTCGCCGAATCGCTGTAAAGTGCGAATCCAGTTGTGCCAGTCACGCGGAATCTGTTCGATGTGCAGCACCGCTCGCGCCCCTCCGGGGGATGGCGCAGTGGTTGCTAATCCACGGCATCGACTGTGGACGCCCGCCTACACTCATGAACCGTCTTCTTGTCCCTCTGCTGTTTGCCGCAGCCGCCGCGCTGCCGCTGTCCTCTTTTGCCGTGGAGCTCGACGCGCCACTCGTATGCAATGAGAGCGGCCACCAGTTCATTGCTGATCTGATGCAGCAGCAACTGATCAACCCGAAGCCAAGTCACGTCGAAAGCAACTCGATCAACGCGTTCTCGCCGATGCCCGGTGCGCATCTAACCGCGTTCGGTTTCCGCGTATTCGCAGTGGTGGGCTTCGAAAAAGACGACCCGATGTTCCGGGTCGGCGACGGCGAACCGGTCGCGCAGTCCGCGTATGGCGCCGTCGTGTTCGGCGGCGACGACAAGGTTAAAAGCGCGCTCGAGAACGCCGGCAGTACGGCGATCGTGCACCACGTCGCACCGCTGATCACCGCGATTTTTTGCAAGCGCAACTAGGGGTTGTTGGCGGCACGCGCTGGCTGCGGCCATCGGTATTGAGATAGCTCGGAGCAGGATTGGCACGGTATAATCCTGCCAGATAGATTTTTCGGGGCTCCGCAAGGGTGTCTATCTGCCTCCTGGTCAACAGGGTCCAGCCGTGCTGGTTACGTCGGTCGCACCGATCAAGCGCTCCCGCGAAGTTATGAGGCCCCCGCGCGGGGCCTCACCCGTTTCTGGCCCGGCCACTCTCACACATCCAATTCTTTTCTACTGCCGACCCAGGCTCGGATCGCGGATCGATTCGCCTCTCAAAATCTTGGCCGCCATCACGCGAAACCGCACGATGCTCCGGCGGTTGCGAGGAATACCCGGCTTGCCTGCCGCTTGCGGGCTGCCAGGGTTGCGCACATACGCGCTCTCGATCACGAGCCGCAGTTGCGCTGCCGCCGCCCGGCGCAAACGGAAAAACACCTCGTATTCGACCGCTTCGCCACGATCATCGATATCTTCGATCACGAGCCAGTTCGAGCGGCCAGTGAAATAGCACCGCCGCTCTGCCAACTGCGCGATGATCGCCGGCAGATTGAGCGACCAGCGGTGTCGGTCGGGGCAAAACGCGCGCGCCACATTGCGGTGATCGAGTATTCTGCGCGCGTTGCCGAGCACTTCGAAATCGAGTGGCCCGGTCGCGCCCGCTCCAAACGACACGCAATGCGACGTGTATTCGACGTGGACCGTTGCCGTCACTGCCGGAAATCGCGGCGCGGCGGGAATCGCGAAAGTAAACGCGCTGGCAAGCAGATGAGCGAGGTCATAGCGAACATCCGCCACGTCGATAAAACCTCGTCGCAAAATCGAAATCCATTTCAAGTCCAGCTCGCGAGGCCGCCAAAAGAGACCGCAAATTATCGCGAGATTCCCGTTCGCTGGCTCCTCGGCCGGATGGCCTAAGACGATCCGATCAGGACGCAACCGCGCCTGCAACCGCCATTTACCCCGGCCGGCGAAACTCGTTCGCCACCCACGCCGCGGCGCTCGCCTTGCTGAGCTTGAAGGTCGGCGCGACCTGCACCTGCGCGATCTGCTCGCCGAAAATATCGAGCGCGCTCAACAGCGCGTACGGCTCGTCTTCGTCCGGAACGATGTCGAGCGTGATGTCGAATTCGTCGTTGCCGTCCGCGCTCGGCACGCGCACCGCCTTGTGCAGTTGCGCGCGCAGTTGCTGCTCGTGGCGACGCAGCACTTCCGCGGCGGTTTTCACCAGCGTGTTGAACGCCGACACGTCGAGCGGCTTCGGATCCTTCTTGTTGCGACCCATCGTCCAAGGTCCGACGAGCGCGGGCTCCGCCTCGCCGTCCTTGATCATTTCGACGGCCCAGCCTTCGTCGTCTTCGTTCTTGATGATGCGCGCGGTCCAGCCGTTATCGCGCCACAGACGCTCTTCATGCACGCTTTCGTCCGGTCCGGACGAGTCGTCGGCCAGGAACCCGGCATTCGTGTCGGTCGAGGGAAAGGGCGTGTCGTTCATCACAGGTTCACTCACTTCGCGGGGCGCACAAACAGATTTCGAACCCGCGATTCTACCTGCCCGGCCCGCTTCGCCCTGCTCGCTCTGACGAACGGACAAGGCGCGCTCGGAACGGCGAAGCCGCTCGAGGGGCGAAAAATTCTATTTACCCTTACGCGAGAATGTATAAAAACCGCTTTAAATGTCAGATAAAAAAACGCGGCCCGAAAGCCGCGCGTAAAAATGAAAAAGACACCCTTTGGTCGAAGGGGTCTATCGAAATTATAAGTGGCATCCCACCTTGATTTAACGCTTTCTTCGTAAGACTGCGTTGCGCAAAACGGTGGGAATCGGCGCAAATGAGGGCCTCCGATGCTGGCCGGGAGGCCTTGTGTCGTAACGGTCCGGCAACGTCGCTGGACTTGACGGCGCAGCCGCCCATTCCTTTTTAAAATAATTCCTTTCGGCGACCTGCACTTACACGATTAATTCACATAATCGCGAATTCGAAAATAAACTGTTGTAAGACGAATAATTAAATATCTGCATAGCGATAATTACACTTCGCTGGGAATGGCGCTCAACATGCCGATTCTCCACGTACCACGGAGTGAATCCCGAACATGCAAAGAAGCCCCACCACGGCAGGCCTGATGAGCGCCTTCGCAATCACCGTACACGCGCAAGGCAGCGTCACTTTGCACGGCTCGCTCGACGCGGGTCTCGTCTGCTCGAACAAACAGGGCGGTCACAGCAGCTGGCAGCAGGGCAGCGGCTCATTGTCGAACGCCTGCTTTGGTCCGCGTGGCAGCGAGGAAGGTGAGCGGCTCCAACGGCTCGGGCGAGCCGAAGTGGCACACGGTGTCGCTGCAAGGCGATTCCCTGGCCGCGCTAGTGACGACGCCGGCGCTTGCTCGGTATACTGCCCCGGCCGCCGTGCGACGCCGCGAAACCGCGCCGCCTGCACGGCAGCTTCGTCGCGAAGCATCGCGCTGTCCGCCAGCGCATCGCGCTTCGCCCGCGCCTCACCTTCCCATGCATGACTGGGAACGCCGACGATCGGATCATGAAAAGACTTCTCCTGCTTGCCCCCGCTGCCGCCCTCACTGCCACCCTCGCCGCTTGCGGTTCGTCGGGCGGCCCCGCGCGCGATGCGTCCGCGCCGCTCGTGTACGTGTCGTCGTCACGCACGCCTGCGTCCATCGCCGCCTGCCTCGAAGGACGTCTGCCGCGCGTGCGTACCTCGCACACCGGCGCCGCGACCGAACTCGCGGTCGGCGCCGATTCGCACAACTCGTACTTCGTCACGCTGACCCCGCTCAACGGCAGCACGGTCATCAAGGTCATGCATCCGGCCAACGCGCCCGACGATCCACCCGAAGAGGAAATGCGCTTCGCTATCGCACGCTGCGCGACCTGAGCGGCGCGGCGCACTTGAACGCCGTGCGCATCACTCACGGAAGGCCGATGCGCGAATTTATATCTCGCCCATCGGCTATTTTTTACGCGCTCATCTGCGAACATAGCCGCCCTTTGTTTTTCGCGCGGCACTTGTGTCGCGAATGTCGATGGCATCCAGCAAAGCGCATCATGCGACCGGTTTCGCAGCCGGCATCATCGCGGCGGCGATCGTCGCGCGCAGCGGCGGTGGTCCGTTTCACGCTGGCGTGCTGCTGAGCTTCATCGCCGGCGTGGCCGGCAGCACCGCGCCGGACTGGCTCGAAGTTGCATGGTGGTCACGCGCGCGGCGGCTGTGGATCACGCATCGCACGTTGACGCATTGGGGCATCGGCTGGCTCGCGCTGCTCGCGGCGTCGTATCACATGCTCGGACATTCGATCTACGCGGCGCCCGCGTTCGGCTTCGCGTGCGGCGGCCTGATGCATCTGCTCGCCGACTGGCCGAATCCGCTCGGCGTGCCGTGGATCGCCGGGCGACATTCGTTGAATCTATGGAATAGCGGGCACTGCGATCTGATCGTCGTCGCGGCGTCGTGGGTGGCCGCGTGGTTCATCGGCGAGCATGTGTGGCGGCATGGCATGCATGCGTTGCCGTGGTTACGCCATTGGCCGATCAGCTAGGCGCAGCGATGCAGCCAGCCGCGGCCAGGCGAGCATCACTGCCGCCCATTGTCGGTGCGCTCTCCTTCGCGGATCTTGCCTTGCGATACGCTGCTGCCCGGCGGCACGCTATGCGTGAGCCACACGTTGCCGCCGATCACCGATCCGCGCCCGATCGTCACGCGTCCGAGAATCGTCGCGCCCGCGTAGATCACGACGTCGTCCTCGACGATCGGATGCCGGGCGTTGCCCTTGATCAGCATGCCGTCTTCGTCGGCCGCGAAACTCTTCGCGCCGAGCGTGACCGCCTGGTAGACGCGCACGCGCTCACCGATGATCGCGGTCTCGCCGATCACCACGCCGGTGCCGTGATCGATGAAGAAGCTCGGCCCGATCGTCGCGCCCGGGTGAATGTCAATGCCGGTCGCCGAGTGCGCGATCTCGTTGATGAAGCGCGCGAGCAGCGGCACGCCGAGCCGATGCAGCGCATGCGCGAGCCGGTGATGCGTCATCGCCCACACGCCCGGATAGCACAGCAGGATTTCGGTGATGTGCTGCGCGGCGGGGTCGCCGGTGTACGCAGCCTGGATGTCGCTGACGAGCAGCGCGCGGATGCCCGCCAGCTGCGTCGCGAACTCGCGCGCCACCGCGAACGCGCGCTCGCGCAACTCGGCGTCGGGCGTCGCGCCGAACTCTGGCAGGAAGCGCAGCGCGCGGCGAATCTGTTCGGCGAGCAGCCGCAACGTGCTTTCGAGCGTGTGGCCGACGTAGTAGTCGACCGTCTCGTCGGTTAGATCGGGCGCGCCGTAGTGCGTCGGAAACATCGCGGCGCGCAAGCCGGTCACGATATTGACCACCGCTTCGCGCGATGGCAACTCGCGAATGCCGAGCGGATGCCGCGTGCGATGCAATTGCTCGCGCGAGGCGCGCAGGTCGGCGACGATCTGGTCAAGGCCCCAGTTCGGGGAAGGCTCGTTGGGCATAAGGGACGGCGCCGTGCAGCGTGCACGGTTCAAAGTGGTTATCCAGCAGAGATTACCGCGTTTTAACGCTGCCCGCCCGGCGGCGCGCAGATCGGCTCGGCTCGTTGCGTCGGCGCGCGCCGGCACGCATGCATCGTTCTCTGACGTCAGATTGTCAGACTGCTCGCGTCGATCCAGCGCACTGCCCAATCGCGCGCGTGCGCGATCGCGGCGGCTTCGTCGGAGAAGCGCAGTTCCGTGGGGAAGAAACGGTTGGCGACCAGTTCGCCGTCGCTCGAGCGCGAGATCACCACATACGGTTGCCAGGAGCCGTCGCCCGAGCGCGCCGGTTCGCAATTCAATAGATAGCCGCGATGTGTGAATGCAGCATCGAAGTGCATGAGTCACCCGCCCCTGAAGCCCCGTAACATTTTCTCGGTCGCGCGGCCATTTGTTTGTTAATTTTTTCCGACCATGGTGAACAGCCGGAGCATGCCGCCAATTTATCCGCGCGTCGGTCGCAGGAGTAGAATCATACTCTGTAGAAAATACGCGTCCATTAAAAAAAACGAAATGAATCGCGGACCTCATCGCCATTCAATCGCGTGGGCAACGCCACTCGCATCGAATCATGGCGGACAACGCATCGCGACTCCCGCGCAAAGCGGCGCCGTGTCAGTCGGAACGGCTTTTGCTCTTTCTTCGAATGTCCTCTTCAGGAGATGCACGATGAACAGCGCGATCAGCAAACCCGAAAATGCCGGCACGAAACCCGACCCGAAGGACCCACCAACCACGGACCTGCACAACGATCGCACGCACGACAGCACCGTCGACACCGACGGCAAGAACCATGAAGCGGCCCGTCTGGCGGGCCACGGCGCGATCTCGCCCGACGAAATCACAACCAGCAATGCGACGCTCGAGAACAGCGTGCCCGAGGCGCTCGACGGCATGGCCGGCTTCGACAGCCGGCTTGGCGGCAATCATCTGCTGCTCGCGCTCGAGCCCGGTTACGCGGTGATCGACAAGGGCATGGCCGAGCCGCTCGCCGTCTACTCGGCCGACAACCAGTACATCGACCCGCGTCCAGTCGGACAGCGCCAGGATCGCGGCCGCATCCACTACGCGCTCAATCATTTGCGGCCCGCGCGCGTTATCGAATTACACCGCGTGAAATAGGCGGACGCGCGCGTATCATCCCTTTATACGCGCGCGTTTGAATTACCGCATTTAATCCGATTAAATCAGGCATTCACGTCGCACGCACCGTTTTATTCTGGTGCGTGCTTTGCTTTGTTTAAGGCTGGTTCGTTTAACGGAGTTGCGGATGAAAAGGATCGTCGTCATCGGTGCCACGGGCACGCTGGGCCACGCCGTCAGCGAGGGGTTGAAGGCGCGTCACGAAGTGATCGAGGTGGGCGCGACGCGCGGGCAATATCACGTCGACAGCACGGACCCCGCGAGCGTCGAGCGGCTGTTTCGCGACATCGGCAAGGTGGACGGCGTCGTCACCGCGACCGGCAACGTGCATTTCGGTCCGCTGGCGCAGATGAGCATCGAGCAGTTCTGGGTCGGGCTGCGCGACAAGCTGATGGGCCAGATCAACGTCGTGTTCGCGGCGCTGCCGTACGTGACCGACGGCGGTTCGTTCACGCTGACGAGCGGCATTCTGGGCGACGAGCCGATCGCGCAGGGCGCGAGCGCGACGACCGTCAATCTCGCGCTGGAAGGCTTCGTGCGTGGCGCGGCGATCGAACTGCCGCGCGGGCTGCGCATCAACGTCGTGAGTCCGACCGTGCTGACCGAGTCGATGGAGGCTTATGCGCCGTTCTTTCGCGGCTTCGAACCCGTCAGCGCACAACGCGCTGCGCTTGCTTATCTGCGCAGCGTGGAAGGCGCGCAGACGGGGCGCGTGTATCGCGTCGGGTATTGAGCGTCAGTGAATTTCCGGCTCGCCCGAGCTTTCCGGACTCGCGCCGCCGCGCTGCAGGAAGTCGAAATCGCAGCCTTGGTCCGCCTGCATCGCGTGCGCTTGATGTAGGGCGCCATAGCCGCGCTCGAAGCGCGCCGCCGGTTTGACCCACGCGGCCTTGCGGCGCGCGAACTCTTCGTCCGATATCAGCAGGTTCAGCCTGCGGCGCGGCACATCGAGCTCGATCAGATCGCCGCTTCGCACCAACGCCAGCGGCCCGCCGACGAACGCCTCGGGCGCCACGTGCAGCACGCACGCGCCATAGCTCGTGCCGCTCATCCGCGCGTCGGAGATGCGCACCATGTCGCGCACGCCTTTTTGCAACAGCTTGCGCGGGATCGGCAACTGACCCCACTCGGGCATGCCCGCGCCGACCGGCCCCGCGTGCTGCAGCACCAGCACGCAGCTTTCGTCGATGTCGAGCGCGTCGTCGTCGATGCGCGCGGCCATGTCGTTGTAGTCGCTGAACACGACCGCGCGGCCCGTATGCACGAGCAGATGCGGCTCGGCCGCGCCGGGCTTGATAACGGCGCCATTGGGCGCGAGATTGCCGCGCAGCACTGCGAGGCTGCTGTCACGGAGTAGCGGATTCGTGCGGCGGCGGATCACGTCGTCGTTGAAAATCTGCGCGCCCGCGAGGTTCTCGCCGAGCGTGCGGCCGTTCACGGTTTTCTGCGAACCGTCGATCAGCTCGCCCAGTTCCGCGAGCAGCGCGCGCAAACCGCCAGCGTAGAAAAAGTCCTCCATCAGATAGGCGCCGGTCGGCCGGATGTTCGCGAGCACGGGCGTGCGGCGCGCGATCTCGTCGAAGCGATCGAGCGTCAACTCGACGCCCGCGCGCCGTGCAAGCGCGATCATATGCACGACCGAATTGGTCGAGCCGGACAGCGCGACACAAGTCGTCACCGCGTTATCGACCGATGCCGCCGTGATCAGGTCCGACGGCTTCAGATCCTCCCACACCATCTCGACGATCCGCATGCCGGTTTTCGCGGCCATCCGCGCATGACGCGAATCGGGCGCGGGAGTCGACGCGAAGCCGGGCAGCGTGAAGCCCAGCGCTTCGGCCGCGCTGGTCATCGTCGACGCAGTGCCCATCGTCATGCAGTGCCCCGGCGAGCGAGCGATGCCGCCCTCGACGCCCTGCCAGTCTTCCGGCGTCAGCGTGCCCGCGCGCAGTTCGGCCCAGTATCGCCATGAATCGGAACCCGAACCGAGCGTCACGCCGTTCCAGTTGCCGCGCAGCATCGGGCCGGCGGGCAAAAAGATTGCCGGCAGATCCATCGAGATCGCGCCCATCAGCAGCGCGGGCGTGGTCTTGTCGCAGCCGCCCATCAGCACGACGCCGTCGGCGGGATACGAGCGCAGCATCTCCTCGGCTTCCATCGCGAGGAAATTGCGGTACAGCATCGTGGTGGGCTTCTGGAACGGCTCGGAGAGGGTCTGGACAGGCAACTCGATCGGGAAACCGCCGGCCTGCCAGATGCCGCGCTTCACTTCATCGACGCGCTGCTTGAAATGCGTGTGGCAAGGATTGATCTCGCTCCACGTGTTGAGAATCGCGATGACCGGCTTGCCCGCGTATTCCTCCCGGTTGTAGCCCATCTGCGCGGTGCGCGAGCGGTGGCCGAACGAACGCAGATCGTTCGCGCCATACCAGCGATGACTGCGCAATTCCTCGGGGGTTTTTCTCTTCGCCAACGTCTACTCCACGATTGACGCCGACCACGCGTCAGCGCCGCTGTTCTTTCACGCGAGACACGATCTGCGTCGGGCTCACGAATTGTAGTGCGATCAGCACCCAGATCAACGTGATCGCCATATAGATCATCGCCATCGCATCGATCGATTGCGGCGCGCGCACGCCGGTCGAAAACACAGCGTAGTACAACGCGACCACCAGCGTTTGCGTGGCAGGACCGGCCGTAAAGAACGTCAGCTCGAACATGCCGATCGTACGCACCAGCACGAGCAACCCTGCGGCCAGCATACCCGGCACGAGCAGCGGCAGCAGCACGTAACGGAAGTAGCGGAACGTGTTCGCGCCGAAAATGCGCGCGGCTGCTTCGAGATTCGGATCGATCTGCTCGATGAACGGTGTCATCACCAGAATCACGAATGGCAGCGCCGGTACGAGGTTCGCAAGAATCACGCCCCATAGCGTGCCGGCAAGGCCGACCTTGTACATCACGGTCGCCATCGGAATGCCGTAGGTGACGGGCGGCACCATCAGCGGCAGCAGAAAGATCAGCATCGCAAGGCGCTTGCCGCGGAATTGCACGCGCGCGAGCGCATACGCGGCAGGCACGCCGAGCAGCACCGACAGCAGCACGACCGCGCCGACCACCTGCACGGTCACCCACAGCACGCTCGCGAGCTGGAAGTCGCTCCACGCCTGTGCATACCAGTGCAGCGTGAAGCCTTGCGGCAACGCGGTGCCGAACCAGCGCGTCGCGATCGAATTCACCGCGACGGTCGCAATCAGCAGCACGACGTTGATCAGGAAAAACGCCATCACGGCCCACACCAGCACCTGCCAGATGCGGCCCGGCAAGTTCGCGCGCTGACGCGCGTGTTGCGCGGGCTCGCGCGCGCCATCGCCCGGCTGCGGCGCCGCGGATGCGGAAGCGGAGGTGGACGCGGGCCAGTCGGGCTGCGTCGCGCGACGATCGGTCGTCATCAGCCTTTGCCTCCCGTAACGGGACCACGATAGAACCAGCGGCGCGCGCCGAGCAGCGCGGCGACCACCAGCAGTTGCACGAAGCCCATCACCATCGCGATCGCCGACGCGAGCGAATAGTCGTAGCTCTCGAATGCGGCTTCGGCCGCGGCAATCGACATCACGCGCGTCGGACCCGCGGGCGCGCCGAGCAGCACCGCCGACGGAAACACCGAGAACGCCTGCACGAACGACAGGCACGCGGCCATCGTGAGTCCCGGCACGAGCAGCGGAAAATAAATGCGGCGAAACTGCTGCCACGGACTCGCGCCGAGCGTCGCCGCCGCGCTCGCGAGCGTCGGGTCGATGCCGGTCACGTACGAAAGCGTCAACAGAAACGCGAACGGAAAGCCCGACACGATCAGCGATAGCAGCACGCCCGTGAAGTTGTGCGTGAGCCGCACCTCTTGCGTGTACAGATGCAGCGCCTGCAATGCCTGCGGCAGCCAGCCGTGCGGACCGAAGTACGTGAGCATGCCGTCGGCGATCAGCACGGTGCCGAGCGTCACCGGAATCACCAGCAGCGTCGTGACGATCTTCTGATAACGCGAGTAGCGGCGCAGTGCGAATGCGACCGGCACCGACACGCCAACGTTGATCAGCGTGGCCGGCACCGACAGCTTCAGCGTGACGAGGATCGTCGGCCACATCGAGGTGTCGGTGAAGAACGTCAGATAGTTGGCCCATAGGCCGCCGCCGTTCATCGGCCGGAACGACAGCGCGAGACCGTACGCGAACGGATAGATGAACAGCGCGACGATAAAGAGCAGCGCGGGCGCGACGAGCCAGGCCTTGGCATCGCGCGGCGCGCGGGGAGTAAGCGGGGGGACGAGCGTCGGCGTGTTCATGCGGCCTCGGCATCGTAGACCAGCACGCACGACGGCCGCACGCGCAGCATGATGCGTTCGCCCTCCGCGCATTCACCGGTCACGCGCGCCCACACGTCGCCGAACGCGGTCTTCACCCGCAGCAGCGAATCATGGCCGCCGTATTCGACCGCGTCGATCAGCGCCTCGAACGCGTTGTCGGCGCCGGGCTCGGCGCGCTCCATGTCTTCGGGGCGCAGCGCGACGCTCACGCGCTTGCTGTCGAAGCCGGCCATCGCCGTGCCGATCAGCCGCACACCGTTCGCACTGACCACGACGCCCTCTCCTTGCATGCCCTCCAGCGTGAACTCGGCGACGTTGCGATAGCCCATGAAGCGCGCAACATGCAGATTGCGCGGCCGCGTATAGACCTCTTTCGGCGTCGCGACCTGCTGCACGACGCCCTCCCTCATCACGACGATGCGATCGGCCATCGACAGCGCTTCGTCCTGATCATGCGTCACGTACAGCGTCGCGCGTTCGAGCTGCGTATGGATGCGGCGAATCTCCGCGCGCATTTCGATGCGCAGCTTCGTATCGAGATTCGATAGCGGCTCGTCCATCAGGATCAGCGGCGGTTCGATCACGATCGCACGCGCGATCGCGACACGCTGCTGCTGGCCACCGGACAACTGGCCGGGCAGTTTCTGCTCATGCCCTGTCAGTTGCACCAGTTTCAAGGCCTCGCGTGCACGGCGCGCGAGCTCGCTCTTGCCGACGCCGCGCATCTTCAGCCCGAAGCCGACGTTGTCGAGCACGCTCATGTGCGGGAACAGCGCGTAGTTCTGGAACACCATGCCGAAGCCGCGCTTTTCCGGCGGCAGCACGTCGATGCGGCGCTCGTCGAGCCAGATGCCGCCGCCGGTGAGCGGCTGCAATCCGGCGATGCAGTTCAGCGCCGTCGATTTGCCACAACCCGACGGTCCCAGCAGCGCGATGAACTCGCCGCGCCGGATCGTCAGATCGAGACCCTGCAGCGCGGCGATCGCGTGACCTTGCGCGTTCGTGAAACTGCGGCTCACCGAGTCGAGCCGTAACTGCTCAAAGTGATGCTTCATACGGTTTCCTGATCCGCGTGAGACGACGGGTGTCGCAAGTGCCGCGCGTGCGGTGCGCGCGGCGCATCAGGCAGTTAAGCCGAGGCGCGCGTGGTCGCCGCAAACACGCAACGCGGCGCTACCTCACGCCGCGCTGCGTTTCGCCTCGTTTTCCGTCGCAACGGTGAAGGCCTAGCGGGTCTTCTGCGCGCCGATGTCGGTATCCCACTTCCTGAAGGCCGCGACCATTGCCGCCGCATTCAGCGGTAACGCATGCGGACGATCGCTCAACATCTTCGCGTATTCCGGTCGGCCATACTTTTGCAGCACCTCCTGGCTATGCGCGGGCGCCTGCTCGAACGTGACGCCCTTGATCGCCGGGCCCGGGTAGAAGTAGCCGTCGTCGTAGGTCAATGCTTGCTGCGCGGGCTCCAGCATGAAGTTCATCATCTTGTACAGCACGTCTAGCTTTTCCTTCGGCACGCCCTTCGGAACCACCATGTAGTGCGCGTCGTTGACCCACGTCATGTTGTCGAATGGCTGTACGCGGAATTCGGCCGGCACGATGCCGAGCGCGCGCGGATTGATGTCCCAGCCGGTCACGGTCACGGTCATGTCGCGCGTGCCTTCGCCCAGTTCCTTCATCACCGCCGAGGTGCCGCCCGGATAGTACGGAATGCAGTCGTTCAACTGCTTCAGGTACGCCCACGTCTTGTCCCAGCCGTGCACCGGGTCCTGCGGGTCCTTGTCGCCGAGCACATAGGGCAAGCCCATCAGGAACGTGCGGCCAGGACCGGAATTGGCCGGCCGCGCGTAGATCAGCTTGTCGGGGTGGGCCTTGCACCATTGCAGCAGTTGCTCGGGTGTCTTCGGCGGATCGCTGACCTTGGCCGGGTTGTATTCGAGCAGCGGACCAGCCGGCATATACGCGACCTCGAGACCGTAGCCCTGCGCCAGATCCTGCATCTTGCGCGGACCCGGCGCGTACTTGTCGAGCACACCGGGGAACTGCGCCGCGTTATCGGGCAGCAGCTTGATCCACAGGTTCTGTTCGATGCCGGCCGCGAGCGCGTCGGTGCCGGTCAAAACGAGGTCGATGTCGGAGCGTCCCGCTGCCTGCATCGCCTTGATCTTGCCGGGCAATTGCGGTGACGGAGCGTTCGTGAACGTGATGTTCGCAACGAGATTCGGATTCTTCGCCTTGAACGCCTCGAAGCCCTTCTGCGTGAGTTGAAGATCGCCGGCCACGTCGACGATGTTGATCGTGACCGGATCGGCCGCGTGCGCGGCAAGAGCGAACGCCGCACTCGCGGCGATACAGACGGATACCAGCTTGAACGACAGCCTGTGCGAAACAGTCATTGCGTCTCCTCGCCTCTTGGTATGGAAGCCCGCTGGTCGATGTGTTGCATGCGGGCGGTATCTTTCTACCAAGGGAACATAGCGAAGCGTAACAGCCGATGTCAAGCAAATAGTCGAGAGCGCGAGGCTTGGTCAAAAGTGGCTCGATTGACGTGAAATCCTTGCCGTTCAATGCCTGGTAACGCGAATTAAGGGCAAACCCGAGCACCCTCAGTGGCTGCAACAGCTGTTGTCTAGTTAGCGGACAACTGCTCAACCCCCGCGCACGCCCTGCGTATTGACGAATAGCGAATACAAGCCGTGGCTCGCCGCCATGAACAGACGGTTGCGATGCCGTCCGCCGAAGCAAACGTTCGCGCAACGCTCCGGTAGCGCGATATGGCCGAGCGGCTCGCCTTGCGCGGTGAAGACGCGCACGCCGTCGAGTTCGTCGGTGCCCATGCCCCAGCCGCACCACAGGTTGCCGTGCACGTCCACCCGAAAGCCGTCGGGCGTGCCCGGACCCGCGTCGATCAGCACGCGGTTGTTCGACACCGTCGTGCCTTTGCCAGTGGCCTCGACATCGAATACGCGGATCTTGCGCGGCTCGCCGCGCGATTGGACCACGTACAGCAGCGACTCGTCCGGCGAAAACGCGAGACCGTTCGGGGCGAGCACGTCGTCGATGACCATCGAGACCTCGCCCGACTGCCCGTCGATCCGATACACGCACGGCTTCAGTTCGGACTGCTGCTGCTCGCCCTCGTAGAAACCTTCGATGCCGAAGGTCGGGTCGGTAAACCAGATAGAGCCGTCCGATTTGACGACCACGTCGTTCGGCGAATTGAAGCGCTTGCCCTGATAGCGGTCGGCGAGCACGGTGATCGAGCCGTCGTACTCGGTGCGCGTCACGCGCCGCGTCAGGTGCTCGCAACTGACGAGACGCCCTTCGCGATCGCGCGTATGGCCGTTCGCGTTGTTCGACGATTGACGGAACGTGCTGACCGCGCCCGTCGTTTCGTCCCAGCGCAGGATGCGGTCGTTCGGAATATCGCTCCACAGCAGATAGCGGCCGTCGCCGAACCACACCGGCCCCTCCGACCAGCGCGTGCCCTGATACAGACATTCGACCGACGCCGATGCGATGATCAACGACTTGAAGCGCGGATCGAACACACGGATGGAAGGATCGGGATAGCGTCGGCTGTGTTCGGTCATGTGCTTGCCTGCGTGTCGGAGCGGTTCGATTGGGTGGGTGCGAACTCGCGCTCGAGAGCGAGCAGCGTGCACGCGGTCTGCGCGATCTTCGCATGATGCTCGCGCGGTGTCGAACTGAGCAGCGGCAGCAACGGCCCCATGTCGGCGAGGCCCGTGAACGTGATCGCGTCGTGCAGCACGCGGATCGGCGAGATGTCGTTACGCAGCGTTTCGAGCGGCATGAACGCATCGTACAAACGCTGGGCGGTGTCGTTGTCCGCGCTATCGGTGCCATCGGCGCTCCGGCCGCTTTGCACCGCGCGCAGCAACGCCATCACCATGTTCGGCGCGATGCAGCCGCTGCCGGTCGTCCACGCTGCCAGCCCGAACTCGCGCAGATGCACGAGCGCTGGCCGCTCGCCCATGCCCGATACAATCTTCGCGGCCGGCACGCATTGCAGCAGCCGGCGCAGATAGGGATCGTCGGCGGGATCGTCGCGCGGGATCGCGTATTTGACCGCGCTCAACGTGCCACGCTCGACGAGCCGCGCGAGCGCATCGACAGCCACGTAGTTTTCGCTCTTGATATACAAGGTGAGCGGCATGCCGGCCGTGTCGGCGATCCGCGTGAGGCCCGTCTCGACGCCCTCGGACGTAGTAACGCCGCCGAGCGGCAGCACCATCGCGGTGCGGTAACGCGTCTGCGCGAGGATGCGCGCCTGATCGAGCATCTTGCCGTAGTCGGGACCGAGCGCCGGAATCACGCGTGTCCCCGGACTCGCGGCTTCGGCGAGCAGGTCCAGTAGCTCGCGGTATTCACTGACCGCGACGTGATAGAGGTTCGCGTTGCCGCCATACAGTAGCGTGCGTACGCCACCCGCTTCGATATGGCGGATCAGCGCGAGATTGCGAGCAGGGTCGAGCGTGTAGTCGGCGCGGCGCGCGAGCGGCGGCACGGCCATGACCGACGCGGCGAACGCGCCGTCGCGCAGCGGAGAATCGTTCATGATGGTTGACGCGCACACGTGCTGGGCGGAGGTTTCACGGTAGCATCGGCATTACAATGTTGTCAAACAACCTGCGGATGGCGATCGCCCCCAAAATGCCGCCGGCGGCGAATTGCCCACGAACCGCTCACGAAATTTCCTTTTGTATAACAATGGAGCCACAGCCCACATGCAAACCGCGCAGGCGCTTGTTTGGCAAGACCGACGCGACGCGCAAATAACCCGCGTTCCCAACTAATCGAGTAAATGCGATTAATTCCGAATCACGAAAGAAATAATGCTGTCAATGAAACACATTAAAATGCGGTAGCCGGATGCCGATTAGCCGCATTTCTCGCCCGAGACCCGGGCGGGTTAAAAATCTATTTCAATCAGCATAATAATAGGCAACACCGCCCTTGCTATCACATGGCTGCTATCGTTTACCCCGCGCAGCAGCAGCGCATTGCTTTCGAGTTTTTAGTGATAGATTATGCGGACCAAAAGAGCGGACCGAAGTTTGTCTGCCAATAACCGCGAATGGGATGTTTGCGAGCCTGAGAGAGCCAAAAAATTGTCGCTACACTTTATCGAGCAGATGGCACCGCTACTGGACGCCGCCGATGAGGCGGAATGGTTCGGCGTGATTACGGGCCTCGCCGAAACGTGGGGCTTCGACAGGATACTGGTCGCGATGCTGCCGCGGCCCACCATGCGTCTCGAGGACGCTTACCTGCGCAGCACTTACGCGCCGGCATGGCGGCAGACCTACGACGAACAGGGCATGGTGCATATCGACCCGACGGTCGCGCACTGCCTGTCTCGCTCCGCGCCGCTCATCTGGACGCCAGAGATTTTCGCCACCCCGCCACAGCAAGCCCTGTACGAGGAAGCCCGCTCGTACGGCTTGGGTGCGGGTGTGACGCTGCCGATTCATGGGCCGAATCAGGAAGCCGGCATGATGTGCTTCGTCAATGACGACAAGCCGTCGGACGGGTTCAGGCGCCATGTGAACGCCGCGTTGCCGAATCTCGTGCTGTTGCGCGACCTGGTGATCGACACCAGCAAACAGCATCTGGATTCGCATGCGCAGAGCTTGATGCCGAAGTTGACTCCGCGCGAGCGCGAATGTCTGAAATGGACCGCGCGCGGCAAATCCACGTGGGAGATATCCCACATCCTGAGTTGCTCGGAAGCCGTGGTGAACTTCCACATGAAAAACATCAGGGCGAAATTCGGCGTGAATTCACGGCGCGCGGCCGCCGTGATCGCGGCCCAGCTTGGGCTTATTGACCCGGGTTGAGCAGCGCGGCCGCGTCGCGGCTGTACATCACGCGCTCGGCGCGACCAAGATCGGCGTCCGACACGGTTTTCATGAAGTAAAGGCCAAGCAGGATCGACACCGGCGCCGGGATCTCCGCACCCGACTCGAAGCGGCTCCCGCGCGACTGCGTGACGCCGAAGCGAGCCCAGAAACGACGCTGGCTCTCTTTTTTCTTCTTCCGGTAGGCAATGATCAGAACACGATCCACTGCCGAAGAGACCTCCGAGGGACGCGCCTGGAGGTGGGTTTGCGGTTGCCAGTGATTGTCGAGGAGTTCCATTTTGGACCCTTGTAGGTTGGGGGCGGATACGTGTGTGAATTTTGCGATACCCGATAAGCATCCACACCTATCCAGGTAGGTAGGTGGCGCAAAGATTCAGAATGCATAAGTTTTCCTGCGTATCTGGCAGTACCCGACACGCACAGGAGAACGTCATGCAAACCACGATCCGTATTGGACTCCGGCAGGAATTCGACAACGAACTGATCAACGAGATGTACCGGCTGCGCGCCCGGGTCTTTCACGGCCGGCTCGGCTGGGAAATTCCGACCATCGCGGGAATGGAGATAGACGGCTACGACGCGCTCGGGCCGTACTACATGCTGATTCAGGGCGAAGACGAACGGTTGCGCGGCTGTTGGCGACTGATGCCGACCGAAGGTCCGAACATGCTGAAAGACACCTTCCCGCAACTGCTGCATGGCGCGGCCGCGCCGGTCGGCCGACATATCTGGGAACTCAGCCGCTGGGCGATCGAAACCAACGGGGAGGAACAGTCTTTTGGTTTCACGGATATGACAATTCGCGCAATTCAGGAAGTGATGCGCTTCGCACAGCGCATGGGCATCACGCATTACGTCACGGTGACTACCACGCCGATCGAGCGCATGCTGCGCCGTGCCGGGCTCGATATCAGCCGGCTCGGGCCGCCGCTGCAGATCGGCGTCGAACGGGCCGTTGCGCTCGACGTCGCGGTAAGCGCGAAAACGCTGACCTCGCTATTCGGGCCGGTCGCCGACGCGGCTTGAGCCGCGCCGGAGCGTGGCCGCACCGAACTCACGACACCTTCACCCGCGCGCGCGGACTCAGGAACCGAACATCCGTTCCAGCGCGTTCTCGAGATGCGCGCGCATCGCGGCGCCCGCGGCCGCCGAGTCCTTGCGGCGGATCGCGTCGAGCACCGCCATGTGCTCGGCCTGCACCACCCGCTGCCGCTCCACCGTTTTGACCAGCGACAGATTGCGCGACAGGTTCATGCTGAACAGGATCTGTTCCTCGATGAACGACATCACCGTGATGAAAAACGGATTCTTCGACGCCCGCGCGACCGCCTGGTGGAACAGGAAGTCGTCCTTCGCGCCGATGCCCTGCGCCTCGATGATGCGCTCGAGCTCGTCCCACGCATGCTGGATCGCGGCGATGTCCTGGGCGTCGGCCTTCAGCGCTGCCTGCGCGGCCGCGCCCGCCTCGGTCACGATGCGAAACTCATAGCAGCGGCGGATATCGGACAGCGTTTCGAGCGGCGCGAAGCGGCGCACGTCCGGGTCGGGGCGCCGCGCGACGGTCGTTCCAGAGCCGTGCCGCGTCGAGATGATGCCGTCGGCCCGCAATCGCGCGAGCGCTTCGCGCACGGTCGGCCGGGACGTGGCGAAACGCTCCGCCAGCGCATGCTCGGTCGGCAACCGTTCGCCTTCCTTGTACTCGCCTTCGAGGATGCGGTTGAGAATGTCGCCGTAGATCTGGTCGGGTAAGCCCTTGGTTTTTCGATCGTTCATCAGCGGACTGGCCAGCTTGTCTGAATATGGCCTGATTGTAAGGCCAACCTTGTTCCAGCTTCAGCAAACTTATGCGGTTTGTAAGCATGCAAGGCCACTCGCGCGCGCCGCCGCGCCCGCCATTTCGTCCGCGCCCGGTCTGAATATTTGGCAAATGTTTGATTTACATCCTGGTCGAGTGCATCTTTTCCGGCAATCATCTAAGCTCCATTGGTATAAAAGATCAATAAAACCCCGCCGCGGCTAGCAATGTGGCAGACGCTTTTTTGACGTGGAGCCGATATGTACAAACGCATCCTTGTAGCGGTCGACGGCAGCAATACCTCGCGCCGTGCGTTCGAAGCGGCGCTCGAACTCGCCAAGTCGAATGGCGCTGTGCTGCGGCCGTTTTATGTCGTCGAAAATACGCCGATGTACTTCGAGGCGCCCGGCTACGACCCGTCGATCCTGCGCAACCGGCTGATCGAGGAAGGCCAGGAGCTGCGTGCGGAGTTTTCGAAAGTGATGGCCGAGCAAGGTGTGAAAGGCGACCCGGGGGTTTCCGAGGCTTCGTCGCTCGGCGATGTCGCCGAGATCGTGCTGCACGCCGCCGCCGAATTCAACGCAGACCTGCTCGTGATGGGCACGCACGGCCGGCGTGGCTTCCAGCGGCTGATTCTCGGCAGCGTCGCCGAACGCTGCGTGCGCCAGGCCACGCTGCCGGTTCTGCTGGTACCGTCCGCCGCGGGCGCCGACAAGCAACCCGTCTGACACGGTCATCATGCGCAAGACGGTGAGCCACGACGACATAAGCCGCGGCGGCTCGCCTTCCCACCTTCGTCGGGGCAGCACCGTCGCCAGGAAAGCGAGGCAGCGAACGCGTCACTTTGCCACCCGTTGAGGGTCATAACGGGTGGGACAATTTCACCACTACCAATAATCAATTGCGCGCAGAACATGCTGAATCCTACCGCTGTGCCCCGTTCCTCGACCCGCTCCGCCGGCTCTGCCGCGAGCGGCAGCCGCGAGTCCATGGCGGGACGCGCCACCGCACGCACCGCCGCGCGCTGCTCCAGTTGTTCGATGCGTCAGATCTGCATGCCGCAGGGGCTGTCGGCGGAGGAGCTGCCGAAGCTCGAAACGCTGATCTGCTCGGCGCGCTCGGTGCCGCGCGGCGAAGCGCTGTATCGCAGCGGCGACCGCTTTGACAGCATCTACGCG
Organism: Paraburkholderia sp. BR10923; assembly: GCF_040948765.1. Lineage (NCBI taxonomy): Bacteria > Pseudomonadati > Pseudomonadota > Betaproteobacteria > Burkholderiales > Burkholderiaceae > Paraburkholderia > Paraburkholderia sp. BR10923. The sequence goes on along the minus strand of NZ_JBFPKO010000016.1, from coordinate 78,826 downwards.
CTGCGTTCCGGCTCGATGAAGACCGTGATGGTCCACCGCGACGGCCGCGAGCAGGTCACCGGCCTGCGTCTTGCGGGCGAGCCGCTCGGGCTCGACGGCATCAGCGCGGACCTCCATGCGTGCAGCGCCGTCGCGCTGGAAGACAGCACGGTGTGCATCGTTCCATACAGTGCGCTGAAGCAGCTATGCCGCGAAATCGGTTCGATCCAGGAGCGCATGCACAAGCTGCTGGGTGCGCAGATCGTCAGCGAGGCCGCGCAGATGATGGTGCTCGGCTCGCTGTCCGCCGACGAACGCGTCGCCGCCTTCCTGCTGGACGTGTCGCAGCGCAATGCGCAGCGCGGCTACTCGTGGTCGGAATTCAACCTGCGCATGACGCGCGAGGACATGGGCAGCTACCTCGGCATGACGCTCGAAACGGTCAGCCGCACGCTGTCAAGATTTCAAAAGCGTGGCCTGATCGACACGCGGGGCAAGCATATTCACATCGTCGATCTCGAAGGCTTGCGGCAGGTCTGAGCGGCTGGCCGGGGCTGAACGGTCGCGCGGTTCGTCTTGGCACGCCGTCTGCAAGGGGGTAAAGTTTTCAGACCGCCCCCACGGCGACCGTGTTGCATGGAGACCCGGCCCCAATGAATCGCGACCCTGCCCCGCATCATCCGCTCGTGCAGCGCCTGCACGACGCGCGTCAAGTCACTGATGACCTGTTTGCAATCGTCAAACCCGACTACCTCTATGAACGGCCGATCCGCGAGCGTCACCGGGTCGTGTTCTATATCGGCCATCTCGAAGCGTTCGATCGCAATCTGTTCGACCAGCGTCTGTTCGATCTGCCGGCTTTCGCACCGGAACTCGACCAGCTGTTCGCATTCGGCATCGATCCGGTAGACGGCGGCTTTCCCACCGATCAGCCCAGCGATTGGCCGTCGCTCGACGCCGTGGGCGAGTATGCGATGCGCGCGCGCCGCCAGATCGACGCCGCGCTCGACGAACTCGGCAACCCGGTGGGCGATGAAGCGGCCGTGCAGTTGCTGAACGTCGCGATCGAGCATCGGTTGATGCACGCGGAAACGCTCGCGTACATGCTCCATCAGTTGCCGCTCGCGCAGAAAAACACCGCATTGCGCGAACCGGTGGTGACGCGCACGGAGCGGCGCGACGGGTTATCGTCGATGGTCCGCGTGCCCGCCGGCACGACCGTGCTCGGCATGCCGCGCGAGGCCGGCCGTTTCGGCTGGGACAATGAATTCGGCGAGATGGGCGTGGAGGTGCCCGCGTTCGAGATCGATCGATACATGGTCACGAACGGTGCGTTCCTCGAGTTCCTCGAAGACGGCGGTTATCGCGAGCCGAAGTGGTGGTCGCCGAAAGACTGGGCGTGGAAGGAAGCGGAGTGCATCGAGCATCCGGCCGGCTGGTCGCAACGCACGTCGGAAGACGGCCGCACCGCATGGACGCTGCGCACGATGTTCGACGACGTGCCGTTGCCGCTCGACTGGCCCGTCTACGTGAGCCACGCCGAAGCGAGCGCCTACGCGCGCTGGGCCGGCAAAGCCCTGCCGACGGAGGCGCAATGGCAACGCGCGGCGCACGGCGCGCCGCACGCGGCATCGGGGAATTTCGATTTCCGCAGCTGGGACCCACTGCCCGTCGATGCGCATCCGGACAACGTCAGCACGTTCGGTGCGGAAGGTCAGTTCGGCAACGGTTGGGAATGGACCTCGACGCTATTCGCAGCGCTGCCGGGGTTCGAAGCGTTTCCGTTCTATCCCGGCTATTCGGCCAACTTCTTCGATGGACAGCATTACGTGCTGAAGGGCGGCTCGGCGCGTACGGCGCTGTGCATGCTGCGGCCGGAATTTCGCAACTGGTTTCAGCCGCACTATCAGTATGTGTATGCGGGGTTTCGGTGTGTGCGGGGGTGATCGATAAAGCGATAGCTGACGCGAAATCTTGACTATCGCTTTACTGTCAACCCACTCATCTATCGGTTAGTTTGTTGTTTACGCTTCTATCTCCAATGTTCCCTCGACGAGCTGACGCACACAGTTTCTCGAGCGGCGTCGAAACCCACTGAAACAGGCGATCCGACGGGTCCAACCAACGTTGCCATCCACTGGACGGATAGAGCCGGAATCAGCCTCGCAGACCGCTCTGGGGTGGACGTGTCGGGAAAGTAGCATCAGCACGAGTAAGCCCTCGTTGCGATGAGGATGGTCCTCCTCACCAGTGAATAGGGCTTTGCGGATCACGTTGACGGCTCACGCTATACCAATGTCAGCAGGGCGTTATTCATTCCGAGCGCGGAACGCCCTTGTCAGTACTCGGCCTGTCTATCTCAGCGGGGTTGAAGCTAACGCGGATCTGCTCGCCTTCGTGCACAGCTAACGTTTAGCATAGGCCCGCTTCGGCGGGATTTTCGGTGCGGCAATGGTTTCGATCGGCCGCTCGACACCGTTGTCCCCGTCAGGTCTCAGTTGTTCGACTTGGATTCGCCATTCATGGACAATCTGGATCAGGATTCCTTGATCCAGTGTCCCCAATGTTCTTCGTCGAGATAAACCCGATGATTCCACTCCACCGTAATCCGGCTTTTTACCAACTGCTTTCCGACAGTTACGCCCGGCTAGTCGGTCACCGGCTGGTTCCGCACGTCATGTCCGTTATTGAAGCGACCGAATGGCTCTATGAACATGCCCCATTCGCGGTACTCGCGCACAATACCGATCCAGACCCGGTCTTTATTTACGGCAACAAGGCCGCACAGCGCCGCTTTGGATATAGCTGGAATGAAATCACCAGGTTGCCGTCCCGGCTTTCCGCCGAGGCCCCGAATCGTGAAGAACGGCAGCAATTCCTCGAACGCGTGCAGCGGCTCGGCTACGAGACGAACTACAGGGGCGTGCGTGTTACCAAGTCTGGCGAGCGCTTCATCATCGAGCAAGCCACACTGTGGCAGCTACTCGACGCGGACGGCACACTGCACGGCCAGGCGGTGGTCATCCCACGCACGCGCGACATCTGATCGCGCGAAGAACTGTGTGGAATGCACGATCGTGTATGGCACGCCCGAATCGCGAATGAGTTTTTCCTGCACGATCTTGGCGCGCGGAAATAGCCGCTTTGCGAAAGCCGGTCGGTGCCAACGACAGAAGGCGCGACGTGATGCCGGACACCGGCCTCGATTTCCGCCGCGAACAGATTGCGGCCCGATGTTTCGAAGAAGGCCAAAACGGCGTTGTCCTTGAATTGGCGAGATCGACGACGACGTCGCACCCCTCGAGCGCCTCGCGCAGTCCTTTGGTGGTGAGCGTATTCACGCCGGTTGCCGGCGAAGCCGCGACGGCGGTATGACCGCGCTCGCGAAGATTCTTCACCACTTGCTGCCGATAAGTCTCGTACCGCCAATGACGATGATCTTCATGTAGTTTCTCCGTGCGATATTGCCTCTACAGATTTCCGCCGCGCGTGGCGCCATATTCGGCGTGCGCGGCGACGGCGGTCCATCCACGAGCGATCTTACGTACGCGCTGCTTCCTGCGGTAGGTCGTTGCCGGCAACCACATTGTTGCGTGCGGAACATCAATCAACAGGGCTTCGATTGTTGCCGTTCGGACAACACGGTGAACGCATTCGCGATACTACTGACGTTCGCCCGCCTAACTAAAATCGCTCACACCGCGGAAGTGGAGTTCTGGAAAAATCCGGACTTCAGCAAGACGGTGATGCCGGAATAGGTTCCTCCCGCCCTTCGTAAGGCTGCGCGTCATCACCTGAGCATTGCCCCGATCATCGTTATTTCTACAATACCCCCATCCGAACAGAATGAAGGCAAAAGTCTTACGCGCGCTTGTTGGGCCGGCCAAGAAAAATAAATTGCTGGAAACCTCAAAAAACACGTAACCTACAAAGAACATGCCTGTGGCTAAACTCCCCCGCCGCACATTTAGATCTTAGTGCACTCATCGGAAAAGACATTTCGAGATGGAACTGATTCAGAAAATAGCATCGGCTTATAAGTCGGGCGGCACCCGAAACTTGCTAAGACGTGCCTTTAGTTACATTGATACTCGCACTCGCTTGAAGCTCTTCAGTGCAGCGCCACCGTTTCTCGGAAAACCAAAGAATGATTCAGCCGTAAAGATTCTTGCGAAGCAGGCAGGGGACGAACAATCAATCGAGATGCTGATGTGGCTTGTTCCCAATCTCAATTCGCTGAAATCGGATGATCAGTTGACCATTGCGGTCCCAAACTACTGGAAAAAGGTATTTGGGATGGTTCGTCCGTTGTTGCTGAACGGCAGGCTGGAACTGTGTCCTATCGGAGAATATTCTCCGCAGGTGCGCTTGATGGTAATCAACCGGGCAATGTTGAATCAGGTTCCGCCACAGTACGCAGAGAGGATCGCGCAGATGCAAGTCCCGTTTGCGAATGGCGCGTATATCGTTATTGCCGACAGGAGTCTCCGCCTCAGTACGGTGCCCAATCCCGAGTCACCGAGGCAACTCGCGGAGCAAGTGGCGGACAACAAGGCACCGGGCGACGTAGTCATCGTAAGCAGGTACGGTTTTCAGTTTGCGGTGCGAACCGGCACAATGGATGAGGGTATTGTCGATGAGGTAAGGTCCGAATATCTCGACCAACTGTCAGGAATCGACTTCCATGGCACTACCGTACTCGATCTCGGCGGTCACATCGGTTCGTTCTCTATCCAGGTCAGTGCGCTGTTGAAACAGCCCATGCAGATAATCATTGTCGAGCCGGCACCTCGTAATGCCGAGTTGATTCGGAAGAACATCGGCCTCAACCAGCTCCAATCTTCGATCGATCTGAAGGAGATGGCAGTGTCTTCGGCGTCTGGCGTGGGCACGCTGTTTATTAGCTCCGACAACACTGGCGGAAATAAGCTGAACATGGTCGAGCATTCCTCAGCGGAGACAGTCGAGGTCCCCGTAACGGATTTTCCGACGCTACTGCGGGGCTTTTCGTCGGAAATCCTGGATTTGTTGAAGATTGATGTCGAAGGCTCGGAGCATGCCATTTTGTTTCCGCACGGCCGACTGTTGTCACAGAAGGTTCGCGTGATCGTTGGCGAGGCAGGTGGATCTGATAGGGGTGACGGTTTGGCATTTTTGCGGTTCCTCGAGCAAAACGGCTTTACCGTGAGCCATAAAGGCAACGAATCCCAGTTGATTTTTCTGGCGGTTAACAAGCATCTCAACTAGTGGTTGCCGCTGCGCACAGACGTAATGGCGCTCTACTCGATCGCGCTGCCTGGCACGACGTGTACTGGGACACCGATGCCACGACCGCTACGTTATCCATTCCGTTATCATTTCGCAAACATGCGCGGCATTTGCCGTTATCCCATATGTAGTCTCCAACCTTTTCCCCGTCATTGCGGGGACGCGCTCTGAAGTCAGCGATGAAAGTCGATCTAGCCACCCTATACCTTCTCGTGATTGGAACCTTATTAGCCAGTTCCGCGATGATGTATTGGGAACACTTGTCTCATCCGAAGCGCAGCAAGGAATTGCGAACGCTGGCGATCGGCTACGCCACCCTTGGACTGGGTTGCGCGGCGGCCTTGTTTCGGGTTCAACTGCTCGGCGCCGCTGGCCCGGCAGTGAGTAATCTCGTGATTCTCACCGGCTATCTGCTCGTCCTCGACGGTGTGGCAATGTTCAACGGCCGGCGCTATCTCGCGAGTTCGATCGGTTTGCTCGTGCTGACGGCGCTCACGTGGACGGTAGCCGGCGTGCGTTGGCAGGCTGCCGTCTGGATGTACGTCAGCGCCATCCCGATCGCGCTGGCTTCCGCCATGACGTCGCTCGAACTGTTGCGAGGCGACGGCATGCCGGCGGTTCAATCCCGGCGCGTCGCCGTGGTGGTCACGGGCATCCACGCGCTGTTTTACGTCACCCGGGCTTTCGTGCTGCCATGGATGGTGTCGATCTTCGGGCCACGCGTGCTGGCTGTCTCCAGCGAAATCACGATGTACGAAGGAGTTCTCTACTCGGTCATTTTGCCGATGACCTTGCTCCGGATGACCCGGGAAGAAATTCATGGTGAGCTTTTGCAAGAGTCCCGCACGGATTACTTGACTCGCCTCGGCAATCGAAAGTTGTTTTTCGAAGAGGGCGAGCGGGCCATCAGCGACCACCAGACACATCGACGACCCGTCACGCTCCTCGCGTTCGACCTCGACCACTTCAAGAGAATCAATGACCGCTACGGACACAAGACTGGCGACGAGGTCTTGAGATCATTCGCGGAAACCGTTCGAGCCGTGACGGGCAGAGACGCGATTCTTGCACGCATCGGCGGCGAAGAATTTGCCGCCCTGTTGCCCGGGCACGACAGCGAACGCGCAAGAAAGGTGGGCGAGACCGTTGCCAGCCGGTTCGCTGCAATGTCCCATGGCGCCGACGGCGACCGGGTCCGCGCCACCGTCAGCATTGGACTCGCCGAGTCGAGTCGCGAAACGGCTTCCCTCGCCGACCTGCTCTCAGCCGCCGACCAGGCGTTGTATCGAGCCAAGTCGCTAGGCGGCAACCGGCTCGAACAGACGCCAAGGGCTGCGCTCCCTGCCGATAGCTACTCCGCGGATCGAAACCAGATTTGATCGCTCAGTAATGTGGCATGCACCTTCATATCGGTAGTGTTCGTCAAATTTTCGCCAAGGTACGTCAAGGATCGGTGAGAGGTATGCTTAGTCGCCCGCTACCGCCCGAGCTCACATCGCCAAACCGCCGCTTGCGCACGTAGGCCCAACAACATGGATGCACCCAAACCCGTCACGCGGCCGACACAGCCAATGCCCCGTCCGGTGCTGGTCTGGGACGCGCCGGTGCGACTGTTTCACTGGCTGGTGGTCGTGCTGGTCGCTGCGGCTTATATCACCCTGAAGCTGAACTGGATCGACTGGCACGTGCGCGTCGGCGAGACGCTGCTCGCCCTGGTTATTTTCCGGCTGCTGTGGGGCTGCTTTGGCAGTGAGACCGCGCGCTTTCGCAGTTTCGTGGCGTCGCCCGCGGCCGCGCTTCGTCATTTGCGCCGGCTGTTTCATCGCGAACCGGATGTGCAGGTCGGCCACAATGCAGCCGGCGGCTGGATGGTCCTATTTCTGCTCGCCTTGGTGCTGACCGAGACGCTGAGCGGGCTCTACGTCAACAACGACATCGCCGACGAAGGCCCGTTGAGCGAACTCGTGCCCGCGTGGCTCGCCAACGCAATCTTGGCGCTGCATGGGCTCGTCTGGTACGTGCTGCTCGCGGCCGTCGCGCTGCATGTGCTCGTGATCGCCGTCTACGCGGTAGCGAAGGGACACAACCTGCTTCGTCCGATGCTGACCGGCTACAAACTGCTGCCCTCGTCCGTGGACGCGCCGCGGCAGGCGCCAGCGCTGCTGGCGCTGCTGCCGCTCGGCGTCGGCGTAGCCGTGATGATGCTGCTCGCGGCATATCTGTGAGCAAGCCATGCACCCGATCTCGGCGCGGCTACCGTGCCTGCTTCAGCTTCACTTCGGCGGCGTCACCTGGCCACGAATCTCGCCGTCCGGATTGTTCTTCGTGTGAACGTTGATGTACATCTCACCCGCTTCGAACATCTTGGCTTCGTCCGGAGATAACGTGGCCTGACCGGTGATCGGGCTCGTCACCTCTGTGGAGCCTTTCTGCGAGATCCAGACTTTTACGCCGGCGTTTTTACCGGCCGGGGCGGGTCCGTGGAAGTGCGCCATCGTGGTCGGACTCGTCAATCCGCTGAAGGTGATGTTCCAGGTGACGACCCGTGTGCTGGCGTCGTACGTGAGCTTGGCGTTGCCGCTGCCCGGAGTTTGCACCGGTGGAACCTGTTGAGCGCCCGTCAAAGGCACCGCGAACGAGACGGGCGCCGCTTGCGCCAGGGTCAGCGTACCCGCTAAGGCCAAACCACCGAACACCATGAAAGCGCGCCGCGTGATGGATCGTGACATCTGGTTTTCTCCTGTTGGGTTTGCCCTTGGTGAACGGGCGATTATTGAAGACTGCAGAAGAGCTCGTCGACGTCGTAGACAGCCGAACAAGTGAGTCAAGCATAGACGCAAGCCGGCCGTTACGCGAAGTTCGCATCAGGCCGAACTCTGGTCAGGGCATGACGACCGCCCCGTTACGTCGACGTCCCACAAGTGTGGACAGCGAGCCGAAAGGAAAACGCTGGGCGAAAATCGTTGAAAAATCGATCCAAAGCGAAAAATTCTTCCGGTACGATATGCGCTTTGCGCGAAGGCAGCGGATGTAACCGGCGCGACCTCGTATTGCGCCAGGCGCCTTCATGGATCACACCCATCGTTACGCTGCCATGTCCATCCCGAACGCGCTAATCGGCATTGCGATTCTGTCCTGCCTGATGAGCGTCGCCGTTCTAGGCTCGCTGTTTCACACTCAGGTTCCGGGGATACGCCGTTGGTGTGTGGCGAGTGGTCTGCTGGCCGTCACGGCCACGCTCCTCCTGTTCCGTAGGTCTGATCTCGTCGTACTGGGCGCGAGCGTATTGCTGCTCGTCGCGTCGCTCCTCGCGATTCACGGCTTCCGGCAATTCTTTCATCGGCCGCCATCGGTAATCTGGGAGTACGGCGCGCTGTGCGCGATCCTGGCGGGACTCGTTTATTGGACTTACGTGTCGCCTGACGTCAGTGCCCGGGGCGCGATGATCTCGGGTTTTCTCGCCTACATCCGATTTGCGATCGCCTGGATCGTGCAACGGTATCGGCCGGCGGGCAGACCGAAATACGGCTACCACTTCGTGGCTGTTGCCGCGGTGTTGGGGGCGGTCGTCCACGCAGCCCGCTGCATCGTATATGGGTCGGGGCTAGCGCATGAATCGGTCTTTCTGGAGGAAACGCCGCTAAACGTCGCATTTCTCGGCATGGCGATACTGACTTTGCCATGCCTGTCGGTCGGCATGGTAATGCTGGCTCATGACCGGCTGGCGGAGCGGATGGAACGCCTCGCCACCATCGACGATCTGACGGGCGCGCTCGGACGGCGCGCTTTCATCGCGCGCGCGGAGGCGCTGTTCGCGTTGGCAAAGGTGGCGAAGTCGAAGCTGTCCATCGCGATCCTGGACATCGATAACTTCAAGGGCATCAATGACCGATACGGGCATGCAGCCGGCGACCAGGCCCTTGCGCATGTTGCCTTGACGATATCGCGCGAACTACGGCAAACCGACGTGCTTGGCCGCATCGGCGGTGAAGAGTTTGCGCTGCTGATGCCACTGACCGGCAAAGACGAAGCGGCCCATCTCACGAACCGGTTGCGCGCACTCGTCGCGGCGTCTGTTGCGCGTGCTCCGACCGGTGATGTCGCCTGCACACTCAGCGCTGGCGTCGACGAATTCGGTAATGGCGATACCGTTGCCTCAGTGATGGCGAGAGCCGACACGGCGCTCTATGCAGCGAAAGCCAACGGCAGAAACTGCGTGATGGTTGCAGCGTCTTCGCAGCCTGCCGATGGCCTCGTTTTCAGTTTTCCGGCTTAAGGAAGGTTCCGCGCTGGGTACTGCCCCTGCAAAAAAACCGGCATGCAGTCGCCCGCATACCGGTCTGTGTTCGGCCCGTCCGCGTCACCGCGAACAGGGCCGTCGCGCTGATTCGCGCTTTACTTGCGCTTCAATTGCGAAATATCGCGCACCGCGCCGCGATCGGCCGAAGTCGCGAGCGCCGCATACGCCTGCAATGCCTGCGACACCACACGCTCGCGATTGGTCGGCTGCCATGCGTCGGCGCCGCGCGCTTCCATCGCCGCACGACGGCGTGCGAGCTCTTCATTCGACACCGCCAGATGCATCTTGCGCTGCGGAATGTCGATCTCGATCACGTCGCCGTCTTCGACCAGACCGATCGTGCCGCCTTCCGCCGCTTCCGGCGACGCATGGCCGATCACGAGACCCGACGAGCCGCCCGAGAAACGGCCATCGGTAAACAGCGCACAGCTCTTGCCGAGGCCCTTCGACTTCAGATACGAAGTCGGGTACAGCATTTCCTGCATGCCAGGACCGCCCTTCGGACCTTCGTAGCGGATCACCACGACGTCGCCCGGCACGACCTTGTCACCGAGAATCGCATCGACCGCGTCGTCCTGGCTTTCGAACACGCGCGCGCGGCCCGAGAACAGCCACTGCGATTCGTCGACACCCGCGGTCTTCACGATACAGCCCTTCTCCGCGAGGTTGCCGTACAGCACCGCGAGGCCGCCGTCCTTCGAATACGCGTTTTCCTTGCTGCGGATACAGCCGCTCTTGCGGTCCGTGTCGAGCGTCGCGTAGGTCGCTTCCTGGCTGAACGCGACCGTGGTCGGAATGCCGCCCGGCGCCGCGCGGAAGAACTTCTGCGCTTCGTCGCCCGCGCCGCCGGCGATGTCCCACTTCGCGATCGCGTTGCCGAGCGTGCCGCTATGCACGTTGCCGCACGACAGATCGAGCAGGTCTGCGCGCGCGAGCTCGCCGAGAATACCGATGATGCCGCCCGCGCGATGCACGTCCTCGATGTGGTATTTGTCGGTCATGGGCGCGGCCTTGCACAGGCACGGCACCTTGCGCGAGATGCGGTCGATGTCCGACATCGTGAAATCGACGCCCGCTTCCTGTGCGGCGGCCAGCAGGTGCAGCACGGTGTTGGTCGAGCCGCCCATCGCGACGTCGAGCGTCATCGCGTTTTCGAAGGCCTGCTTGGTGGCGATGCTGCGTGGCAGGACCGAGGCATCCTCTTCCTGATAGTAGCGGCGGCACAGCTCGACGACGAGGCTGCCCGCCTGCTCGAACAGCCCCTTGCGCCATGCGTGCGTCGCGACGACCGTACCGTTGCCCGGCAGCGCGAGGCCGATCGCCTCGGTCAGGCAGTTCATCGAATTCGCCGTGAACATGCCCGAGCACGAACCGCAGGTCGGGCACGCGCTGCGCTCGACTTCGGCGACTTCGGCGTCGCTGATCTTCGGATCGGCGGCCTTGATCATCGCGTCGATCAGGTCGATCTTCGCGATCACCTGGCCGTCGGTCGGCGACTTGACCTTGCCCGCTTCCATCGGGCCGCCCGACACGAACACGACCGGAATGTTCAGGCGCATCGCGGCCATCAGCATGCCCGGGGTGATCTTGTCGCAGTTCGAGATGCAGACCATCGCATCCGCGCAGTGCGCGTTGACCATGTACTCGACCGAGTCCGCGATCAGTTCGCGCGACGGCAGCGAATACAGCATGCCGCCGTGACCCATCGCGATGCCGTCATCGACGGCGATCGTGTTGAATTCCTTCGCCACGCCGCCGGCCGCTTCGATCTGCTTCGCGACCAGCGCGCCCAGGTCGCGCAGATGCACGTGGCCCGGCACGAACTGCGTGAACGAGTTCACGACCGCGATGATCGGCTTGCCGAAATCGTCGTCCTTCATGCCGGTCGCGCGCCACAGCGCGCGGGCGCCGGCCATGTTGCGGCCATGAGTCGAAGTGCGTGAGCGATAGTTGGGCATCTGTATCCTCAGGGATTGCTGTTATCGGTTTTGAGCGCCCGCGCGGGCGTGGGGATCGCAGCGCGGAGTCGGCGCTGGAAACGAATAGTGCAAGAACGCCAGTAAGACGTCCAATATATTTTTTCTGCGAGATTAGGTCGCGAAAGATATTAATCGATGAAGCGACCGCTTAGCCGATCTACGCCGCTCGACTTCAGTCGAAGCAAAGGGCCGATGAAGCGATGCTTCGTCGGCCCTTCGTGCTTTCAACGCTTTTGACGCGTCTGCGCTCTTACATCTTCACGACGTCGAGCAGCGACTTCTTGCCATCCTTGTAGTCGTACAGCGAGATCACGCCATGCTGAAGGTCGCCCTTCGCGTCGAACGTCGTTTCACCGGTCACGCCCTTGTAGTTGGTGCTCGACACCTTGGCCAGCACCTTCGCCGGGTCGGTCGAGTTCGCGCGCTTCATTGCGTCGACGACGATATACACCGCGTCGTACGTGAACGGTGCGTCGAATTCGATCGGATGACCGAAGCGCTTCGTGTACTTCGCCGCGAATTGCGCGCCGCCGTTCATGCGCTCGACGGCCATGCCGGCCTGCGAGCACACCACGTTGCCCGCCGCCGGACCGGCGAGGTCCGCGAGGCTTTCGGTGCACACGCCGTCGCCCGACAGCAACTTCGCGCGCAGGCCCAGCTGACGCGCCTGCTTCGCGAACGGACCGCCGGTCGCGTCCATGCCGCCGTACATGATCGCGTCGGGATTCTCGCCCTTGATCTTGGTCAGGATCGCGCGGAAGTCGACCGCCTTGTCGTTGGTCGCGTCGTGCGAGACGACCTTCAGGCCGAGCGACTTCGCGGTCTTTTCGAATTCGTTCGCGAGACCCTGGCCATAGGCGGTCGAATCGTCGACCACGGCCACGGTCTTCACGTTCAGGGTCTTCGCGGCGTAGGCGGCGAGTGCCGGACCTTGCTGTGCATCGGTCGCGACGACGCGGTAGGTCGTCTTGAAGCCCTGCTGCGTGTAGGCCGGGTTCGTCGACGACGGCGAAATTTGCACGATGCCCGCGTCGCTATAGATCTTCGATGCCGGAATCGACGCGCCCGAGTTCAGGTGGCCGACCACCGCGACGACCTTGTCGTCTACGAGTTTCTGCGCGACCTGGGTTGCCTGGCGCGGGTCGCCCGCGTCGTCCTGCGCGTCGAGCACGAGCGTGACCTTCTGACCGTCGATCGTCAGGCCCTTCGCGTTGATTTCCTCGATCGCGAGGCGCGCGCCGTTTTCATTGTCCTTGCCGAGGTGGGCGGAGCCGCCCGTCAACGGACCGACGTGACCGATCTTGACGACCTGATCCGCATTTGCCGTACCGGCAATGCCCGCGAATGCGACGACTGCCGCGCTGAGCGGCAGCAGTTTGTGAAGCTTGAACGACATACGACACATCTCCTCTTTACTTACCTTGCCAACCGGACGGCTGGGCAATTCGCCAGCTCCGCCATTTTTGGTGCAGCACGATAACGCAAAACCGGCGCAAGCGACAAATTCCCGCGCAATGGGATTGGCGCGGCGTCAATGAGCGGTCGTTTCGTCGCTCTATTGAAGCGGGAGATTGCGCGTTCGATTTGCTGAGGGAATCGTCAGTAAAAGTGACGAAATAAGCGGCAACTCAGCCAATAAAGCTGAATCTCGCGCTTATTCTTCGGCAACGGTACGGAGCAGTCAAGGCTTGAAATCGGCCAGCATCACGCCCTCGCGGATATGCGCGAGAGCGGCCGCCACATAGTCGACGATCGGCGCCGGCGGATGGTCCGGCTTCGCCCACACGAAGCCCGAGCACTTGTGCGGCTCCATGTTCGCCGGTTCGCCTTGCCACGAACGGCACGCGAAAAAGAAGCTGATGCGGTTCGTGTCCGAGTCGCGCCGCATCACGAGCTTGAATTCGAGTTCGCCGGGCGCAATCGTCACGCCCGCTTCTTCTTTCGACTCGCGAATCGCACACTCTTCGATCGATTCGCCAGGTTCGAGATGGCCGGCAATCAGCGCGTACTGGCCGTCCCTGAAACCGGTATTCGCCCGCTGTGTGAAAAGGCACTCGCCCTGCCCGTTCAGAAACAGCACGTTCACATCGACGACGCTTTGCATTCGGCTCATTTGCTTGCAGCCATCGTGATGGACTAGGTGCGCTGAGCGGTCAGCAGCTTGATGCCGAGCGCGACGAAGACGAGGCCGCCGCCGCGTTTGATCGTCGCGATCCACCGGCTGGGTCCGACGCGCTTATGGATACCTTGCACGCCGAGCGAATAAATGGTGTGTACGAGCGCGACGGTGACCGAGATCGTCAGATACATCACGATGAACTGCTCCGGCAGGCCGCGCTCGTGGTCGATGAATTGCGGCATGAACGCCGAAAGAAAGATCATCGTCTTCGGATTGCTGCCCGACACGAGCAAGGCTTCGCGGAATACTTTGCTGCGCTCGAACGTATGAGCGGGCGATGCGACGCCCGTGGGCTGCGCGGCTTGCGCTGCCTGCCTGTTGCCGCCGCCGCGCAGTTGCCTGATGCCGAGATACATCAGATAACCCGCGCCGAGCACTTTCATCGCGACGAAGAGCGGCGGCAGCGTCGTCAATACCGCGCCGACACCGAGCGCCACGAGCGCGACGACGACTCCTTGCGCGAGCAGATTGCCGGCAACGCTCGCGGCCGCGCCGCGGCTTCCATAGCGAACCGAGTTGCGGATCACCAGCAGAACGTTCGGTCCCGGCGAAATGGTGGTGAGCAGATAGGCAGCGGCGAAAAGCAACCAGGTATGGAATGACATGGCAGGTCCGGGAGTTCGTTGTGATTGGATTCCAACAGACCAGACATGATGACACGGAAAAAAAACGCCGCGACCGGCGTCATCGCGCGGACCTCCTGAAGCGGCGTTCGATACGCGACTGGATCACTTCGAGCACCATCGACAGCAGCCAGTAAATCACCGACGCGCTGATCAGCATCCCCATGTGACGGAATTCGCGCTGCCCTTCGGTGGTCGCGACATAGGTCAGCTCCCACACACCGACGACGGATACCAGCGAACTATCCTTCAGCATCGCGATGAACTGATTGCCGGTCGGAGGAATGATCACACGCAGAGCCTGCGGCAGAATCACGAGCCGCATCATCATGCCGTGGCTGAGACCGAGCGCGCGTGCCGCATCCCACTGCCCTTTCGGAATGCTTTGAATGCCGGCGCGAAAGATCTCGGTCATATAGGCCCCATAGCACAACGACAAAGCGGCCACGCCAGCGGGAATCGGATCGACGACGCAAGCGGCGCAATCGCGCGCCCCGCCTCAACGTTTCGAGGCCGTCACCAGTTGCAGCGGCGTCTCGATCACCCTCGACAGCTCGCGCTGCTTGCGTCGCTCGGTCACCGCCTTCAATGCGAAGTCGATGCCGAACACGGTCTGGCGGTCGGCGAACTGGTTCATCGTCGCGAGCACGCGGCCGTCGGCGAGCAGCGGCTTGATCGCATCGATCGCGTCGTAGCCGGTGACATAGACACCGCCGCCACGGCCCGCGTCGCGAATCGCGTCGACCGCGCCCATCGCCATGTTGTCGTTGCCGCACAACAGCGCGCGAAGCTGCGGATGCTCGGCCAGCATCTTCGCCGCCACGTCGCGGCCCTTGCCGTATTCCCAGTTACCCGACTCGACCGCGACGACCTGCACCTTCGCCGCATCCATCGCGTCGCGGCTGCCGGCCGTGCGCTGCTGCGCATTGCTGCTCACCGAAATGCCTTCGATGATGCCGACCTGATCGCCGGGCTTCAGCCGCGTGGCCAGATACTGGCCGACCTGCTTCGCGCCGCTGCGATTGTTCGGCCCGACGAACGGCACCGAAATGCCGGCGGCCGCCTGCGTCGCGTCGTCGAGCGGGTTGTCGATCGTGATCGTGATGATGCCGGCCTTGATCGCGCGTGCAATCACCGGGATCAGCGCCTTCGAGTCGGTCGGCGCGATCACGATCGCGTTCATCTTCGCCCTGATCATCTCGTCGACCATGCGGATCTGCGCGGCGGTGTCGGTCTGCCTGGCCGTGCCGCGAATCGTCAGGCTGAATTGCGACGAGAAGTGCTGCTGGTAATTGCGCGCGGCGTCGACCATCGCGACCGTGAACGGGTCCGACATCGATTTGAGCACGAGCGCGATCTTCGGCTTCGCGCCGGGCGGTACCTGGGCATGGGCATCGTCCGCGAATCGCGCGACGCCGGCGAGACCGGTTGCTGCCAGCGCGCCCGCGAGCAGCACGCGGCGGCGCATGTTCTGCGTCATGGCTTGACTCCTTCGCGGAGGTGCTGCTTGCGGACGGACTGGTTGCCGATGTGCCGATCGAACGACGCGACGCTGGCGACGATTTCGTCGAACAGCGGCCGGCTGTCGATGTCTTCGCTCAGACAACGCGTCTTCAACGCGGCCAGTTGCCCGGCGATGTCCGCTGGCGCGTCGCAACGCTCCAGCAGTTCTTCGAGCAGACAGCCGTACGCCCTCACTTCGAGCCGCTGCAACGCGATGGCGAGCTCGCGATCGCCGGCATCGAAAAACGACGCCGCGCCGAAATCGCCGAGCAGCGCGCGCCCCGCGCCGCCGTGCAGGATATTGTGCGCGTACAGATCGCCATGCATTACGCCACGCCGATGCAGATGACTCGCGACCTTCGCGATGCCGCTCGCGATACCGAGCACCGTCTCGGGGTCGAAGCACGCGTCGTCGCGATAGATATCGCGGGTGCACGATGCGAGGCTCGGCGGACCGGCCAGACTGGCGAAGCGCGGATCGATCAATCCCATCACGAGGCCATGCGTGTCCGACGGATGCCCGATCACCTTGCCGAGCACGGGAATCAGGTTCGCATGTTCGCCGCCGCGAATGCAAGCAGCCATTTCGCAGTCGGGCAAACCGTCGCTCGTCACCGCGCCCTTGAACAGCTTGACGGCGACCGCACGCGGCGCGGGTTCGTGGTCCGCGTGCAGCGCCGCGCGATAGATGACGCCCGATGCGCCCTGGCCCAGCGGCCGTTCGAGCCGCAACGCATCCCAGCGAATGCCGCTGATCGGTGTGTCGATGAGCGCCGCCCGTTCGAGCGCCGCGTCGAACGGATTGCCCGCATACGCGAGCCACGCAAGCCGCGGCAGACGCAGCAACCAATGCGGTAACGCGTCGAACCGATTCGCCGCGAGCCGCAGCAGTTCGAGCCGCGTGCATGCGGCCAGTTCCTCGGGCAGCGCGCGCAGCCGGTTGCCGGCGAGCATCAGCTTCTGCAGTTGCGTGCAGCGGCCGAGTTCCGCGGGCAAGCTTTCGATGTCGTTGTCGGTCAGAATCAGCCAACGCAACAGCGGCGGCAGCGCGCTCGCCGGCACCTCGCGGATGCGATTCGACTTGAAGCCGATCATGCTCAGTTGCGCGCATTCGCCGAGCACACTGGGCAGTTCGGTGAACGGGTTGTTGGACGCGAACAGGATGCGCAGTTTGCGCAGGCGCGGCAGATCTTTGGGCAGCGTCGTCAGTGCATTGTTCGACAGGTCGAGCACTTCGAGCGTATCGGCGAGATCGAAAATCTCCCGCGGAAATTCGCTGAGACCGCACGCGAGTTTGAGTTCGCGCGTACCCGCCAGTTGCCCGGCCCGCAGTTGTTCTAAAGTCGTGGTCACAGTCGTGGGAAAGAAGATCGGGTAGCGCGCGCAGCGCGTCGTACCGAAGCTATCGATTTTACTGAGTCAAAGGCCATCTGGGGTTCTCTGCGGTACAGTGACGTGATCGCCGCGATGCTCACGACAGTCGCGGCCGCGTCGAATGCGAATGAGACAGCAATATCCGGAGGGCGTTCAGGCGACGCGAGCGGGACACTCCCCTGTATCGGCGCAGCCTTCATACAGCTTTCCGCGTCCGGTCGTCCAAGCACGTCCGTCTCGCGGGTCTTGCGCCTCCACCCTGTCAGGAGCCTGAGAAAGTGACGTACGCATACAAGTTGATCGATTCGCCGGTCGGTCAGTTGAAGCTCGTGGCGAAAGGCGAATGCCTTGCCGCGATTCTATGGGAACGCGACAAGCCGAATCGCGTGCGACTCGGCGAAATGGGCGAAGCGAACGAGCTGGCGGTGCTCGTCGAAACCGAGCGGCAATTGCGCGAGTACTTCGCGGGCACGCGCCAGACCTTCGATCTGCCGCTCGATTTTCAGGGCACCGGGTTCCAGAAGCAGGTCTGGCGCGCGCTGCTGACCATCCCGTTTGGCCAGACGCGCAGCTACTCGGAGATCGCGCAGCAGATCGGCAAGCTCAATGCAGTGCGCGCGGTGGGCGCGGCAAATGGCCGGAATCCGATTTCGATCGTCGCGCCGTGTCATCGCGTGATTGGCGCGTCGGGCGAGCTGACGGGGTTCGCCGGCGGCCTCGCCAACAAGATGCTGCTGCTTTCGCTGGAGGCGGGGCAGACGTCGCTCGAAGCAGCGGCCGATGACGCGCAACGGCCCGCGCCGGAAGGAAAGGCGGCGCGGCCGGTCAGGGACGATGCACCCGCGAAACCGGCGCATCACCCGCCGAGCCGGGGAACGCAGGGATCGCTGTTCGGTAGCTGAAGCCGCGCAGACACAGCACAACGCGCCACCCGTCGGCCGTAATCGCCGATGCTTCGTCCGCGATCAACGCCATCGGCCGCGCATGCAACACCTATCCTTGAGATGCCCGTTGAGGTATCGAATAGGAGGATGACATGCGCATGCTTCTCAACATACAAATACCGAACGAACCGTTCGGCACACTCGTGCGCGACGGCCGAATCGGCGAGCTGATGCAAAAGATCCTCGAGGACATGAAGCCGGAAGCCATCTACTTCACCGAGCAGCAGGGCAAACGCGGCGCGGTGGCGGTCGTCGATGTCGCCGATGCATCGGCGATTCCCGCACTCGCCGAACCGTGGTTCCTGAAGCTCGACGCCGAGTGCGAACTGCGCATCGCGATGCTGCCCGATGATCTGATGAAAGCCGGCCTCGACGCGCTAGGCGACAAGTGGAAGTAGCGCGGCCCTCAGGAATGCCCCGCCGATAGCTGCAGCAGCATCGAAGCCGCTGCCGTCGCGGCGACCTCGCAGCCGAGCACGATATGCTCCTCGGCCGTGTCCTCGATGAAGTCGTGACTCACGCCGCCGATGCTCGGCACGAACATCATGCAGGCCGGCATGCAACGCGCGATCACCTGCGCGTCGTGTGCGGCACCGCTCGGCATGCGCAGCCACTGGCCCGGCGCGATCGCTTCGGCGGCTCGCGCGATGTGCTCCGCGAGCGTGGCGTCCATGCTGACGGGCTCGATCGGCTCGTCGATCGTCTGCAAGTCGACGCTTATGGCGTTGTGCGCATTGAAGTCGCGCACCAGTTCCGCGAGCGCGTGCTCCATTGCCTGAAGCCGTGCGGGGTTCGCGTCACGGAATTGCAGGTACATGTCGGCAGCGCCGGGTACGACGCTCATCGAGCCCGGATCGAGATCGATGCGGCCCACGGTCCAGACGGTATCCGCGTCGGCCAGTTGCTTGAACGCGTCGTTCATCCGCGCGATGAAGGCGACGAGCGCCGCGCCCGCGTCGCGGCGGATCGCCATCGGCGTCGTGCCCGCATGGTTGCGCTGACCCGTGAAGCGCAGCCGCGATTCGCGCAGCCCGACGATCGTCGTGACCACGCCGATCGACTTGCCGATCGCTTCGAGCCGCCCGCCCTGCTCGATATGCGGCTCCAGATACGCGACCTGGCGCCCTGCCTCGAAACGCGCACGCGGCCGGCCCGCGAGGCCCGCCGCCGCCAGTACATCGGTGAGACGTTCGCCCTGCCGGTTGGTCGCGCCGCGAATCGACTCGTCGACCGCCTCGCCGACGAAGCTACGGCTACCGAGCAGGCCCGAGAACGTGCCTTCCTCGTCGATCCACGACGCGACGTCGACGGCGAGGTGCCGCGTCGCGTCGTTCTCCGCGAGCGCGCGGGCGATTTCGAGCCCGTAGATCACGCCCATTGCGCCATCGAGCCAGCCGCCGGTCGGCTGCGTGTCCGTGTGTGAACCGATCACGAGCGCGGGACCGCTGTTGCGCGAGCGTCCGAACACGGTGCCCACGCCGTCGATGCGCGCGTCGAGCCCCGCCTCCGTCATCCTGCCGACCAGCCATACGCGTGCCGCAAGATCGACCGGCGACAGCGCGAGCCGGACCACGCCGGGACCGGTCGCGCCTGAGCCGGCCGCGCCAAACCCGCGCAGCCGTTTGAGGTCGGCCATCAGCCGGTCCGGATCGATCTTTACCACGTTGTCATCTCCCTGAATTGATTGCGGATGCGGCCGCGCGAAAATCGCCCGGCGACATATCGTACGCACGTCTGAACGCGCGATTGAAATCCGACGCGCTATTGAAGCCCCAGCCGTACGCGACGTCGATCACCGGCCTGCGCGGGTAGCGATGCAGTTCGTCGGCCGCCTCGCGCAGGCGCCGGTTGCGAATATACGCGTGGAGCCCGCCCTCCGGCTCGAACAATCGATACAGCGTGGGGCGCGACAGCTGCGACATGGCCAGCACGCTGTCGACGGTCAGATCAGGTTGGCCGAGATTCGCGTCGATATAGCGGCGCGCCGCCGCGAACATCGCGGTACGTGCCACCGCGCGCGCACCGCCGGTCAAGCCCGTCTCCTTGCCGAACGCCGCCGCCATCAGCAACGCGCAGGTGTGGAACGCTTCCTGCGCCGCGGGCGCGTCCATCGTGTGCAACCTGCGGCATAGATCGGCCAGATGCGCGGGAATCAGCCGCGCAAGCGGCGTTTCATATTCGATCATGCGGCCGTGTATCGACTCCGCTTCCGGCAGCACCGGATCGATCAGATGGCGCGGCACAAACAGCGCGACCAGGCGGCACGGCCCCCGCGTCATCTGCATCGGCTGATTCATGTCGAGTGCGAGGATGCTCGGCCGCGTTTGCAGCGCGACGCGCTTCGGATAGAGGCCGGTGGTCGTCTCGAAGGTCCCTTCGACGGCCACGTGAAACACGAGCTGGCGCACGTTATCGGTCGAAATGCGAGCGACCGAGCGCGCTTGCGCGACCGGATCGGTGCGGCAATCCGTGAAGGCCATGCCACCGGCGCGATAGGTGTCGATGCTGCCGCGAAAGCCGTCGGCCAGTTGCCGGCGCGAGATCGGCACGTCGAGAAAATGGCCCACGCGCTCGCGCCACATAGGCAATTGCGCGCGCGGCGCCTTGGTGTAGGTGTCGAAGTGGGTGTAGTCGAAAGCCGCTGGCATTGCTGCGGCCGCGGTTGCGGTGCGGTTGGCTGCCTGATTGGTCGTCAAGGTCTCCCCGCCGGTTTTGTAGTGTGCGCGGCATGATAGCCGCGGTTGGCGAAAACGTCATGAGCCTGTTGCTAGTGCGCCGATGCCGTGGCCGTCGAAGCTCATGTGCCCCCGCTCCGCTCATGCCTGACAGGCACCAGCACCAGCCTACAAAGTCTTTTTTCTTTGCGCAAGGCCTCTCATGCCGCCGCTCGAGCTCGCCTTCGTCCATGTCGCAGGCACTCGCGGTCCGGCCGAACAACATAAAAAATGGCCTCCAGACGGAGGCCATGTTATTTTTTTATAACCGGTTCGAAACGTAAATCGTTTCAAATGAACGCGCATCCAGCAGCTATCGGTTCGTCGCTGCGGCTCGAAGCATTGCCGCCAACGTGAATAGCCCTGCCCCCAATGGAGGCCCATAGTCATAAAAACGCAAGTGCCGCGCAAAGAAAATGGTGGACGTCGAAATTACTATCAAAACTGCAACGGCAATGATGGAAAAAACCACCAAAAAATCTTTATTCACGATTGGCTCCTTGCGTCGAAATCTCCCCGCTTCCGCATTCCGTCCCAAAACCAAAAGGGCTCTGCCTTGACGCGACAAAAATTTGCATAGTACCCTCCGTACGCTAGCAAGAGTCCTCCGTTCAAGAGCAACTCCTGGAAGCCGGTGAACAGTTCGCGCGGATCTGGCGAAACGAAGAGGTTGAGGAAGACAATGGTGACGCTGACGCCGGCCATTATGATCAATGCCAACGGCACCCCAATGTTTAGCAGCAGCATGGAGCCAAGCACAACTTCCAGATATTTGACCATTTGGTAGAAGCCGATATCTGCCATAGCGCCTATATAGGCGCCCACTTTTCCCGCGTGGCTGAAATCCGGAATGTATCTGAAAACCACGAAATTCAGCCCGGAAGAGAGATAGTGGAATGCGAAATATAGCCTCATCCACATGACGACGAACTTCCAAGGTGATTCATTTGCTATTTTCATCGCTTTTTTATCCTTTCGCGGATTAGAAATTTTGCCATCGGCCGTTTACTCACTCCCTGAAAGGCATCGTGAGGAGTCAACCGCGGGTGTCCAAAGACCGTGAATCAAATAGCGCGTGCGATCTTGAAGTTGGTAACCAGTGACTGTAGGCGTTCAGCTTCCGCATGAACGCCACGGGCAGCGGCAGCGGCCTCTTCGACCAGGGCTGCGTTGTGCTGGGTCACGGTATCGATTTCGCCGATTGCCTTGTTTATCTCCATGATGCCCCGGTGGCCGTCATCGGATGCATGGGTGATCTCCTCCATCAGGCTCGAAACGTGGGCGAACTCACTCACCACCTCGTTAATTTTTGAACCGGCATCGTTCACCAGCTGAGATCCCTGATCAACGCGGGTGACCGAATTGCTGACCAATTCCTTGATTTCCTTGGCGGCCGATGCCGAGCGTTGAGCCAGCGTGCGGACCTCCTGAGCAACGACGGCGAAGCCACGACCTTCGTTGCCAGCACGTGCAGCTTCAACCGCCGCGTTAAGGGCCAGGATATTGGTCTGAAAGGCGATACCCTCGATAGTCGCAATGATGTCGGCGACTTTCCTGGATTGATCGGCAATGCCTGACATGGTGGTCACGACCACTTTCATGACCTCTCCACCGCCGTTTGCCAAATCGGATGTAGTCTGCGCGAGTTTGAGGCCCTGTCTGGCATTCGCCGCGTTGTTCTCCACGGTCGCCGTCAACTGCTGGATCGAAGCTACCGTCTGTTCGAGAGACGCCGCCTGTTCCTCGGTGCGCTGGCTCAGGTTCTCGTTACCTGCCGCGATTTCGGATGCGCCGGTCAATACGGCCTCGCTACCGGACCGGACTTGCTTCACGATATCCACGAGACTCTCATTCATGCTGCGAAGCGCACGCATCAATTGGCCGAGTTCAGTATCGGAATGCACCCTGACCTGTGACGTCAAATCCCCCGACGCAACTGCTTCGGCAATTCTTACGGCGTCATTTAACGGGAAGACGATTGATGTGGCAACCGTGTTGCAGACATATACCGTCGCAATGATAGCGATACAGATCACGGTGAATGTCAGCATCAGGGCCATGTCGTAGTCGTGAATGGCGTTTTCCGCAGCTTCATCCGCATTCTTCTGGATGAAGTCCATATGGGCGCTGAGCGTGTTCTCGGTGGACTTGAAGACATCAAAGATCTTGGTGTTGGCGAGCACCCGTGCGGTAGCGAGATCTGGATTGTCAGTCATTGCAAGCGTGTAGAGTTCTTTGTTGATCACCGCATACGCAGCAATTGCCTTCTTATCGTTCTCGAAATACTGACGATCCTCGCCCGGCAGCGCGTTTTTCTCATAGTGATCGACACCCTTTCTCAGCTGATCCAAGGCTTGGGCACGGATCGCCGCATTGGTATCTTTGGCTTGTTTGGAATCAGACAACACCAGACCCAGCGTGGCGCGACGATCCGTGCTGAGGGCCAGACGAAGATCAGCAATCGTTTTGATCGACTCCATCCAATTCTGTTTGATGTCCACTAGATGCGATTCGATCCGATGCGCCTGGAAAAGCGCAAATCCCGCGGCACCGCATAACAGCAGGATAACGATTGCGAAGCTAACAAACAGCCGGTTGCGTACTTTGAGATTGCGAAGAAGCATTAGCATGTTTTTTTGCCTACATTGATTGTATAACCTTGGATTTCGGCATAAATCCCCTGAGTATGGATAGGGGGCAAGCATGATTGTGAAATCCGGTCTGATGTGTTAGTGCCGGACTCGCGAGATCTTTCGACCGCTAAGGCGAAATCAACGCAGCACGGGCGCCAACGATGGCCGGTGTGCTCGGCTTTTCCTGCCCGTGAATGCGGCCTCCGGATAGCGGCATCGACCGCGACGATCATCGGGCGCACGTGCGAGAAGCCGAACGTCGATAACGGCGAAGGCACGGACGCGCAGGACTAGATATGCGCTGGCCACGTTGTAGTGCGAAGGAGAGAGCGTTGTCGGTCACGCCGGTGCGCCAATGGCGCCAAAGGACCTCGGGCTGACCGTCGAGGCAACTGCCGAAACATCGGCTGCCCCATGAGTTGCGGAATTCACGAGTAAGCGCTTGAGCAACACCATGAAAATATCCGCTTCGTCCTCGGTTAAGAGGCTAATCAATTTCTGATCAGTTGCCCCGAGAAACGCGGTGATCTTCGCGACCATGGCCACTCCGCTTCCCGTAAGCTGAACGCACCAGCAGCGACAGTCGTCTGGATGCCGGGACCTCATTACAATTCCAGCGTCGATGAGACGCGGAATGAGTCGGGATAGCGACCCCATATCGTAATTCAGCCGGCGGGCGAGTTGAACCTGCGTCATGAATTGCCGTCCAGCGAGGCAAATGATGACCTTAGCCTGCGCAGATGAAATCCCAAGCGATGACTTCAGATGTCGATCAGCAGACTCCGAGACCGCCTTGTCGACGGCGACAAAACGGGTTAGCCAATTCAAAGGGGCTTCAACCGCATGGCTTAGGGGTAGGTCATCCTCGCTCTTCATATCTGCCGCTCCTTCAAATGTGATCGGAACCAGACGTCGGGTTTGCGCCTATACGTCCGAACACTACCTCGTACTATGGTTGATCGGTCGGTCCTGCGCCGCTACCGCGTGTCCGGCGCACTGAATTACTTGTAATTCTAAATTGTATACTATCATAGTAGACGAAAAGTCCTCGTGGCACTTTCTGCGCTTGATCGGGGGGACTTTTTACTATTGCATATCCGTGAAGAGCACGACAGCGATGACGAAAACATACTCATCGCCGCCGCTCTCAATCAAGCATCAGAATCGATGCATCATGCCAAGCTGAAAAACTGACTGGATATTGCCGTTTGCCACGATGTTCCCGATTTCTGCAGCATATGCGCCGTTGGTGCGTTGAAATACACCAGCGGCATAGAGCGAGGTGCGTCTCGACAACGTGTATGTCAACTGCAATGCGGCCTGGTTGATCGTCACGTTCTTCAGCAGCTCGTTACCATTTTCGTAGGTATAAGCGCCGCCGAGGTTCCAGGCCGGTGAGAAGTCATACCCGACGCCACCTGCAAGCGCGTAAATCCTGGCACCCGTATGGGTGTTGCGCGCCTGGCTGTACATCCCCGAGACCGTGAAATGGGCGTACTTCGTCCTTGCGCCGGCGAGGAGGTTGGCGATGCCACTATGCCCGTTGTTGACCGGCGCGTAGTTCTGCTCGGTGTAAACAACCGCAGCACGCGTTTCCCCGTTCCTGAAGTTGATCGCGGCGCTCTTTCCAGCCCCGTTGTTGAAGTCCCCCGCCGTGCCGCCGAAGCTATACATCAAGCCAACCGACAGCCCGGCATATTCTTCGGAGACGACCTTGACGGCATTCGACATTCGTTTGCCGCCGACACGATCCCAGTTGATGGCCGCTAACCCAGTGATCTGGCCGTTGCTTGTGATAGGTGCGAACGGGCCGCCTGAGACGGCACCGGCGATCTGGGCTGGACCCGAAACGCCGAGCAGGTCGGCACCGAAGCTACCGGTGCGGAAGTTCAGCATACCGCCAGCGATGCCCGTGGCCGGATCGATACCGCCGAGCAGGTAATAGTCGAAGGCGAAGTCGTTCTGCCGCCCGAGGCGGAAGCTGCCAATCCCTGCTTGACTCAGTCCGACCCACGACGAGTTCTCGAACATCGCGCCGCGCGACTGCGGATCAAGTCCCCCTGTGCTTAGGCTGATCATCGAGTCGAGGCTGAAGTTGGCGCGCAGGCCGCCCCCCATGTCCTCGCTCCCGCGGAAGAAGAACTTGGTCGGAAAAATGGCGGAATCCTGCATTTGAAATAAACGTGACCCACCTGAATCACGATAGGTAGCGATCCCTTCGTCAAGGAATCCTCCAAGCATAACGCTACTTTGCGCATGCGCGGCCGTCATGCTCATGCAAACTGATGCGCATGCCAACGGTACCGTGGCCCATCGGCGTTTCCTCCCGACCCCCAGGTGATTCATACATTCTCCTGATTGTTATATGTGATCTTTGCAACTGACTGCTGGTGAATTGTTTCGCTGGTCGGTTGTCCTCCTGAAGTTGTGCAGCATCCAATGCGGGGGTCCGGGTCCCAGTTGAACACCCGAAGCAACTCATGAATCGTGCGAGTCGTGGCCGGCGCCAGCTGTCCGGAGGCACCGGCCTAATAGAGAGGGGAGCCGGTCTCGGCGTGCCGAATGCGAGAGCTCGTCACGTTGGCGATCAGGATGTTGCGTTCTTGCATGCGAATCGATTGCTCAGCTCGGCCGCTGCCCAAGGCAGTGCATTTGCCGTGAACTGCTTGGCGGCTCGAATGTTCGAGCAGGACGTGTTAGCAAAACCTCAACAGATTCGGGATGCGCGACCTGCCACAACCGGATTCGCACCGCACCCCGATGCCGTCGTGAGTCTGATCTTTGAATTCGTTATCATCAGTCAAAATAGTATTTACGACAGCCTACAATGTCAACGACCATGCTCCGGTAAAAACCCTGGGCGTGGCTTTCCGGTCGCGTCTCAATTTGCCTGAGGCACGAGGGAATTCGCGGGATGTCTGCATTCGCACTCGTGCCGCATCGTACGCGTTTGCCCTAGTACAATGGTAGTCTTTTTTGAATACAAAATCGCGCATCGTATCTGTAACCCAACATAAAGGAGACGTGACCTTGAACGCGAATCGAAAAATCTTCGTCGGTGCGGCACTCGCTTTCGCCGCAGTCGCCGGCATCACGATGTCGAGTCGTGGCTTCGCGGCACAGACGGCACCCGTCAAAGCCTCCATCGCCAAAGCACCGGCGAAGTCGGCGCCGGTCAAGCTGATCGCTGCCGGGCCGAACCAGAATTCAGACCTGGTTGCACGCGCACTGGCACCGGCATTGAGCAAGGCGCTGGGCACCGATGTTGTCGTCGAAAATCAGGCAGACGCGGCTGCGGTGTCCGCAGCAAAAGCAGCGCCCGCTGACGGACTGACGCTTCTCGTCGGCGATACCGATCAAGTGGACGGCGCACGCCAGGATTTGACTCCGGTGGCACAGGTCACCGGTCACGCGGGCCTGGTTCTGGTCGCGGGCAACGGCGCCGGTTTGAGCGGCACCGACATCAAGGACTACGCCGATCTGATCAGCCGTCTGAAGGACAATCCGAACTGCTACATGTTTGGATCGACAGGCACCACGTCGCGTGAATATCTGGCGATGGTGGCGTTCCAGAAGCGAGCGGGCGTCAAAATGATTCATACCGCCTACAAGAGCGCCGCTGAACAGATCCCGGCGCTCTTGAGCGGCAAGGTGCAAATGATAGAGATTCCGTATGAAATGGCGGCGCCGCAGATCAAGGCCGGCAAGATGCGTGTGCTCGCGGTCCTGGGCTCGCGCCGTATTCCCGAGATTCAGAATGTTCCCGCACTCGGCGAAATGTTCCCAGGCTTCGATTTCGCGTCGCATACGGGTGTGTTGGCACCGAAGGATCTCCCGGCGCCGGTCCGCGATAAGATCGCGGATGCCGTGAAGATGGCAGTGCAGGACCCGAACGTCCAGAAGGCGTTGAACGTCAACGGTCACCAGGCTGCATATCTCGCATCCGCTGACTATGCGAAGGTTATCGCCACTGACCACGACAAGCTGAGTCAGCCCGCGAAGTAACGTTGTTCGTTGCGTGTATAGCAACTGGGGCTCGATGTTCTGAAAAGACATCGAGCTTTTTTCTTTTGTCGCTCATCCATCTCCTGTCGCAACTAGAGGCTACGGGGATTCTCCTCAGTACCTCTCACACTTACGAGCCGTCCAATCGCGTTGATCACGCGCGAGCGCTAACCTGCCGCCCTCGTGAATTTTCGCGCGCTTCATCTCGCGGCGTCACCTGAAGTTCGGCTGGATTGGCCACGCGCCGGTCGTAAAATTCTGCATCGAAAGCACCGAAGTGATCCGCCAGGTCTCGACCGTAATCACTTGAGCCCGGATATGTATTTGCGTGTGATTTAAAGGAATAGCTCATATCGTTTCTCGTAATCTAGCGCAGTTCCTGGCCTTCCTCCCTGGGAAGACCGGCGAATGCCACGACCGACAACAGGGTAAATGCACCGACAACGAAGAATGTCATCGGGAAATCGTCGATTACCAGATGATCCGCGCTGTGCCCATGAACCTGCGCGGTGATCGTCAGGCATGATGCGCAGACTGCGACACCAAAACTGATCGACGTCTGCTGCATCATTGTCGAAAGTGCCGTGGCCTTACTCATCAAGGTCTTAGGAATGCCGGAATAGCCAACCGTATTCATAGTTATCATCCCCAGAGAATTGACGATACCCGCTACGAAAAGCACGAAGCACATAAGCCCAACCGATGTCGTCGGTCTGAACAAGCCATAGCAAGCGAATGTCGCGCCCGTCATCGCGGCGCCCAGCATCATGATCGGCCTGAATCCCAACTTCCTTATTGCACGATCCATGATTGGACGGACACCGAATGCGCCGACAGAGAGCCAGGCGCTCATCAAGCCGGATTGAATGGGCGTCAATCCCAAGCCGACCTGCAAGAGCAGCGGTACGAAGATTGGAGCCGAGCCGACCGCGAGTCGGAGCGGAATGCCGCCAATCGTCGTGATGCTAAACGCTTTATATCCAAAAATCTTGAGAGGGATAATGACATCGAGACGTCCACGGCTATAAAGCCCGTATGCGATCATTGCCAGAACCCCAATAGCCGTGATTCCAATCGTCACGCTCATAGGGACGAAATTACGGCCGACGGTTTCCAGACCACATACGATGCCCGAAAGCCCTATCGCCATCAGAATGAATCCCGTCATGTCGAACGGCTCAGACTTCTCCGAGCGCGAATCCGGAACAAATTTCAACGACAGGAGGATGCCCAATACACCGAATGGAATGTTGAGCAGAAAGATCCATCGCCAGGAGCCCATCGTGACGATCAGCCCACCCAGTAGCGGCCCAATCACACGCCCAATGGCGCCGGGAACTGTAAACCACACCATCGCTGCCACCAGCTGCGTTGCCGGAATACTTCGCAGCAGAATCAGGCGCCCTACAGGCACCATCATGGCGCCGCCAAGACCTTGCAAGACCCGGAATAGAACGATTTCAGTGATCGAGGTGGCCGCGCCGCATAGTGCGGATGCCAGTGAGAAGATGGCGACTGCCGAACAGAATACGCGCCGCGTTCCGAACCTATCGGTGAGCCACCCGCTTGCCGGGAGGAACAGTGCGAGGCTCAACAGATAGGCGGTTATAGCGAAGTTGAGATGAAGTATCTCGACATTCAGGGAAGCGGCAATCGACTGGAGAGACGTGCCCAATATCGAGGTATCGAGACTCTGCAAAAACATCGGCACCGCGACGATCATTGGAATCAGTCGCGTACGCCTGGATGCAGATCGAGACTCCTGGGTGGAGTCTCGCGCATCCCCAATAGTTACATTTTTCTCAAGCACCGGATTGTCTAGCGTTTCGCTATTTGACGTCGATACATATCGACGATCTTGGGATCGTAGTTGCGGAAGAATTGCTGTCTGACGGGATCTGTAAGGGTGTCCAGTTTTGCTATTTCATCCGTCGCGACGGTATGAACCGTCATTCCGTGACGCTCAAGCTCAGCACGATCGGTTTTCGCCTGTTCTCGAATCAGATCGCGCTCAAAGCGCCCAGCTTCTATTGCAGCGTGTTGTAAGACATTTCGATCCTGCACCGTCAACTTCTGCCAGACCGCCGAATTGGCAACCACAGCAATGGCGCTGTATGAGTGATTCGTGACCGAAACGGCCGATTGAACGTCATAAAGGTGACCGGCCAAGATCTGCGAATAGAAGTTATCTTCCGCAACGATGCGTCCACTCTTCAATGCTCCGTATAGTTCAGAATACGGAAGTCCCACGACGTCAGCGCCCAAGACCTTGAACGTCTCAACGAACGCGGGTTCCGGGATCACGCGAACCGGCCGGTTCGCCAGATCGAGCGCGTGCCGGAACGGCTGGCCCGACGTCGTGATCTGTCGGAAGCCGTTCTCCCACCAGGCGAGACCCGTCAGACCGTGACCCTCGAGGCGCGACAACAGAGCTTGTCCGAACGAACCATCGAGCAGCGCCTGCGCCTGACGTTCGCTGCGGACAACATACGGCAGATCCATGATCTCGAATTCGGGCACGAGATGACGCAATGCCGGCGTCACCAGCAGCATCAAATCCGGGGCGCCCGGGCCACCTGCCTGCAATGCTTTGATCTGCTCACCCGGCGAACCCGGTACTGTATCGGCGCTCACGCTCACCACCAGACGACCGTGAGACTCCCGGTTCACGATATCTGCGAACCTGGCCATGCCGCGCATTGTCGGCTGGTCCGGCGACATATGCGCTCGATACTCTACGATCGTGAGCGTTTGAACAGGCTGCCCATGCGCGATCAACGGCTGCACGATCAACAGCATGCCAAATATCGCACCACTGATATCGCCACAAACTCGGCTCAATGACCAACCCGATTTAAGACGTAAAAATCTTTTCGTCATGTTCCAGGAAATATCGCCAAATATCTAAACAAAAAAAGCTACGTTACCGAAGCAACGTAGCCAAATCCCTCACTTCACATCCGAAATCAGATCAATTCAACAGCGTCCGACTTGAAAATTTTTGGCAGCTTCTTCCAGTCGCTGATGCGGCCGATCGTGGTTTTGAACGTCATCATCGGCAGGTAGTACTTGATGTACCAGACCATCAGAATCAGGTTCATATATAGGCAACCAACGCCCATGTACGGCGTGAACATCTTGTCGAAGCGATGGTTCAACACGATCGCGTTGTACCAGACGACGAACGACACCGGCAGAAGCATAAGCAGGCCGACCGGGACGAAGATACCGAGAATGAGCGAAAGGCCACCCAGAATTTCACACGTCTTCACGATATGGAAAAAGTGCGTGTGAACCATCGTGACCAGCAGCTCATTCGACTCGGGCAGCGTGCCGAACGGTTGCGGGAAGATCGGCGACATGCCGAGAGCCGTACGCCAGTAGCTGGTACCGCTGACGACCATCCAGCCGCCAAGATACAGCCGGCAGAACGTCAGGATGACTTTGCCGATGAGTTGCGGCATCGTTTTGCGATCATCGTTGTCCATAGTGTGCTTTCGTCCTTTGCTGTTTAGTTCGCAGCCTGCACAGGCGCCGCCTTCGGTTGCGTAATGCGATCATGGCGAATGATCCAGCCAGACCCGCTGATCTCGTAGACATCGACAACGTCTTGCGCCGGTTGGCCACGGGTGGCGCCGATCGTCTGATAGACCGCGACGTCCATGCCTTGGACGATGATCTTCTTCACTTCGTGGGGAATGGGTCCGCCATCCTGATGATCGATCGTGTTCGGCGCGTTATCGACAGCCTTTTCCGAAAAGTAAGTCTTGTACGCTTCGGCGCCCTTGCCCTCCGTATAGGCCAGGTCCATGAACTCCTGAACGATGTCATGCGGCAGTTTGCCGGTGCCCGCATGCCAGTGCCAACGCGGATCCGAATGCAAACCGTGAGCGATCTGCGCGATGAACAGGAAGCCCACGATTGCCGTGACCACGCGTCCAGTCATGCTGTCCATCCACACGTTGATACGCGTGGCGATACCCCCCGAGGAGAGAACCCCTTGGTTATTCGACATCCTGCCTCCTTGAAAGCATTGTGAAGAGTTAAACGCTTCGGCTTGAGATGGTTCGGTCCTGCATTTTTGTATTTAATTTAGCCTACCGAATCGTATAGGTCGAAGAATCGTGTGTAAACGTCGGGGTTTCCCTATTTCCGTTGTTGGCGGATAGGTGCTATTTGATGTACGCGACATTTCCTTCGCGCGGAATGTAATCCGCGGGGAGCGACGGCGCCGGGCGGGCGGCAAGGTGGGCTTTGGGGCTGACGAATCCGTCAGCAGTGAGTCGGTCAATGGCAAGGAACCCGCATGCCGCGATAGTTGACGCGGCATGGTGGCAAAAGCCTTGCCCATCCTCGGCCTTCCGTAATGCCCGAGTTCTCACCCGGATGGGCAGACAGGAAGATTCAATCCGCGAGCGAACACGATTCGCCACCGGCATTGGCCCTTGCAGCGCCCTACGCCGGATGATCGGGGTGTTGCGGCTAAGTTACTACTGGGGCGTCTGACCAGTTCGAGCGCCGGCCGCCTCATGCCATTGCGCCACGATCGCGCCTGCGCGTATCGCGCTATCGGGGTAGTCGAACCAGTCGTCGGACTGGTCGTAGCCCGCCTTCCGCCATTCGATCAGGTCGGCGCGCACCGTGGCTCGTGTGAGCGGCACCGTCGAATCGTACGGTTGGGCCAGCGCCGCAATCGACGCGAAACAGCACGCCGCGGCAAGGACGCCGAGCGCTATACGCGGAACGGAGTTCATGGCAAGGCCTTTCTTATCAGGGTTATCGCTGAAAGTATAGGCGTTGTCTTGACAAACGAAAGGCAAATCGAAACATATTCACTTCTCGCGTAGTGCACAAACGAGGGGCGGGAATATGGTCTGGCAAGCCGCCGACTAACGGATCACCAAGCGCATATCGTTCGGCGCTGTCCTGTGTCAGCGGAGGAATTTCGAGGACACGGCCACTGCCAGAGCGAAGCGTTCGATGGATCGCGCGGCATCGAGGCGCGCCGCAATTGCCGATAGACTGCGCGCCGGAAGCTTCCCGCTGTAAGCGCCCTCTGTTCCGCCGAAAAGAGCTTCGCCCGCGGGCCTTTCACCATGCCGGCCTTAGACGCCTTCAACCAATGGTGCTCTATCTTTTTCTTTTGGAGAATCGCTCTGCACCATCGCTTTTTCCTTTGCAATCCCAAGCAATGACCACAAAGAAAATAGCGAGCTTCAGCTGTCATCCAGGGAATACCCGCGAACACAACATTTCTGAAATTTCCCACCTGTCATATGCAACATCGTATATTATTTTGCATGCGTACTGTTGTGCATCGCCTCGCCCTTGTGCAACGTCGACCACTCTACAAATTAACATCCACAAATAGGAGACACTGGAATTGCGTAAACTGCTCGTTAGCTGCGCCGTTACGGCAGCAATCGCGCCTGTGATGGCACAGGCACAGACCAGCGTGACGCTGTATGGCGTCGCCGATGCATTCATCGGCTACTTCGGAAACTCCGAAGGCCAACACGTCGTCAGCATGAACAGCGGCGGTGCCGGTGGTTCCCGTTGGGGCATTCGCGCGAAGGAAGATCTGGGCGGCGGTCTGTCAGCGATCGCCGTGCTCGAAAGCGGCTTCAACATCAACAACGGCACGTCCGGCCAGAGTGGACGTCTGTTCGGGCGTCGCGCCTACGTCGGCATCGACAGCCGCGACTTCGGCCAGATCATTGCAGGTCGCCTGCAAACGGCCGGCTACGAATGGGGCGGCACTTTCGACCCGATGCTGCTGGCAGCAGCCTCGCCGCTCGGCTCGATTGGCGGCGAAGAACCGCGTCCGTGGATTTTCAACATGCTGCAAGATCCGGCTCGCCAGGACAATACGATCCAGTATTCGTCGCCGACGTGGAGGGGTCTGAATGGCACGGCAGCGTATTCGTGGGGCAACAATCAAGGTCTGCAGAACGCGACGCACTACCAACTCGCGACTCTTACCTACGCCAACGGCCCGTTGCTCACGAGCTACGGCTTCGGCCACAGCCTGCAACCGTCAGCGACCATTGCACGCAATACGTACGAACACGTCTTGGGTGTGAAATACGACTTCAACTTCGTCGCGCTCTACGGTACGTACCAAGTGCGTCTGAATGATCCGGGCCAGACCGATAAGGGCTGGCAAGCCGGTGTCACGATTCCGACCGGCCCATTCGGCACCATTCGCGCTTCTTACGGCGGACTGAGCGACCAGAACATTACCTATGCCAGCACAAACGGTCCGGTAACTGGTAATTGGGCGATCCGATCGGCTGCTGTCGGTTACACGTACCAACTCTCGAAGGCGACGATGCTGTACGGCTTCTTCAAGAAGCTCTGGAACAGCGGGATCGCGCACCAAACGATCTACCCGCCCGGTGGTCTCGGTGCCCCGACCGGCTACCACGCCAATGTCACGGCAATCGGCCTGGGTTTGGCAACGCGCTTCTAAGCCTTCCTACTCCCGTGAAAAAAGCCCGCTTCGAGCGGGCTTTTTTTATTCATAGTCCTCTGCTTACCAAAACGTCGATGACCGTCCCGCTTATACGCTCTCGCTCATCGATCAACACCTGCATGATCTGTTCTCGGTCGCGTCGGACCAGCGCCGTCATCAGCCTGCGCTCGAGCTTAGCCTACTAATCCTCTGCAGGCAGGCATCTTTCTGTCGCCAGTGGCAGGTACTTCTCCATCCGTTCAATCAGACGCAGTGCCTCTGTCTAAGGACTTTCAAACGCACTCGGGAACAAAGCGAGATTGGGATATCTGTCGCAGCTCATTGCTCGACAGATCAGAGACGAACCGCCTACGACTTGGGTCATGCGTACTCGCGCCCTGCGCCACCATCAGGTCGATCCTGCTGAACCCCACTCAGATGGACACGCCAAGCCGTATATAAACAAAAAAAGTCCGGAGAGAAAATTCTCCCCGGACTTCCTTGAATCTAGAACCGCGGTGACCGAAGCCTTATGCTTCGCCCTTGATCTTGTCGCGCACGAGCACGAAGATGAAGAGCAGCCAGGAGACGCCGAGGCCGAAGTAGTCGAAATTACGCAGCGGACGGTACTCCGTCCAGCCCCAACCCGTCGAGCCGTCGACGGCCGCCAGCGTCAGTGCGATACAGATGGCGATTGCGATCCAGGTATTCTTTTTCATCGCATGTGCTCCTTAAGCCAATTCTTTTTTCCGCTGTTCGAAGGCGGGTACATTTTGCTGCTGTTCGACGGCGGGTACACCCACCAGGCTCCCACCTTTGCCCTTCAGGCTGAAACCCTTCCAGCCGTCCCACAGCCACATCGGGTTGAGCGTCGGACGGAAGCAAACCGCCATGTAGCCGCTGTATGCGAGCAGCAGAATGCCGTTCATCAGGAGTTCTTGCGGACCCGAGAACAGTTGACGCGGCGTCGCCGAGATAAACGTGTTCAGCCAGAAAATCGTGACCGTCGTCGGCATCTCGAGAATCAGTGTCAGGAACACGAAACGGTTCATCAGCAGAAGTGCCCCGTAAACCGCTTCCATGTACTTAACCCAGTGATACATACCGATCGCATCGGCTCCCGCCACATACTGGCCGGCGAGACCCGGAATCATCGGGACATAGCCGTCGATCACGAATCGGATACCTGAGAAGAAAAGGTGGGCGCCGAAATACAGACGCAACCACGTGATTACATACTTCCACGGGGAAGAATTCGCGCTATTCATGGGAAGGGTATTTCCGTAAAGGTTCTTGCAGTACAACGTTGAAATATGGTGCCGCAGAAATTGCAATACGACAGGATATCTCAAAGGTGATGGAAACTTCCCATCACCTAAGAGCCGTTTTAAACGATGCCTTTACGGCGATCGCGAATCAGTACAGTAATGACGCAGATCCACGGAATTGCCAGACCAAACATGTCACGCGCGCGCAGAGGACGATATTCCGTGTAACCCAATCCCGTCGATCCGAAGAAGACCCAGCACGTCATGACCAGACACAGGGCGAGACCGATATAGAGGTTCCGGTTACTCTTCATTGCAGTTCTCCCGATTCGACGATATCTCTGCGCGGTTCAGGTGTTTTCTTGAACTTGAGAGACTCTTTCCAGACATCGACCTTGAACCCTTCCCACAATGCCAGAGGCGTGAGTTTTGGCTTAAATACCGAAGCCATGTAGCCGCTGTAGGCCAAAATCAATAGACCATTCATCAGCAGTTGATTCGGGCCCGAGAACAATTGGCGCGGAGTCGCAACGATGAAGGTATTGATCCAGAAGATCGAAACCGAAGTCGGGAACTCAAAAATCGCAGCGAGCAGCACGAAACGGTTGCTCAGCATCAGGATACCGAGCACGCATTCCATATACTTGACGACCGGGAACATGTGAATCGCATCCAGCGCTTGCACGTATGCACCTCCGGTGCCCGGAATGAATGGAACCCATCCGGTGGAGATATAACGGAAACCCGACCACAGCAAATCGGCACCGAAATATATCCGGAGCCAAAGGACAGCGTACTTCCACGGCGGCGAGTTAATACCTTGCATCAGATGTCTCCGTTGTTGGCTTTAGTTTTCGCAACGCGGCG
The DNA here is from genome assembly GCF_040948765.1 of Paraburkholderia sp. BR10923. NCBI lineage: Bacteria > Pseudomonadati > Pseudomonadota > Betaproteobacteria > Burkholderiales > Burkholderiaceae > Paraburkholderia > Paraburkholderia sp. BR10923. Next base: position 42,736 of record NZ_JBFPKO010000016.1, on the reverse strand, counting down.
GAATCGAGTCAGCCGCTGAATGCCCGTTTACGCCTGAACGACCCGATGGGCTGCGCCCGGCGTGATGATTTTGTTCAGGAGCTTTTCATCGACCTCGAATCCAAAGCCCGGCCCTTCGCTCGGATATGCCCGGCCCCGGGCAAACCGCTGACCGCCGATTGCCAGATCTTCGCCCGCCGGAATCTCGTCGCTGTTGAATACCGAATGCACGGCCAGAGGCCCCATGCTTTCGCTCATGAACTGGCACGCCCACTGATCCGAGACCATCAAATGCGTGCTCGGGCCCGACTCGATACCGCCGCCGATCAAGGTGGAGCAGAACACGGGGATGTCGTAGATCCGGCATGCCGCCAGGAATCGTTGCGCCTTGAGCAGACCGCCGACCTTTTGAATCTTCAGAATTACGCCGTCAGCCGAGCGGCGCTCCGCGATCTCGCGCAGGTCGCCAAGTTCCTGCGCCCCCTCGTCTGCGTAAATCGGCGTGTTCACGCGCTCGCGGAGTTTGGACATGCTGTCGCGGTATTGATGCGCCAGCGGCTGCTCCATGAAAGCGAGGTTGTATTCGTCCAGGCGACGCACCGTCTTCAGGGCCTGCTCGTAATTCCACGAACCATTTGCGTCCAGCGTGATCATCGCGTCCTGGCCGAGTGCTTTGCGCACTTCACGGGCCGTTGCCACATCGTTGTCGAACGTATGGCGCCCAACCTTGAGTTTGAAGGCGGAGAAACCAGCCTCCCGAACCTGGACTGCTGCCTCTGCCACTTTTTCCGGATCGCCGGCCGAGAGAACCCAGCCCAACGGAACTGACTCGCGAGTGCGGCCACCCAAAAGATCGTAGACCGGGCGACCGAGTGCTTTCCCCTTCAGGTCATGCAACGCACAATCGACGAGAGCTTTTGCCTGATTGTTGTCGCGTGCGAGCTGATCCATCATGCCGACGATTTTTTCGATATTGCACGGATCTTCGCCGAGCAGAATTCGCGGAGCGAAAATATCGGAAATCATTGCCGTCATCGAGGCCTGGCTTTCACCGCGATACCACGACGAGGTGTCGCCAGATTCAGCAACGCCCACCAATCCGTTATCGGCATAGATACGCACCACGAGCGTATTCAGACAGGTGATCGTGACGTTCGGAAGCTTCAGCGGCTTCTTAAGCGGCATTGAAACCGGAACGCACTCAACGCGGGTAATTTTCACGGGATTGAACCTATAGGAACTCGAGAGAGGAGTGCCCCCACCGGACACTTCTGAACCAGATATCAGCTATTTGCCGCCGCACGACGCAGTGCACCACAGACACGGATCAACAGAATGACTGCCAGTGCTACCGAGATCACATAGCAAACGACGAAGGAAGCGCCGAGTGCATTGGGACCCGAGAACAGTTTGGCAACGAGCGCGACGACGGTGGGCCCGAGCGCCAGGCCGAGCAGGTTGGTGATCAGGTAGTAGACCGCCGTCAGTTTTCCCATCATGTTGCCCGGCGTGAAGTTGGCCATCGTTGCGCCGCCTGCTACCGCGAACATCGAGAACATGAACGTCTGCACGAAATAAGCGATCAGGCCGACATTCATCGAGTGAATCAGCGGGAAGCATGCGGTGACGATTGCAGCGATGGCCGTCGTGACAGCGGCGACACGAACCGGTGCGTCGATCATGCCGCGTTCACGCAGCCAGTCAGCGATACGGCCCAGGATCAACAGGCCAGCAGGCGACGCCAACAGTGCCACACCGCCCAACGCCTTACCGATCTCCGGACGCGGGACATTCAGCGTGCGCGCGATGATTTCCGGAAGCCAGGCCATCTGCGAACCAACCGCAATGCCGTACAAGCAGATCGCAACCCAGAGTTGAACGTAGACGGCCTTGTTGGTCCACGCGAAACAAAGCGCTTGACGATACGTGACCCCACTGCCTGCGTTGACGTCGCGGCGTGCCGGTTCACGTACGAGCCACAGAAGCACGGCGAACGGAATGCCGATAAGACCCGGCACCAGCAGCACGAAATGCCATGGTTTGAGCCCCCCAACCAGCGGCAGGCCCGCAAATGCACCCGCCGATGCCGCCTTCAGAAGAAAACCGCCGAGCCCGAGAGCCAGACCGGTGCCGAGAAGCGGGCCGATGTTGTAAATGCCGAACGCGAGGCTGCGGCGTTGCGGCGGAAACGCATCGCGAATCATCGACGCGGCTCCAGGCGACAGCGCGGACTCGCCAACACCGAGGCCCACCCGCGTCACGAACAACTGGACGTACGTCTGACTCAGACCGCACAAAACCTGAACGGCGGACCATGCCATGATCGCGCCACCGAGCAGGCGCCGGCGCTCGTACTTATCGACCAGCGCACCCATGGGGACGCCAAGCACGCTGTACAGAAGCATGAATGAGAGCCCGAGAAGCCAACTGACTTCGAGATCGGAAATTCCGAGGTCTTCCTTGATCGGCCCAACGACGAGGGAAATCGCGCCCCGATCGATGAAGGAGACCACGTATGTCGCCGTCAAAATGGCGAGCATCCACCAAGCTCCCTTCGACGTTTTCGAATCCGAAGCGGCTTCGGCGGGTGCGAACGTCGCTCGCACCTCTGCGGTCTCACTCATTGTTCTCTGTCTCCTGGTTAGTTATCCGTGTAATCAATCAGCGAAGCTTCCGATCCTCGCTATCGGAAAGTGCGGTCTTCGCTGCTGTCATGCCTGATACGATGAACTCCGCAATATCGCCCATCGAGTTGTAAAACGGACCCCACAAGGATCCACACTCCCCAACTGCATAGAGACCGGGAATCGGCTTGTCCTGATGATCGAGAACACGTTGCCCCGCATCATGTTTCGGTCCACCGTGGGTATTGAGGTACGTCGGCAGCATGGGTCCGATCGCGTAGTACGGCCCCTCGTCGTTGAGCGGCACCAGGAACGTCTCGCGTCCGAACTCGGGATCGGCATTCAGACGGCACTGCTCGTTATAGCGCTCGACCGTCTCACGAAGCGCCTGAGGATCGAGGTGACCTGCCTTGGTCACGCCCGGGATTTCCGGCCATTGGCACTTCAACGCCAATTCTTCGAGCGTATCGGCCTTGATGATCAGACCTTCTTCGAGTTCCTTGAGGTTGTCCTGGCTCCACGGCGGCACGCGCGAATTCAGAGTGGTCATCGCCGCCCCACCGGCCCGAACCTTTTCGTCGAAGATGTGGAATGCCGGCACGTTGGTGAATTCCGGAATGCCCGGCGTCGTTGCTAGCCATGTGTCGCGATTCGCCAACCCGTGCTGAACGACCGACGTGTCGATCGTTTCGTTGTGGAAGCGCTTCGCCTGTCGGTTCACCCACAGCAGACTGCCGCCGTCCTTGAACGCGCCCGACTTGTAGCCGAAACCCGCTACCTTGTTAAGGTCATACGTGACGTAGACGTACCCTTCCTTAGTCTTGATGCCCATGTTGAGCGGGCCTGCCACGGCGTTCATGTGCCACAGCTGGGCACCGACTTCCTGTGCCATGCGGATGCCGTCGCCGGTCAGATTCGGGCTGCCCAGGAAATAGATCGGGCATGCGGTGAGGAACTGCTTGCACATGGCCTCGTTCGCTTCGAAGCCACCGCTGGCCAGCACCGTTGCCTTGCGACCGCGAATCGTGATCGTCGTGCCATCTTCGCGTTCGGCTTCGACACCGAGAATCGCACGCGTCACCGGATGCTGAATCAGACGCGTAACACGCGTGCTGTACTTGACACGTGCACCCGCCTTCTCTGCTTGAGCCGAGATCGCGTTATAGAGACCTGCGCCGCCTGGCGCGGCCACGACGCTCATACCCTTGATGCTCTCGGCACCCGGAGCGCCCGCGAACTCGGGAAAGAAACCCGGGGCCGAGAACGGCTGCGGGTTGTCTTTGAGCGGCAATTCCAGTTTGTGCTGGAACGCAGGTATGTCTTTGAGACTTGAGACGAAATGACGAAGAACGCTCTCCTCGGTCTGACCTGCACACAACCAGTTCAGATACTTGAAAGACTCTTCTTCATCGACGGAGGTCATGATCAGACCACCCGCCACACAGACCGAGTTACCGCCACCCTGCGCACCCTTTTCGAGGATGAGCACGTCAGCGCCCTGTTCGGCGGCAGCGAACGCGAACGTTGCGCCCGCACCGCCATAGCCGACCACAACCATATCGGCCTGTTCATCCCATCGGGGCTCGGTCCAGTTCACTTCCATCTTTTCGTTATCCATCGTGTCTCTAAACATACCGGCGCGGGTTGAGCTGCTTAGGCTGCGGGAGATGCTGCCTGCTCGGCTTCTTCCTTCGTGCGAAGGCCGTCATAAATCTCGTTGTAACGCAGCACCGGCTGATCCATCGCCAGCATGATCATCTTGCGGCCCGGCACCTTCTTGATCATTGCCTGCTGCGCTTCGATGATTGCCTTGTCTTCGGCGAATGCCGCGTCGGCGATTCCGAATGCGTGTTCCTTCAGATCGGCGTGCTCATGATCCGGACCGAAGTTGTAGAAGAACATCGATTGCGTATCGTTGATCGGCGTAATCATCTGGCACGTGCAGCGACGGAAGATCGGTTGCTCGTTTGGCTTACCGTCGACGAAACGATCTTGAACGCCCGGTGCGAAGGAGTTGATCTTCAGAATGAAGACGCCCGGCACCAGGAAGGTGCTGACCACGTTATCGTCGGAAGGCAGATCGAAATACGGGTTCGTCGGCCGGCCCATGTGCCAACGATCGGCGACGACGCCACGTTCGAGAACCGTCGTGCCGCGCTTGGTCTCGCCATCCTTCTGAACCTTCAGCGACACCTTGTTATTCGCACCGAACGTCGATTCGTGAATGAACGGTGCGTGCGACAGGTCGAGCAGGTTGTCGGCCACCAGTTCTGCATTGCCGTTCATGACGAACTTCGAGCAGACCATCGAGTACGTGTCGCTATCCGGACCTTCGATCGGCGGAATCAGTGCGACGTCGGCCTTTGCCGGGTCACCCATCCAGACCCATGCGGCACCGTGCTTTTCTTCGATCGGGTAGCTGCGCACGCAGACCTTCGACGAAATCCGCTCCTGGCCCGGGATTTCGGTGCAGCGACCATCGGCAGCGAACTTCAGGCCGTGATACATGCAGCGCAGTTCGTCGCCTTCTTTGCGGCCAACCGTCAGCGGCGCCAAACGGTGCGGGCACAGGTCTTCCAGAGCGACGAGCGTGCCGTCGTCCTTGCGATAGAGCGCCAGCGGTTCGTCCATCACGGTGAACGGGACGATGTCGGTAGCCGAGAACTCGCTCGACCAGCCAACCATGTACCAACAGTTCCGAAGGAATTTCATTTGATGTCTCCTCAGAGAGAATCGAGAACGGACAAATCGAGCGTATTGCCTGACACATGCGGTACAGCCGACCCAACTTGCCCCGGATCGGATCTACCGCGCTCGATCGCCGAAAGTATTCAATTGGGTATTCTTTATCTTATCTTGTAGCACCGCTCGACAAGACTCGGGGATACCCTTAAATGCGAGAATCGGCGTCCCGCTTTTTCTTGTTGGAACGCCGTATCCACGTGGGCGAATATCAGCTGAAGTACACGCGTTCAGCGGTCGTGTGCAGGACCTTCCGCTGATCTGCTTCAGAGAGCGACGACACTGAATCCTTTGCCAACTGAACCATGTCCTTGTACTCACCCTTCGACTGCGCGATGTCCGAACCCCACATCACGCGGTCGGCTCCGAACGACCGGACGACACGCTCGACGACGGGCGCTGCCGGCAGCTCGAGTGCCTTCAGCTTGCTGAGGTTGATCATCGAGTACAGCAGGTAGACGTTCGGCGAGTCGACGAACTTGAGCAGCGCTTCGTCCACGCCGTAGTCCGGTGCACCCGATTCGCCGACGATGTTCGAAAAGTGATCGAGAATGACTGGCGTGTTCGGGAATTGCTTGACGACGTCTCGAAGCGCTTCGAGCGCGGCGACGCGATTCCAGCGGTAGAAGTGCAGGCGCACCGAGCCGCCGAAATCCGACACGGCCGACCATGCACGCATGGCTTCTTTCGACGCGAACCAGCTCGAGTCCGCGCCCTTGTGCGGCTCCGTCAGACGAATGCCGACCGAGCCACGCTGGCCAACCCAGTAGCGCACGGTTTCTTCCACGTTGTCGGCCAGTGCATCGATCATGCACAGCGACCGCAGACGATCGGGATATTGCTCTGCGGAGTCCACCACATAGTCGTTGTGGAAGCCGTAGAGGTGAGCGCGCTGGACCGCGAGCGCCTTCTCGACACCACAAGCGTCGAGCAGGTCGATCAGGCGTTCGGCCGTCACCGGGTTGTCGAATGCGTTGGCTTCGAGCGTGCCGCTCAACGGCGACGGCGGATATTTCTCCACGTTCGTGGAAATCAGGTGGGCGTGACTATCGATCATGACGTTACCTTCTCTGTAAAATTCGATATCAACAAACGGTAGGGCGTTATTTCCACGGATCGACACAGACGTGGATAGCGCCTTCGACGCCACGCCCGGCCGTCGCCAGGATCGCTTGGTGTGTCTGTGCGAGTCCGAAGGTGTGCGAGCACACCTCGTCGATCGGATAGCGGCCCGAACCGATATAGCGCAGTGCCAGTTCGACAGCCGCATAGCTACGGCCACGCGGTGCACGCACCGTCAGATAGCGCTTCTTGATCTCGCCGATCGGCACGTGCTGTTCCAGGCCGTTCAGGCTCAGGTAGGCGCCCTTCGCTGCCAGCGCGATCGCCTGCTTGACGATTTCGCCTTTGGGATCGCCCGTGGTATCGACAACGACGTCCACGCCACGGCCCTTCGTGATACGCATCACTTCGGCTTCGAGGTCTTGCGTCTCGACATTGATCGCGTAGTCGGCGCCAAGGCGCAGCGACAGATCGAGACGAGTCTGGTCACGCGTCATACCCGCGAGAATCACCGTGTACGAGCCAGCGGCCTTTGCCGCCAGCACGCAGCCCAAACCCTGCTGGCCAGGGCCGAAGACGAGCACGACCTTGCCGGGGCCTGCGCCACCGTCAAGACACGCCCACTGCACGCCGTTGCCGAACGGCACGGCCAGCGTCGCATGCGTGGCCGGCATGTCGTGGGGAATCTTGTGCATCACCGTGTTGAGCGGCATGTGCATGTACTGCGCGTAACCGCCCCACAGATGCGGCGGCTTGTTGGCGGTGGACATGCCGAATCGATCGGTATTCAGACGATCCTTCACGTTGAAGAAATCGACCTCCATGCACAGACGGAAATCGCCCTTCATACACCACTCGCAATTCCAGCACGGCAGGTATTCATGGAGAGCAACGCGGTCGCCGGGCTTGACGCCCCACCGCTTAGCCGCGATTTCGCCAACCTCTTCGATCGTGCCGACGTTCTCGTGGCCCATGATCACCGGAACGTGACCGGCCTTGCGATACAACTCGGGATCGCTGCCACCGACGCCGCTGGCTTCGATGCGCAGAATGCCGGTCTCGGGGCGCACTTGCGGATAATCGAATTCACGCAATTCGGTGGTCTCGACATCCGTCTTAACCGCGGCCAATACCTTCTTCGTCATGTCTGTCTCCTACTAGTTTTTCAATCTCAGGCTTTCGAAAATACGCGCAGGGCGGTGCCGCCAAAGATCGCGTCGAGATCGTCATTCGTCAGTCCCGCGAGTGCCTGACGCGTGAGTTTCAACGCCAGACCATATCCCTCGCGTGAACTCACGACGGGGAAGTCAGAACCCCACATCAAACGATCAGCGCCAAACGCGCTAACTGCTTCGTGTAGGAGCGTAGGATGGGCATCACCAAACGGCCGGCCCTGCTGCCAGGTTTTCGAATCGCGAGGCAATAGTTCGCCAAGGCCCGGTACTTTCAGCATCACGTTGGGGAACGCCGCGAGTTTGAACACCTGGCGGCGCAGGGCCAGCGCTTCATCCGTTGAAGCCGGCGTGCTGGTGCCGCCAAGATGCTCGAGGACAATCGTCGTACCCGGCAATTTGGTGATCAATTCAATGAAGCCCGGCGCGTTGAATGCTTCAGCAGATCCAACGCAGCTCACTGGCAATCCCGAGGCCTGGATACCGCGCCAAGCCTCGGGAAGGCGACCGTCGACAAGACATGCCGATGGTCTCAATCGAATACCGCTGGCACCAGCACGGGCCAGCGATTCGATCGTTTTCGCGACGTCCGGGTCCTCGACATCGACCCAGGCCACGCTCGACAGACGGCCGGGAAATCGTTTGACGCATTCCTGCTGATACCGGTTATCCGTCTGTCCAATCATCTGCGTGAGCACGGCATGGCCAACACCGTATTCATTCATCTGATCGAGCAGCGTCTCGACGGGCTCATACCAATGAGGCGATACGTGAGCGTGGCTATCGACGATCATGCGAACCTCAGGCCTTCAGAGCGACGTCCGGGTTGAGGGGCACTTCTTCCTTCCACGTGCGGTCGTTCGGGAAGATCACTGTCGAAGCGTGAATCTGATTCCACGGAATCGTGTTCGTCAGCACGCTCGGCAGTTCACCGCTTTGTGCATACGCGCGTGCCGAACGAATCATCTGGCGACGCCATGCGACGACCGCGACGTCCGACGTGCCGAGGTGTTCCTTCGTGCGGTCGAGGATGCGGCCCTGCGTTTCGCTGACTGCGTGGTCTTGCGTCAGGATGCCCTTGATGCCCGACATCGACGAGGTCTTCATCGCCTCGCGGTCCTGCTTGTACCAGTTGTCGATGTTGAGTTCCTTGCGGAAGTTTTCGTCGACCCAGTGGCCGCCTTCCTGGATGCGATATTCGATATCGACCGGCTGCGTTTCGTCGAAGAACCACTGGATGTGCCACGTCGATTCGTCATCGCGCGGAACGAAAGCGTTGGCCATGCGGCGATTCTTACGGACGCCGAAGCCATCTGGCGGGATCAGCGTGAAGAACGGCAGAATCACTTCCGTAACGCGGGCGTGCAGCTTGCCTTCTTCCCGGAAATTGCGGACGCCGGCGTAGCGCAAACCGTACAGCGTGTATTCGACTTCGATCTTCGGACGCAGATCGCGCTCGTGTTCGTACTTCGCCGGCGCCGACCACGGCTGCTCGCGGTGAAGGACACCCGCGTGTGCCGAGTCGATCGTGCCTTCGACGGCCTGAGCGTAGTTGCAGTCTTCGAGAACCTTGAACGCTGCGACCTTTTCTGCCGGGTACGACAGGAAATCGAAGTCGGGGAACTGCGGAACCTTCGCCGGGTCGCCCATGTACGTCCAGATCACGCCAGCGACTTCACGCACCGGGTACGCGATCGCCTTGATACGCGAGCACAGCTTCGAATCTTCCGGCTCGGTCGGGGTGTCCATGCACTGGCCATCTACCGCGAACTTCCAGCCGTGGTACAGACAACGCAGACCGCCTTCCGAGTTGTCGCCCAGCGCGAGCGATGCACGACGGTGCGGGCACTGTTCTTCGAGCAGGCCGACCTTGCCGTCGCTGTCGCGGAACGCCACGAGATCTTCGCCCAGCAGACGCACGCGCTTGGGCGCACCACCCGGCTCCTGAATTTCCGATGCGAGCAGCGCCGGAATCCAGAATTGACGAATCATGTCGCCGTTCGGGGTGCCTTTTCCTACTTGAGTCAGAACGTCGTTGTCTTCACGGGAAAGCATGTTTGCTCCTAATCTCTTATATGTGAATTTGCGTGGGAGACCGAAATCCCCCGTCGGCCTTAAACGAGTGCGACCGCTTTTAGCAGTCGCTCGCGAGCGTCTACGGTGTTACTTTCGTTGCCGATCAGGTCGTGCGCTTCGATGACCAGATTGCGCAGCGCCACGAGGTTCTGCCCTTCGGCCGAGTTCGCGGCATTCCGTGCTTCCGCAGCGATATCGTTGTCGAGCAGTCGCCAGACTTCGTCCAGTTCGGACTCGCGATAAATCATCTGTTCGAACGTGTGCGAGTTCTCCACCCGTTCGATAATCTGACGCAGCGTTTCCGGCGAGTAATCCTCGATTGAATGAAGATCATCCACGTTCATTGGTAACTCCTATTTCTTAGGACCAGGGCCGAAGTTCGAAGGCGGCAGATCGAGTGCCTGACGTCCATAACTCGTCAGTGCGCTGTCCCACGTGAATGCGAAGTGCTGCGCGGCCGAATTGACGTCGCGCCAGATTCGTTGGAGGTCCGACGCGTTATAGATGCTGGTGCCACCCGCGGCTTCGAACAAACTGTTGGCCGCACGACGAGCCGTTTGCGCCGAATATGCCCAATCGCGGGAAATGCGCGACCATTCGAGCGGCGTCAACGACTTTGCGCTTTCTGCTGTGTCAATGCGACGTGTGTCTTCGAGAATCAACGCATAGGCGGCGTCGAGATCCGCCGTCGCGTGTGCGAGACGTTCGATCGTTGCGGACTGCTCTGCCATCTGGTCAGCCGGCATTGCCTTCAGACGTGGCGCCAGACCTTCGGTGAATGATTTGATTGCCGCGCGTGCCATGCCCAGGGGCGCACCGATCAGCGAGAACGGCGTGACATTATGGAACGGCATCCGGTAAATCGGAGCGCGCATGGCATCGGCGCCTTCGACATTGCCCGTCATCATTTCCTTGACGGACACCGAACGGTGTGCCGGGATGAACGCTTCGGCGACCTTGATCGTGCGGCTGCCGGTGCCACGCAAGCCTGCGGTGTGCCAGTCATCGACGATTTGGATGTCCGAGCGCGGGATCACGAAGAAACGCGGTTCGGGCGGGCCGTCTTCGCGCTGCACCGCATTGCCGACGATGACCCACTCCACGTGATCGATACCGGAGCAGAACCGCCCTTCACCGTTCACGAGTTTGTAGCCACCGTCGACTTCGGTAATCGTGCCGCCGAGGCGGAACACCGTGGCCGTCAGAGCGTGGCCTTTGCCCAGCACGTCTTGCTGTGCTTTCAACGGGAACAGGTTCAGCATCCAGCTGTGACCGGCGAGCACGCCGAACACCCAACCGGTCGAACCGCAAGCCGACGCGATTTCTGCCGTGACTTCGACGAGCGTCGTGAAGCCCAACTCGGAACCGCCAAACGACTTCGGCGTGATGATGTTGAAAAGACCCGACTCACGTAGTGCGTCGATGGTTTCTTTCGGCACCACGCGATCGCTTTCGGTCTGTTTGACTCGTGAACGAATCACGTTGTGCAAACCGCGAGCAATAGCGAGGGCGTCCTCGTGACTAGCAATACGACTCAAGGCGTTCTCCTGTTAGGGCTTGCTGCGCCGCGCTCGAGGAACCGGCGCGCAGAATAGTTTTTGTTTAGCCGCTGTGGCCGGGTCAGTGTTCGTTGCGGCCGTAACGACCTTCGACGTTCATGCGTTCCTTGGCATCGAGGAACCAGCGGTAGTGACCACCCTTCGAGATCGGCGGCACGTCTTCCGAGATCGCGTACCAGCTTTCTCCGTCGTTCTCGGTCGCGTAGATCTCGCCCGTCGCGGTACCGGCGATGAGCATGATCCTGTCGTCCCACTGATAGAGGCCCATGCCCTCGATGTTGCCGATGATTTCCTTGGGCAAACCATTACGCATATGGTCCCAGGTGACGCCACCATCGGTGCTCTTGAGAACCGTGGCATCCGCCGACTTCCGTGCACCCCAGTCACGCGGCGCGTTGCCCGGACCACCGAGATACAGCACGTTTTCGTTGCGGGGATCGATGAACATCGCGTCGGGATAACCGATGAGGTCTTGACGCGTCATCAAGTGCACCCACGTCTCGCCTGCGTCTGCGCTGTAGTGCAGGCCTTCGCCGCCGCACATGAACATCTGCCGGGGATTGGACGGACGAATCAGCACGCGGTGGTTGTCGTGATAGAACTTGTCGTTTTCCGATTCGTAGCTACGCGGCTCGGTCCATGTCTTGCCGTCATCGACCGTCTTGAGCAGCGCGCCCTGTTCGATACAGATATAGAGCGTCTCCGGTTCGGCCGGATGGAACGCGATGTTCTTCACGTGCGCGACGTGCGGGGGCGGCGGGAACGTCCATTTGTCCTGGTCCGGCACCGTCATCATCTCGGGGATTTCGACCCACGTCGCACCCAGGTCGTCGCTGCGATAAAGCGCGGACGGCTCCGTGCCCAGGAACAGAACGGTACGGCCATCGCGCTCCTGTTGCGCCATCGTGTAGATGTGCGTGCTGTTCAGCCCGTTGTTGGCCGGTTCCCACGTCAGCCCCAGGTCCTTGCTGACCGACAGACTGCCTTGGCCGTGTGCGCCCGCGAACAACAGACCCGCTTTCGGCACGTAGAGCAGCGCGCTCACGTGGCGATCTTCCAGCGCCTTGCGCGTGAGCTTCCACGGCGCATTGGCGTCGGCACGCTCGAACACGAGCATGCCGCGAATAGTGGCGACCAACAGCGTGGTTGCCGCACCCTCACCGTACGTGACGGTTCCACCGTTGGTGGTCAGAACTGCGATCATTTCTCCTCCCTAGGGGAATACCCCGTGTGATGTCGCCTGTTTTCCTCAGAAACGTAGTCGCTACAGCTTCCGCCAGACTCTGCGCCGAAGAGGCTTTGACTTTTTTCTGGTCAGGCCAAATAATATGCAAAAAAGAATTACGCGTCAAACGGCCCACGGAACTTTCAGTGCCCCGTGATTCTGACGTCAGAGGTCTTTAAACAAGGAAGCGTGATGTGTGATTCTTGCGCGCCGTTTGCGCGGTTCCCCGCGTTCTACGATTTTGGAGGTGACATGAGTGAACAACTGAATGAAGTGATGACCCTGCGTTTGACGGCGATCAACTATCTCGCCCGGAACACGCTGGCCTTCACATTCGAAGACCCCGAGGGCAACCTGCTGCCCGGGGCGGAACCGGGCGCTCACGTCGGAGTCGTTTTGCCGAACGGCCTGACCCGTCAGTACTCGCTATTGGAATACAGCAACAGCCTGACACAGCGTTCGTACGTGGTCGGCGTCAAGCTCGATCCGCAGTCGCGCGGCGGTTCGCGCTATATGCACGAAACGATGCGTGTCGGCGATCTCATCCAGGTCGAAGCACCTCGCAACAATTTCCCGCTCAATGAAGATGCCGCGCACACCGTCCTGGTCGCCGGCGGCATCGGGATTACACCTATTCTGTGTATGGCCCGTCGTCTGAAAGAGCTCGGCCAATCGCCGCGTATCTATTACTCGTGCCGTGAACGCGTCGACGTCGCGTTTGCCGAGGAATTGAAAAGCTTCGAAGGCGCGCTGGTTCACGTCGATGCCGAGGCCGGCACATTCCTCAACATCGCGGACGTCGTCAAGAACGAACCGTCTAGCGCTCACTTCTACTGCTGCGGCCCCGGCCCGATGCTCGAGGCGTTCGAAGCCGCGTGTGCATCGCTGCCTCAGGAACAGGTTCACGTCGAATACTTCTCCGCGAAGCAGGAAGCCGCGCTCGATGGAAACTTCGTCATCGAATTGCGCAAGAGCGGAAAAACCCTGACGGTCCCGCAGGGCAAGACGATTCTCAACGTCGTGCGCGACGCGGGAATTCCCATTTCCTATTCCTGTGAAGAAGGCGTGTGCGGCGCGTGTGAAGTCCGCGTGCTCGAAGGGCAGCCGGATCACCGCGATGCCATTCTGTCGGAGCCCGAAAAGGCTGCGAACAACACGATGATCATTTGCTGTTCTGGCTGTAAGGGCGACCGTCTCGTCCTCGATCTGTAAGTAGAACACCGGGCGACGACGTCGCCCACATCTCACGTTAAGTCAAGGAGACAAGTAAGTGATTATCGATTGCCACGGTCATGTCAGCGCGCCCGCCGAACTCTGGGTCTACAAGGCACACATCCTCTCGCATCGCGGCGAGCATGGTCGCAGGATGCCGGAAGTGACGGACGAAGAGATCCTGCACTACGCCAACAAGAAGGAAATGGCGCCGGTGGGCCATCTCGACATGCTCGATCGCGTGGGCACGAATGTCCAGCTGCTGTCGCCGCGGCCGTTCCAGATGATGCACAGCCAGAAGCCGGGCAAACTCGTTCACTGGTTCACCGAAGAAACGAACAACATCATCTCGCGCACGGTCAAGCTGCTGCCGAAGCGCTTTATCGGTGTCGGCGGCCTGCCGCAAGTTGCGGGTGACCCGATCGAAACCGTGCTGCCTGAACTCGAACGCGGCGTGAAGGAACTCGGCTTCAAGGGCGTGCTGCTCAACCCCGATCCGTTCGAAAACAGCGGCAGCGAAGCTCCGGGGCTGGGTGAGCGCTACTGGTATCCGCTGTACGAAAAGCTGTGCGAACTCGACATTCCGGCGCACATCCACGCTACGGGTTCACATTCGGCTCGCTCGCCCTACACCGTTCACTTCATCAATGAAGAAACCATCGCGGTGTTCAACCTCGTCAACTCGAACGTGTTCAAGGACTTCCCGAAGCTGAAGATCATGATCTCGCACGGCGGCGGCTCGATCCCATATCAGATCGGTCGCTTCCAGTCGGGTGCCGCACGCGCCGGCCGCAACTTCCTCGAAGGTATGCGCAATCTGTATTACGACACCGTGCTCTACTCGGAAGAGTCGCTGCGCCTGCTGATCAAGACCGTGGGTGCCGATCGCTGCCTGTTCGGTGCCGAGTGTCCGGGCGTCGGCTCGGCGATCAATCCGGATACGGGCCGCACGTTCGACGACATCAAGCCGTACATCCAGGGCTTCGACTGGCTGTCTCAGGAGGAGAAGGACAAGATCTTCTTCGGCAATGCCCGCGACTTCTTCAAGCTCGACCTCGCGGATTACGAATAATTCCCGGCGCCCACAGGACTCGAAACCATGGCAAAAATCGTACTGGGAATGGGGACATCGCACGGTCCCATGCTCGTGACGCCGCCTGAAACCTGGGGCGCTCGTGTACCCGATGACCGACTGAGTAAGCATCACTTCGAGGGCCGTGAGTGGTCCTTCGATGAACTCGTCGATTATCGGAGTGCCGAGAACCTCGGGAAACAGATCACGCTCGACGTATGGAAAGCCAGGCACGCCCAGTGTCTCGCGGCTATCGAGGAGATGGCGCGGGTTCTCACCGAAGCGAAGCCGGACGTCGTTGTGATCGTCGGCAACGATCAGATGGAAATCTTCGATACCGACTGCATCCCTGCACTCAGCGTGATGTGTGGCCCGACGATCGTGAACAACATGATCAGCCACGAGAAACTTCAGACGATGCCCCCGGGTGTGCGTCACGCGATGCCGGGCTATATGCCGGATACCGCGAGTTACTCCGGCGTTCCCGAACTCGCGAAGCACATCATCAAGACCGCGATGAACGATCAGTTCGACGTCGCAGCCCTTCAGCGTCTGTCGGAAACCGAAACGCCGCACGCGTTCGGGTTCGTGTTCCGTCAGTTGATGAAGGATCAGGTGATCCCGACCGTGCCGGTGCTCGTCAACACGTTCTACCCGCCGAATCAACCGACCGTTGCCCGCTGCCACGCGTTCGGTCGCTCGATCGGTCGCGCTATCCAGTCGTGGGACACGGATGCACGCGTTGCCGTCATCGCCTCGGGCGGTCTGACGCACTTCGTGATCGACGAGCGCGTCGACCAGTTGGTCCTGAGCGCGATGAAGAACCATGATTTCTCGCCGGTCTTCGAACTTGATGAAGCGATCTTCCAGGCAGGCACGTCGGAAATCAAGAACTGGATTCCGGTCGCTGGCGTGATGGACGAAATCGGCTTCGACATGACGGTGGTCGATTACGTGCCGTGCTATCGCAGCGAAGCCGGCACCGGCAACGCGATGGGTTTCGTCTACTGGAAATCGCCGGACCAGCAATAAGGATTAGCAAAGATATGAAAAGCAAAGACGAATACGTCCACCGCCTTCGGCGATTGGACTGCTGTGCCGTCTCGGATGCGCTGGACAAACTCGGTCTGACCGGTGTCGTCAGCGGTGTTCAGCAGGCTTCGGGCACGAGGCGGATCGCAGGTCGCGTGATCACGATGAAACTCGGTGTTGGCGATCCGCCTCCGGGCCCGCCGCGTCACCTCGGCACCACCGCGATCGAACTCGGCGGCGCCGACGACGTGATCGTTGTCGAGCAGCGCACGGGCGTCGAAGCCGGTTCGTGGGGCGGCATCCTCTCGTTGGGCGCCAAGGTTCGCGGCATCGCTGGCGTGATCGCCGACGGCCCGGTCCGTGATATCGACGAATCCCGCGAGATGGATCTGCCGGTGTTCGCGAACGCGTTCACCGCCCGCACTGCCCGCGGTCGCATCGTCGAGAAGGGCGTCAACGTTCCGGTCGAGGTCTTCGGTACCGCCGTCGAAGCCGGTGATTATGTGATCGCCGACAGCAGCGCGGTGGTCTTCATCAGCGCGGCCAACGTTGCACGCGTGATCGAAACCGCCGAGTCGATCGTGGCCCGTGAAGCCCTGATGGCGAAGGCTGTACTGGCAGGCACCCCCATCCACGAAGTGATGGGCGGCAACTACGAATTCATGCTTAAGGATTAGTCATGTCCGAAATCGAACAAGACAAAAACGTTGCTCGTGCAGCAAAACTCGAAACGGCAACGCTAAGCGACGCTCTCGATCGTCTGGGTCTCAACGGCCAGTGCAGCCGCATCAAGCCCCGTGACCCGTCCTTCCGCATGGCGGGTCGTGCATTCACGATCCTCTACGGCCCGGCTGCTTCTCCCGCAGGCACGGTCGGCGACTTCATCGACGACGTGCCGCCCGGCAGCGTGATTGTTCTCGACAACGGCGGTCGCACCGATGCCACCGTTTGGGGCGACATCCTGACCGAAATCGCACACCGTCGCGGCATCGCCGGCACGGTGATCGACGGCATCAACCGCGACGTCCATCTCTGCCTGTCGCTCGGTTACCCGGTGTTCTCCAAGGACAACTGGATGCGCACTGGCAAGGATCGCGTGCAAGTCGAAGCCACGAACGTGCCGGTCAACATCGGCGACGTACGTGTTGCTCCGGGTGACCTGCTACGCGGTGATGCCGATGGCGTTATTTCGATTCCCAAAGAACACGAAGAGCGTGTGCTCGCCGCTGCGGAAGAAATCGACGCAGCAGAAAAAGCGATTCGTACAGCAGTCGCGTCGGGCATGCGCCTCGACGAAGCGCGCAAGCAGTTCAAGTACCATCAATTGCAAACGCGCACCACCGGGAGCAAAGCATGACCGGCCCGCGCTTGAACCCAGCAGAGACGACACGACTCGACATTCAACGTCCGGACCCCGCACTAATCAAGGACGCAGGCAAACTGCCGTCTGCCACGCTGCATGAAGCGGCTGGAAAGATCGGTGCGCTGCCGGCTGCAATCCACCCTGTGGCACCGGGCTTCAAGGTGTGTGGCCCTGCTGTGACCGTCCATTCGCCGGGTGGTGACAACCTGTGGTTGCATCGGGCGATCTACGCCGCACAGCCGGGCGACGTGCTGGTCGTGTCGGTCAGCGAAGCCTATGAGCATGGGTACTGGGGCGAGATCATGTCAACGGCCTCAAAGGTTCGCGGGCTTGCAGGTCTCGTCATTAACGGGTGCGTTCGTGATCAGCGACTGCTGTCCGAGATCGGGTTCCCCGTCTTCGCCCGAGGACTTTGCATCCGCGGCACCGGAAAAGATTTTGGCGCTCGCGGCTGGATCAACGCACCGATCCGACTCGACGACGTGACAGTTAATGCAGGTGACCTGATCGTTGGCGACGAAGATGGTGTCGTCTGCATTCCGCGCGAGCAGGTCGCAACCGCTATCGCCGCGTCGGAAGCACGGGAAGCCGCGGAAGCACAGCAGTTGAAACGGCTCGAGGCAGGCGAAAGCACGCTCAGTATCTTCGGCTGGGACCAGTAACCAGCTAAGAGGTGCGAGTCTCTCTCACGGGCGGCCGTCTTTGGGACGCCACCCGTGTTTCTTTTGGTGTCACCAAATTTTGATGACCTGGGGACGCAATTGAGCATCGAAGAATCTGAATTTAGGCGCGCCATGCGCAGTCTCACCGGGCACGTGTGTTTGATTACCACCGGTTCTGACGCTGACGGTCCACTTGCTGGTATGACAGCAACCGCCGTGACTTCCGTGAGTGCTGCGCCCCCTATCCTGCTCGTCTGCATCAATCGCGCGAATTCCTCGTTGGCACACGTGCAGGCGACCGGTCATTTCGTCGTCAATGTGCTAGCGCGCAGCGAGCAGGAATTGGCACAACGGTTTTCTCGCCCTATCTCGCCTGAGGAAAAATTCCAGGCCGGCACGTGGAATCGCATCAGGACCGGCGCCCCGGCGTTGGCCACGGCGATGGTGAATTTCGATTGCAGCGTCGAACGTATCGTCGAAATCGGCACGCATGCCGTAATTTTTGGCCACGTGTTGGGAACCGCCATTAATACGGACGCAAAGACGCCGCTACTGTATTCGCAGGGCTCCTATGGTGAATTTCAAACCAATAAGGCCGTCGATTTCCACGACATGCTTTGGATCTCGAACTGGGGGTCCGACTAATTTAGCAATTTGGCAGGAGTCTTCGCGTGGGCGTCAAATGACAAACACGTTGCGCGATACCGGCTGTAGATGAAAAAAAGGGGCACCGTCGGCGCCCCTTCTATCGATCAGGTCTCTCTGGCCGCAAGCACCGCCATCAAGCCGCTCAAAACAATTGATCGGCCCTTTTCGTAAGTCGCGAGCAGCAAGTCTTTATCCTTACTCTGCAGCGCCTTCACCAACCGCGCCTCGATATTCGCACTGCGGTGTTCAGGGTTCGCTGAGATATCTGCGGCCAATGCACGATATCGATCGGTCAACCGCATCAATCGCAGCACTTCGCGCTTAAGCACCTTGTTCGGTGACAGATCGAAAATCATGTCGTGGAATGCGCGGTGTTGCTCGATCCAGCCTTCGCGATTACCCGCACCGAGCAAATGCTCCAGATCCGCGAGCATTGACTTCAGTTGCTTCATCTGCGCGGGCGTCGGCCACTCGATGGTCATCAGCAATTCGGCTTCAAGCAGTTGCCGCATCCGATATAGTTGCCGTGCTTCGTCGCTCGACAGTTGGGCGACAAAGAACCCACGATTTGGATCGTGTTCAATGATGCCTTCAGCGGCCAGCAGTTTCAGCGCCTCACGCACGGGCACTCGGCTAATTCCGAAGCGCTCGGCAAGATCGGACTGTCGTAGTTGGAAGCCGGGTGCAAGCACTCCCCGGTTGATCAGTTTGCGTGTCTCTGCCGCTACCTGAGCCGGAAAATCACTGCCGTCCAGTTCCTGAAGTTCGCCGGAAGTCACTCGGCCTAGGATCGCAATCGTATTCATTTTCGTATTATATCCCAGAATATCCCGACGCAAACGTCAACGTCATCGACACGTCGTAGCCGGCCCTTGGCCCGGACGCTCGCCGCCCTGCGTGTTGCCTCGGGCTCGCGAATTTCACCTTGGGTATTAGGTAGGTACTTAACTGTATTTGCCGGTGCTCGACCGGTCAGAGAATGTCAGCGAAGATGCCGCCCGCTCCCGACCGGGGGAATGATGCTTTCAAGTCCCGAACAACGAAATGAACGGACACCGTCTGCCGAGTTAAGTGCTGCTCTACAACTTAACCGACGATTCCAATACCGTTTAGCATTTTATGTTGGCTTTGCTTTCAAATGCAATTCTCGAGAGACGCATCCGATAAGGAAAACTACGTTTGCGCCAAATCAAATAGTCCACATCCGCCATGTTGGCAACGCTATTGAACACGCAGGGTTTGAAGCGCACCTCGCAAACTCGGAAAAGGCTGCATAAGAAAACGGCCGCGCTGCAAAAAAACAGCGCGGCCGTCCGCTTCCGCCATTCACCAACTCATTTCCACAGCGTGCGGCCAAAGAACGTCAGCGTGCGATCCCACGCCTGTTGCGCCCAGACCGGATCGTATTGCGTCTTCGCAATGCGGCCCGACCCAACCGCCGTTTCGTTCGCGAACGCGTGACGCGCCAGATAACGATGAAACTCGATGTCGACCTTCGCGTCGGTGAGTTTCTTTTCGAGCGCGTCGACGGTGTCGGCGGCGAAGAACTCGTCCTGCTGACCCCAGTGGCCCATCACCGGAACCTTGATCTTCGACGCGTCGATATAGTCGAGCGGCGGGAAGCCATACCAGACGACGCCGGCCGCCAGTTCGGGCACGTTGCACAGCGCGAGAAACGTCAGCGCGCCACCCATGCAATAGCCGGTCACGCCGACCTTCGCAGCGTGCTGCTGCAGATACTGGACCGCGCCGCGCACATCCTGCGTTGCGGCATCGCCGAAATCGAGGCCGCTCATCAGATGGTTCGCCTCGTCCTCTTCGACCGTCGACTTGCCGCGATACAGATCGGGCACGAGCGCAAAGTAGCCGGCTTTCGCGAGGCGATCGGCGACGCCGCGAATCTGGTCGTTCAAGCCCCACCATTCCTGGATCACGACGATTGCGGGCGCGCCGGCGGTTTTTTCCGGCTTCGCGAGATAGCCCTGTAGCTGCTTGCCGTCCGGACGGTTGAACGTGATCATCGAACCTGCGTGTTGGGTCATCGGTCGCTCCTCGAGTAGACGAAACCGCTAGCATAGCGCCACTACCCCGTTTCCTGTTCTATCGGAACCGTGTCAGCGCGCGGGCGTGCTCCCGTTGAATCTGCGCATTATGTAAATCCAACCATACGACGTTGAACATCAGGAAAAGTGCATTAACCCATTCGCCGAAGTGCGGTTCCACAAAGGCGATTGACGACGCTATACTCCACGCCATGCTTTCTGGATCGACATTCGAAGGAAGAGCAATCGGCGGAACGCGCTCTCAATCGTCTCGTGCTGAAAGCTAACGTTAAAGTACGACGCAGGTCGATGCGCATCGCGGCGCCCCCGAAATACCGCACTGGCGCTGCTTTGCGGGTCCATGTCTCTCAGGTTCTGGCCATCATCCTCGGATGCCAGAATCTTTAGGCCGACACACTGTGTCGGCTTTTTTTTATTCGCGACGCTTTTGCAATTCCGACTCGCGCGACACTCTCGTCAATTGGCAGTCGCATCAAAAGTGCATTCGACACATACCAATTAATCACGTATTGCGATCCACGCTAGAACCGCTCGATCACACCGAACTGAACACCCGCCACCGGCGCACCCGGATAGGCGACCGGCAGCCCGGTCACGTTGACGCCGCGCAGCGTGAAGCTCGAGTCGTCGTGATTCGCGAGATACGCGGCGCTGAAGTACAGCAGCAGCGTCGGCGACATGCTGTATTCGAATGCCGCGCTGAACTGGTCGGCGCTGCCACCAGGCGTCGTGTAGTCGCGCACGTGCGCATAGCCGAGCGACGCACGCGCGTTGTTCGAAAAGCTGTACTGCGCCGATAGCGACCCGCCCGCGCCGTGATAGACCGGCGCGCCGCCATCGCCATTGAAAAAGGACAGCCACACGCGCAACTTGCCGAAGGCGTAGTTCGCGCCGCCGAGATTCGCGCGCAGTGCACCGGCACCGTGGGTCTGCTGGCGCGCGTACAGCAGATGCAACCGGTCGAACCGATACGACGCGGTCACGTAATAGCCGTCGATACCGTTGCCGTCCTTCTCGGACGGATCGCGCATCGCCATCATCAGCGTCGCGCTAAAGCCGGCGATGCGCGGCGACAGATACGCAACCGCATTGTTCGCGTATGGGGTGATCTTCGACAGGTTGTTGAGCCCCGAAGCGATCGTGCCGGCGCCGAACGCGTCGAGATCGCCCTTGAACGGAATATAGATTGGCGAATACTGGCGTCCGAAGCGCAGTTCGCCCCAGCCGCCGCTCGCGCCGATCCATGCCTGGCGATTGAAGATCGAGCCGGGCACCTGCAGGCTGCCGTCGGTCGAGCCGAAGCCGTTTTCGAGCGTGAACACGATCGCGTTGCCGCCGCCGAGCGGCTCCGCGCCATGCAGCCCGACGCGCGAACCGCGATATGCGCCCGAGTCCATACGCGCGACCCAGCCCGACCCGGGGTCGGTGATTTCGACGCTCGTGTCGATCACGCCATACAGCGAGACGAAGCCGGCGTTGGTTTCCGAAGCGGAAGCGGCGCCGGTGCCGGTATCGATGTCGGTGACGGCGCCCGCGCCGTGCGCGTAGAGCAGCAGCGCGCCACCTAACCAGGCCGCTGTCACGCCGACGCTGATCGTCAAGGCTTCGCGGACTGGGTTCAGCAGGCAAGCCATGACGTGACGCAGGACGAGGTCCTCCTCAAATACATCGATCGGATATTCCGCGAGCGAACTTACCACGTTTGGACGAGACCATGCGGGCCGTCCAGTACGCTGGCGCACACCCGAACGATGGATGTGCGCGCGGGCAGCGTCGGTCGCAGCGTGTTTTTTCGCGCGACGAATGGTTCGACTAGGTGAAAACCCGTATAATCCTCAAGACGTCAGACAACTTGCGTACAATCGCCGGGTGCCTGACCGTCCGCCACGCAGCGTCCACCCCGAACCGCCTTCTGCCCGATCCGTGAATTCCACTGCCCCCGCCGCCAGCTCCGCCGCAGTTCCCGCCGCCCCCGCCCTGCCGTTTCGCCACGCGCTTTACGCGATGCTCGGCATCGGCCTTGTCAATATGCTGGTCGCGCTGGACCAGACCGTCGTCAGCACCGCGTTGCCGTCGATCGTCGCCGAGCTGCACGGCTTCGAATATTTCGCGTGGATCGCGAGCGCGTACCTGCTCGCGTCGGTCGTCACGGTGCCGGTGTTCGGGCGGCTCGGCGACTACTTCGGCCGCAAGCGCTTCGTGATCGCCGCGGTGATCACGTTCACGGTCGCGTCGGTGTTGTGCGGCCTGGCCAATAGCATGCTGTTTCTCGCGATCGCGCGCGGACTGCAAGGCGTCGGCGGCGGCATGATGGTCGGCACTGCGTTCGCATCGATTCCCGATCTGTTCCCCGACCCGCGCACCCGCGTGCGCTGGCAGGTCGTGCTGGCCGCGACCTACGGCATCGGCACGGCGACGGGTCCGTCGCTCGGCGGTTGGATGAGCGAGCACCTCGGCTGGCGCTCGACGTTTCTCATCAATCTGCCGGTCGGCGCGGCCGCGCTCTATTTCGTCTGGATGCATCTGCCGAACTTCCGACGGCCGCAGGAGGGCGAAGTCAAGATCGACTGGCTCGGCGCTGGGCTCGTCGCGTGCGTGCTCGGCGGTTTGCAGGCGTTCATCGAAGCAGTGCCGAAGAGTGGCCTCACGCTGGGCAATCTCGTGCTCGGCGCGTGCGTGATCATCGGTGCTGTCGCGCTCTTCAAGTGCGAAAAGCGCGCCACGCATCCGATCATTCCGCTCGATCTGTTCAAGGACGCGCAGCTCGTCACGCTATTCACGCTCGGCATGCTGTCCGGCTTCGTGATGTTCTCGCTGATCTTCTTCGCGCCTTTGCTGCTGCAAGGCGGCTTCGGTCTGTCGCCGCAGCAGGCCGGCTTGCTCGCGACGCCGATCGCCGCGTGCATCGCGCTCGGCAGTCTGCTGAACACGCGCATCGTGATTCACATGAAGAAGCCCACGCGCATTCTGACGATCGGTTTCGGGCTGCTGATGTTTGCGTCGATCGCGCTCGCGTTCGCGAATCCGGACACGCCGCGCTTGCGCATCGTGCTGCCGATGGGCGCGGTCGGCATCGGCCTCGGCTTCATCCTGAACAATCTGAACGTGTTCGGCCAGGAGATCGCCGGACGTGAGCGCTTCGGCATCACCACCGCACTGCTGCAATCGACCCGCATGGTCGGCGGCATGCTCGGCACCAGCATTGTCGCGACGGTCGTGCAGCATCACTATCGCGACGTCGTCACGCGCACGATGAGCGTGCTCGGCGAGCCGGCCTCATCGCAATGGCGGCCGCGTTTCGTCGATCTGCGCATCCTGATCGACGATGCATCGCGCACGCAACTGATCGCGGACATGAAGTCGTCGGGACTCGACACGCTCGCGCTGATCGATAGCGCGCGCGATGCCCTCGTGCAGTCGATTCATATGGGCGTGTGGCTGACGGCGGTGGCATCGCTCGCGGCCGCGCTGCTGGTGCAACGGATTTCGCACGTGGTGTTTCGCAAGAGCTGAGTGCGCGAATAAGACAAAGAGACCCGACGCCGTCACATCACGGCTCTCAATCGCATCCCAAGGATGACGAACGTGATTTGGCCGCTTACTGAATGGTGGCTTTCGCTCTAAGATCCTTCACCATCCTGTCGACGAGTTCCGCTTGTGCCTGCTGGTACAGCATCGGCTTCATGTCTTCGAACGACGGAACCTGCAAGGGGCGAGTGTCATCGACTTCGATCACATGAAAACCGTATCCGGTCTTGATCGGCGTGCGCGTGTATTCGCCCTTGTGCAAATGCGAAACCGCGTCAGCAAACGGTTTGACCATTTTGCTGGAAGTTGTCCAGCCCAGATCTCCGCCGTTATATCGAGTGTCGGCATCGATCGATTCCTTTGCGAGGTCGCCGAATGACGCACCCTTGTTCAGCTTCGCGATGATGTCTTTTGCCTGGCCTTCATCCTTGACGAGGATATGGCGGACTTTATATTGCGTGCTTCCGCCTTTTGCTTTCATGTCGTTGTACATCGCCTTCAATTGATCGTCACTGACAGGATTCTTTTTCAGAAAGTCCTGCATGTACGCTCTGACGATCTCGATCTCCCACGTCGCCTGCGCCTGCGCGAGAATCTTTTGCCGCGCGGCCTCGGCGCGTGCCGCGACTTTCGGGTCGCGGTCGAAGCCACTTTTCTGCGCCTGCTGGAACAGTACTTCGCGCCGGATCAGTTCGTCCCGGACATGGTCCGTCAATTGTGGGGAATCGGAAAATCCTTGCGCATGCGCCTGTCCGATGTACAAATCGGCATCGGCCTGAGAAACCGGTTTGCCATTGACCGTGACGAAGGGCTTTTCTGTCGCACCCGTCGCCAATGAGAGCGTTGCACCGAGCACAAGTGCCAACATCCGTCGTGATAGTACTTTCATTAAGCGGACCATTTTCGTTGGTGTGTGTAACGCCGGGTCCGATCAGGCATCGAAGCTGATCAGACCCGGCGCTTTACTCGACTTTATTTAGTAATAGTTCCCGCAAGAGTCAGGCTGCGCGACGAGTTCCCGATATACACCGAGTAGGAACCCGTCGGGGTCGTCCACTGCTGCGCATCTTTACTCCAGGTGCTGAGCGGATGATTCGGCGCGGCGGGATCGATCGTGATCGACACGGTCTGCGTTCCGCCTGCATTCAGACTCACCTTCTGGAATCCCACCAGACGCTTGGGCGGCTCTCCCGCCGACGTCGGCAGCGCAACGTACACCTGCGGAACTTCGGCGCCCGCGACGGAACCCGTGTTCTTCACGACCGCGCTAACCGTGTACGTGCCGTTTGCTCCGGTACTGACGGTCGGGTTGGTAATCGTGAAGGTCGTGTACGAAAGACCGTAACCGAATGGGAATGCCGGCGTCTTGCCCATTGCGTCGTACCAGCGGTAGCCGACATTCAGCGCTTCGGAGTAGGTGACCGTCGCGCTTCCGTTGATCGACACGCCCGGGTATTGGTAAGCCGTAATCGAATCCATGAAGCCCTGGCCGACCTGCGGGAACGTCACAGGTAGCTTGCCGGACGGATTCGCGACGCCCCACAGCAGATCCGCCACGATGTGCCCGTCTTCCTGGCCGGGGAACCACGTCTCGAGAATCGCGCTCGCGGCGGATGTCCCGCCGGTGAGGATCGACGGATCGAGCGCTTCGGCGGCACTGTCCTTCAGAACGAGCACGGTGTTGCTGTTCGCCGCGACGATGGTCTGCAGCAACGCGAGCGTGTTGCTGTTCTTTGCGGTACTCGAGGTGGTGATCGAGCTCGACTTCGGCGAATACCAGTCGAGCGTATTCAGGTACTTGCCTGTGTCGAGCGTCAGCCCCGTCGAGTCGGTAAAGGTCGCCTGGTCGGCACCTTCCTCCGACATGGAGCCGGCCATGAAGATCACAGCGTCGGCGCCGGTCGCCGCTGACGTGACATCGGAGATGGTGGCGGCCGCGCCGTCGATCGTGCCAGTCGAATTGTTGTCGTCGACGAGCGCCAGATGAACCTGAGCACCGGCATTGCCGAGGTTCGCTAGCGTGTCCTTGATGCCCTGCACCGGCGTCACGGTGTACAAGGCGACGACGTCGGAGCTGCCGCCGCCCGAACCCATCGGGTGGCCGACCGAGCTGCCACCGGCAACAGCTTGCTGCGCATAGACCTGTGTCGTCTTGCCGACCACAAGGACGTTTCGAACCGTCTTTTTCAGCGGCAAAGTCCCGTTGTTTTGCAGCAGCACGGCCGACTGTTCGCCAATCTGCTTCGCGACCGTACCGTCGGCCGTCGCGTTGATGGCGGTCTGAGCAATGGGCCGATCGAAGATGCCCGCGCGGAACATCTGCGTGTATCGGCGCAGCAGCGCATTGTCGATATCCGAGGTCTGAATCTGCCCCGAAGCCAAAGCCGCATTCAGATTTGCCGGCGACCAGTTCTGCGGCAGCGGCATTTCGTTGTCCATGCCTGCCAGAAGGGTTGGCGCGGTACTGTGCGCCGCAAAGAAGTCCGACTGCACGTAGCCCTTGAAGCCCCATTGTCCGCGAAGCACATCGGACAGGATGTGCTTCTGCTCGCACATCGAAAAACCATTCACCGAGTTGTACGAACACATGACGGCGCCGACGTTGCCTGCCTTCACCGCCATTTCGAACGGCAGCATATAGAGTTCATGCAACGTCTGGTCGTCGATGCTCTCCTGAATCGTCATGCGATTCGTTTCCTGCTCATTCGCCACGAGGTGCTTCGCCATTGCGATCATGCCGTGCGCTTGCACGGCCTGGATTTCGGCGACACCCATCGTGCCGGTGAGATAGGGGTCCTCGCCCATGTACTCGAAGTTGCGTCCGCCCACCGGCAATCTTGCCAGGTTCATACCCGGCGCTTCGAACACGTGCAGAGCCAGATTGCCTCCTTCGACGCCAACCACGTTGCCAAACTGGGTTGCTACGGAAGGATCGAACGAAGCCGCCATCGCGATGGCTGAAGGCAGAGCGGTCGCCTTGGCGGAGCTGGAATCCGTATAGGCGGCAAAGCCCGATACGGACGGAGAAACGCAGTCGTTCTGGCCGATACCCACGGGCCCATTGGTGATACGCAATGTCGGAATAGCGTACTTCGTCAGGCCGAGAATGTGCCGCGCACCGTAGCACTGCGGCAATTCAGGCAGGATGCCGGGATTCGAACCGGCCAATTGCTCTTCCTTATCGGCAAGCGCCATGGCGGGGACAAGCAGTGCCGCGCGTGCTTCGGGAGACAGTGACGTATTCATCCATGGCATGGTGGATGTCTGCGTCGGGGCTGGCGTTGAAGCCGCCGTTGTGTTCGGACTATCTCTGCCACCGCACGCCGCCAGAATGAATACGAAACTTGCGGCGGCGGCTGTTCTCCTCTGAGTGAATTTCACAGACATGTCTTTCCTCAATTGTTATATGCACAAATGCGAGACGCGCATCGGTCGTTTTAATGTGAAGGACTGCGATTCGATTTATTGCCAGTTTTCCGCTTGCTGCTGCTCCAAGGCCCGAATCTAAAAAGACATGCAGACCTGGCTGGAAACCTCTCGTTCCCGACGTTTACCTCAACATGGACACGTTCCGCTTTCCAGTGAAGCCATCGTAATGATTTAATCGTCATCAGACGACTGGGGTTTACGTGATAGCAATAAAAACAATGACTTAATAGATATGCACGGACGTCAGACGATTAGTGTGTGCGGCGAGCGAGGATGTCGACGGCCTGAAAACAAAAAAACCTGGCGGACCGCACCTTTCGTGCAGCCCGCCAGGCTTTCGATTCAGTTAAATCCTCTTTAACGCACGAGACACGGACGCTTGTTATCGAACTTCCAGTTCGGAATCAGATATTGCATGGCAACGCCGTCGTCGCGCGCGCCGAGGCCGTGCTGCTGATACAGCGCGTGCGCCTTGTCGAGTTCGTCCATATCGAGCTCGATGCCGAGGCCCGGCTTCTGCGGCACCTTGACCTTGCCGCCGACGATCTGCAACGGATCGCGCGTCAGGAACTGACCGTCCTGCCAGATCCAGTGCGTATCGATCGCGGTGATCTTGCCCGGCGCCGCGGCCGCGACGTGCGTGAACATCGCAAGTGAAATGTCGAAGTGGTTGTTCGAATGCGAACCCCACGTGAGGCCCCAGTCGTTGCACATCTGCGCGACGCGCACCGAGCCCTGCATGGTCCAGAAATGCGGATCGGCGAGCGGAATGTCCACCGATTGCAGCTGGATGGCGTGACCCATCTGACGCCAGTCGGTCGCGATCATGTTGGTCGCCGTCGGCAGGCCGGTCGCGCGGCGGAACTCGGCCATCACTTCGCGGCCCGAATAGCCGTTCTCCGCGCCGCACGGATCTTCCGCGTAGGCGAGCACGTCGTGCTTGTCACGGCACAGGCGCACCGCTTCGGCGAGCGACCACGCGCCGTTCGGGTCGAGCGTCACGCGCGCTTCGGGGAAGCGCTCGGCCAGCGCCGTGACCGCCTCGATCTCGGCGTCACCCGGCAGCACGCCGCCCTTCAGCTTGAAGTCGTTGAAGCCGTAGCGCGCCTTCGCGGCTTCGGCGAGACGCACGACCGTTTCCGGCGTCAGCGCTTGTTCGGTGCGCACGCGCTCCCAGTCGTCACGCGCGCCGGCGTTGTTCGCGTACGGCAGATCGGTCTTGTTGCGATCGCCGATATAGAACAGGTAGCCGAGCATTTCCACCTCGTCGCGCTGCTGGCCTTCGCCGAGCAGCGCCGCGACCGGTACGCCGAGATGCTGGCCGAGCAGGTCAAGTAGCGCGGCTTCGAGCGCGGTCACCGCGTGAATCGTCGTGCGCAGGTCGAAGGTCTGCAGACCGCGACCGCCTGCGTCGCGATCGGCGAACTGCGTGCGCACCTTGTTCAGGATCGCCTGCAGATTGCCGATCGACTGACCGACCACGAACGGCCGCGCGTCGTCGATCGTCTTGCGGATGTTCTCGCCGCCCGGCACTTCGCCGACACCGGTATGGCCAGCGCTGTCGCGCAGGATCACGACGTTGCGCGTAAAGAACGGACCATGTGCGCCGCTCAGATTCATCAGCATGCTGTCGCGGCCAGCGACGGGCACGACGCGCAGCTCGGTGACGACCGGCGTGGCGTTCGATTCGGTAGGTTTGGTGGACATGGGAAAAGCACCTGTGTGATGAAGTAAGCCGGCCGGCGGAAGCCGCCGCGCGCTGCGTGCGCGTTCGGCCAGACCGGATGAAAACTCGAATACAGAAGAACTGACGGCCGCATACGAGCCGTCAGTGTAGTCAATGCGCGTTGCCGCGCAACGACTCGGGCGCCGGCTCGCGATTACCGGGCTTGTTGCGCGTCAGGAAGCCGGCCGCGGCCGCGAGCAGCGACGCGACACCGAGGCCGTACAAGCCGCCCGTGATCGACCCCGTGTGCTGCTGCAGATAGCCGAAGGTAGCGGGCGCGAAGAAGCCGCCGAGGTTGCCGAGCGAGTTGATCAGCGCGAGCACGCCGGCTGCGACGCGCGCATCGAGGTAGCCCTGCGGAATCGGCCAGAACAGCGACGACGCCGCCTTGAAGCCGATCGCCGAGAAGCAGATCGCGACGAACGAGAATACCGGGTTGCCCGATGTCGACGCGAACAGGCCGATCGCCGCGATGACGAGCGCGACCGCGAGCCAGCCCTGCTGATGACGCCATTTCGCCGATACGACCGCGAAACCATACATCGCGACCATCGCGATCAGCCACGGAATCGCGTTGAACATGCCGACCTCGAAATCGGACAGGCCGCCCATCTTGCGGATGATCGTGGGCAGCCAGAAAGTGGCCGCGTAGATCGTCAGCTGGATCGCGAAGTACAGGAAGCAGAACAGCGCGATCTGCGGGTCCTTCAGCAGCTTCATCGTCGGCAGATGCGCGCCGCCCTGCGCCTCGCGCTCGGCCTGTTCGGCCGCGATCGAGTGTTCGAGCACGCGCTGTTCTTCGCCGGTGAGCCAGTGCGCGTCGCGGATGTGCGACTTCAGCAGCAACCAGCTGACGATGCACAGCACGATCGAGAACCCGCCTTCGATCAGGAACATCCACTGCCAGCCTTGCAGGCCGAGGCCGCGAATGGACAGCAGCGAGCCGGTGATCGGGCCGGACAGCACCGACGCGAGCGCCGAGCCGGACAGAAAGATCGCCATCGCCTTGCCGCGTTCTTTTTGCGGCAGCCACTGCGTGAAGTAAAAGACGACGCCGGGAAAGAAGCCCGCCTCGGCGACGCCGAGCAGGAACCGCAGCACGTAAAACGACGTATCGTTCCACACGAACGCCATCGCGCCCGCCACCAGCCCCCACGTGCCCATGATGCGCGTGAGCCACGCGCGCGCGCCGAACTTCTGCATCAGCACGTTCGACGGCACTTCGAACAGCGCGTAGCCGATGAAGAACAGCCCGCTGCCGAGACCGTAGGCTGCCGCGCCGATGCCGAGATCGGTCTTCATGTGCGCGTTGACGAAGCCGATGTTCACGCGGTCGATATAGTTCGCGATGAACATGATCAGGAAAAGCGGCAGCACGTTGCGCTTCACTTTTGCGACCGCTGATTCGAGCGGGTCGAGCGCGGTAGTCAGAACTGATGTCAAGATTTGTCTCCCCTGTCGGCCATGTGGCCTGGTGGAACGCAGCACGACGCAACAGGTGAGTGCGAGACCCGCCGGTAGGTCTGATACGTTGTCTGACGACAGTCTACCGCGTTATTTTTCTCAAATCCAGTTGGGTGTTTACCCTGCGTGTCTCGATCAACGCCTTTGAAATAACAACGGATTCAAGGCTTCAAAGGCTATAGCCCACTTCTAGGTCTCACTAGATAAGACGTCTGATGTCTTTAATTGGCGGCTCGCTAGCAGCACTCCATGCGTTTGCGCCAATGTCCGCCTGATCTTCGCTCCATCTCGCGTCCGCACGGAAAAAATAGCCCGCGCCGATGCCGCCGAACCCGGCAGAATCGAGTACATTCCTGTGCGATACTTTGTTGGATCAGTCAACCAGCCACAAAAATGAGCAGCCTAACTGAAAAGGTGGTGGCCACCCTTTCCGATGAAATTCGCCGCGGGGCGCTGAGGCCAGGCGATCGCATCCCCACCGAAGTCGCGATGATGAAGCAGTTGTCCGTGAGCCGCTCCGTGGTCCGCGAGGCGATTTCGCGTCTGCAGGCAGCGAGAATCGTCGAGACGCGCCACGGCATCGGCACGTTCGTGCTCACGCCCGCCGCGGAAAAGCCGATGCAGCTTCCCGCCGCCGATCTCACCAGCATGCTCGACGTGATGGCGATCATCGAGTTCCGGATCGACGTCGAAGCGGCCGCGGCCGCGCTCGCGGCGTCGCGGCGTACCGAGCAGAACCTGAAGCAGATTCGCATCGCACTCGATCGCTTCGAGTCGGAACTCGAGCGCGGCAGCACCGACACGCTCGCACACGACATCGAGTTCCATCTGCAGATCGCACGCGCGAGCGGCAACCGCTACTTCTTCGACGTGCTGAGCCAGCTCGGGCGCTCGGTCAGCCCGCGCACGCGGCTCGGTTCGGCCGAGATCGCGGAGCTCGACCATATCGAGGTGCTGCGTAGCGTGCTCGGCGAGCACTTGACGATCTATCGCGCGATCGAGCGTCAGGACGCCGACGACGCGCGCGCCGCGATGCGCATGCATCTGAGCAACAGCCGCGAGCGTCTGCGCCGCGCGCATGATTTGACGAAGGCTGGCGTGTGATCGCATGCGGGGCTGACCGACCGCCTCGCAACACGACACGCCGCCAGCAGCATCCGCTCATTCCCCCACGTCCAGATCCATCAACGCCGAGCTCAGCGATTTGCCATGCGCATCGAGCGCGAGCGAACGCGTAACGCCGCCGCCGAGCGCATCGCCGAGCACGAAGTTGAACGCCGCAAGGCCCGGCAACTCATGACGCACCACGTCACCGCGCACCACCTCGCGCAGATGCGCGTTGACGCGCTCGGGCGTCAACACATTGCGCAACCGCTCGTAATGCCGCGCGTCGTAGCAGATCACCGAGATGTTGAGCGTATTGCCCTTGTCGCCGGTGCGCGAATGAGCCAGTTCACGTAGTTTCATCTCGAGCCTCCACTAGCGCGAAAGCCGGCGTCGCATGCTCGCGCGGCAGCAGCACCGATTGCACGGCGACCACCTCGCGCGCCGCCTTCGTCACTCCGCCACCGCCCGCCGGTCCGTTCGTGTACAGCGTTTCGACCTCGTTGCCGATGCGCACCGCCTCCGCGAGCGATGCCGTGCGCCCCGCCACCCGCGCGCGCGCTTCGTACGGCTCGCCATGGCCAGCCGCCACCGTGTCACCGTGCAGTGCGTTCACGCCGATCAGATCGAAGCGCAGTTCACGCGTCTCTACACCGGTCAGCGCGAGCCGTTCGCGCACGATATCGAGAGCGAGCCGTGCCCGCGCAAGCGCGCCCGGTCCGCCGTACGAAATCTGCCCTTCGCCGATATAGCCGTCGAAATACGCAACCGACACTTTCAGCGTCGCGGTGCGCTCCGTGCCGCCACCGCCGGTGACGCGCACACGGTCCGGGGCTTCCTGCTCGACGCGCACCTGCGAGAAATCGGCCACCACGTCGGGCTGCGGATAACGACGCGGATCGTGAATCTCGTACAGCAACTGCTCCTTGCACGTCGCCTCGGTCACGAGCCCGCCACTTTGCGCGAGCTTCGTGATCACCACCGAACCGTCCCGCGCAACTTCGGCGATCGGAAAGCCGAGCCGCGCGAGATTCGGCACGTCCTTGAAGCCGGGGTCTGCGAAATAGCCGCCGGTGATCTGCCCTGCGCATTCGAGCAGATGGCCGATTACCGTCGCCTGGCCGAGCATCGGCCAGTTGTCCATGCGCCAGCCGAATTCGTGGACCAGCGGCGCGACGAACAGCGACGGATCGGCGACGCGCCCGGTCAGCACGATCTGCGCGCCGGCCGCCAGCGCGTCGACGATGCCGCTCGCGCCGAGATACGCATTCGCCGATATCAACCGGTCCTCGTACGCGGCCACCGCGTCCCCCGATTCGACGAAATGGAAGTCGCCCGCACGCACGACGTCGAGCACGTCGTCGCCGGTGACGGCGGCAATCCTCAGCGCGCCGAGACCGAGCTCGCGCGCGATCTGTGCGGTCCTGCGCGCCGCCGCGCGAGGATTGGCCGCGCCCATGTTCGACACGATACGCACGCCGTTGCGCGCCGCGACGGGCAGCACCGCGCGCATGCGCGCTTCGAGCAGCGGGTCGTAGCCGAGCTCCGCGTCCTTGCTGCGCGCCTGCTGCGCGATCGCGATCGTGCGTTCGGCGAGGCATTCGAAGACGAGATAGTCGAGGTGGCCGTGTTCCGCGAGTTCGAGCGCGGGTTCGATGCGGTCGCCCGAAAAGCCCGCGCCAGCGCCGATGCGCACGATGCGTTCAGATTCAGTGGCTGTCATGGTGCTCCCGTCCGTTCAATGAAGCTCACAGTGGAAAGATCCCGAGCGCGACGCACGCGATCGTCATCACGACCGACGCGCCGAACAGCAGGGGAAACGTGAATCTTTGATGATCGGCCAGCTCGATACCGCACAGGCCGACTACGAGGAACGTCGCGGGCGTGAGCGGGCTGACCGGAAAACCGGTGGTCATTTGTCCGAGCAACGCGGCCTGCCCGACGTGCACTGCGGGCACGCCGAGCTGGCCCGCCACTTCCGCGATCACCGGCAGTACGCCGAAATAAAAGGAATCGGGATCGAACAGCATGCTGAGCGGCATCGACAGCAGGCCGAGCACGATCGGAATATGGCTCGCCATCGCCGGCGGCACGAAGCCGACCGCCGCCTGCGCCATCGCCTTCAGCATGCCGCTGCCCTGCATCACGCCGGTGAACACGCCGGCAGCGAGCAAGATGCCGGCCATCATCAGCGCGGCGCGCGCATGCGCGTCGATCCGTTTGCGCTGCATGTCGACGTTCGGATAGTTGACCATCAACGCGATGCACAGGCCCACCATGAACATAACGGCCGGCGGAATCTTCTCGCCCATCACGACCATCGTGCCCAGCACGACGAGCGTCAACACGAGGTTGAACCAGAAGTTTTGCGGGCGGCGCAGCGCCTGTTGTTCTGGCGTCAGTTCGCGTTGGGGCATCGGCACGGAACCGCTCGCGGCAGTGAGGCCGAGGCGCTTTTCCTCGCGCCGCCCGAGCCAGTACGCCATCGAGAACACGAATACGAGGCCGATCGCCTGCACCGGAATCAGCGGATTGAATAGCGCCGAGATCGGCAGATGCAGCGACGCAGACGCGCGAATCATCGGCCCTGTCCACGGCAGGAAGTTGATGCCGGCCGCCATCGATACCGCCGCGGCGAGCACGCGCCGGTCCATCTTCAGGCGATCGTAAAGCGGCAGCATCGCGGGAATCGTGACGAGGAAGCAGACGGCGCCGGAGCCGTCGAGGTGGATCAGCAGCGCGAGCAGCGTGGTGCCCATCACGATGCGCGTGGGCCGCGTGCCGACCGCGCGCAGGATACGCTCGATGATCGGGTCGAGCATGCCGGCGTCGGTGATCGTGCCGAAGTACAGGATCGCGAATACGAACATGCAGACGACCGGCGCGAGGCTTTTCAGACCATCGACGACGAACTTGCTGGTCTGCAGGCCGAAGCCGCCGAGCAGCGATGCCGCGAGCGGCACGATGATCAGCGCGACGAGCGGCGACATGCGTTTGGACAGGATCGCGCCGAGCAGCACGACGATGGTAGCCAGCCCCAGCAATGGCAGCATGAGCTTGTCTCCAGGTTGTTTTTTAGTGTGATCGAGCGTAAGTTCGCGGCAGCAATAAAACAATTGAAATGAATTGATCGCAGCAATCACAAATCATCATGGATCTGAGTCTGCGGGACATCCGGGCGTTTATCGCGGTCGCGCAAACGGGCAGCTTCACGCGCGCGGCCGCGCGGCTGCATCTGTCGCAACCGGCGTTGACGGTGCAGATTCGCCGGCTCGAGGAAACGGTCGGCCTGCGCTTGTTCGATCGCAACAGCCGCAATGTCGCGCTGACGCCGACCGGCCGCGAGCTGCTGCCCGTGCTGCAGAAATCGCTGCACGACATGGAGCACGTGCTGCGCGATGCACGCTCGCTCGGCGAAGGCGCGAGCGGCACGGTGCGCATCGCTTGTCTGCCGACCTTCGCGGCGAGCGTCCTGCCCGAGCTGGTGCAGGCGCTGAGAAAAGCCGTGCCGCGCGTCGGCTTCGAGGTGCGCGACGTCGTCGCGAGCATGGTCAACACGCTGGTGCGCAACGAGGAAGTCGATATCGGGCTGACCGGCGGCGAGCTGAACGACAGCGGGCTCGAGGTGCTGCATGAGGGCATCGACCGGCTCGTCGCAGTGCTGCCGAAGCAGCACGCACTCGCACGGCGGCGCCGGCCCGTCACGCTCGCCGATCTCGCCAACGAGCCGCTCGTGCTGACCGCCCACGGCACGAGCGTGCGTGCGGTCGTCGACAGCGCGTTCGCCGACGCGCAATGTGAGCCGCGCATCGCCTGCGAGCCGACCTACATGATGAGCGCGGTCGCGATGGCGCGCGCCGGGCTCGGCATCACGATCCTGCCGGCGTCGGCACGCGAGGTACGCGCGGAGCCCGAACTGGTCGCGCGGCCGATCGACGAAGCCGCGTTCACGCGCCGCATCGCGCTGATCAGAAAGCGTGGCCGAACCTTGCCGCCGGTGAGCGAGACCTTCGTCGCGATGCTGATCGAACGGATCGACGCGTCATAGGGCCGCATGGCATCGTTTTGCCCGTCCCGCGCAGCCCCTAATTTTCACGATACGAAACGATGGCGCGCGTCGTAAAAAATCATGGTGCGTGGCACAAACCGGTCATTTCACGATGTCCGGCGGCGTTGCACATCGCAAAATGAAACGATCAACCCATTGTTTTTGCAGCAGTATTTTTAAGATAAAGATCCGTTTGACGCCCGCTTGCCAGCCGACTCCCTGACGTAGACTCTTTCACAAGAGCACGCGCTTCACGCAGTCGGATTCGAGGGGCCTCGCGAAATGGCCACCCAAATCCCAGAGATTGCGCAGAAGCCGTCACGAATCGCGGCTTTTTTATTGGTAACTGGGAGACTAAAAATGAAAGGCTTTCGCTTTGGTTCGACGCAGGGAGCGTTCTACATTCTGCCGGGTCAGGACGGCTGGGAAGCCACCTACGGCAACGAAACGCTCGGAGAATTCTCGAGCCCGCAACAGGCCGCCGACGACCTCGCGCGCGGCCTGAGCTGCGAGCATCTGTCCGAGCTCGACACGTCGACACTCGAAATTCCGGAGAAGCTCGCCGATTGGGAAATCGTTCACGTATAAGGACGGATATGACCGACGGCGACGTAGCAGTGAAAGCAGAAACGACAATGGCGCCCGAAGGCGCCATTGTCGTATTTGCGGTCCTGCTTGCGGCTTTGTCCGCGGTTGCGCTGCGCGCTTACCGCGTGGCTTTCCGGGCCCGAGTAGCTGCGGCCGCGACGCTTACCGCATCAGCAGCCCGTACGGCGTCAAGCCACCGAATCGACGATCGCGTTCAGCGTCGCGCTCGGGCGCATCGCCTTGCTGGTCAGCTCGACGTTCGGACGGTAGTAGCCGCCGATATCCACCGGCTTGCCCTGCGCCGCGCCGAGTTCCGCGACGATCTTCGCCTCGTTGTCGGCCATCGCCTTCGCGACGCCCGCGAACTGCGCTTGCAGCGCCGCGTCGTCGGTTTGCGCGGCCAGTGCTTCGGCCCAGTACATCGCGAGGTAGAAGTGGCTGCCGCGATTGTCGATGCCGCCGACCTTGCGCGCCGGCGACTTGTCGTTGTCGAGGAACTTGCCGGTCGCCTGATCGAGCGTCTTCGCGAGAACCTGCGCCTTCGGGTTGTGATACGCGGTGCTCAGATGTTCGAGCGATGCGGCCAGCGCCAGGAATTCACCGAGCGAATCCCAGCGCAGGAAGCCTTCTTCGACCAGCTGCTGCACGTGCTTCGGCGCCGAACCGCCCGCGCCGGTTTCGAACATGCCGCCACCGGCCATCAGCGGAACGATCGACAGCATCTTCGCGCTGGTGCCCAGTTCCATGATCGGGAACAGGTCGGTCAGGTAGTCGCGCAGCACGTTGCCGGTGACCGAGATCGTGTCCTTGCCCGCGCGGATGCGCTCGACCGAGAACTTCGTCGCGTCGACCGGCGTCATCACGCGGATGTCGAGACCGTTGGTGTCGTGATCCTTCAGGTACTGTTCGACCTTCTTGATGATCTGCGCATCGTGCGCGCGCACCGGGTCGAGCCAGAACACGGCCGGCGTGTTGGTCGCGCGGGCGCGGTTCACCGCGAGCTTGACCCAGTCGCGGATCGGCGCGTCCTTGGTCTGGCACATACGGAAGATGTCGCCTTGCTCGACCGGCTGCTCCAGCAGCACCGCGCCGGCTTCGTCGGTCACGCGGACCACGCCGTTCGCCGGGATCTGGAACGTCTTGTCGTGTGAACCGTATTCTTCCGCGGCTTGCGCCATCAGGCCGACGTTCGGCACCGTGCCCATCGTGACCGGATCGAACGCGCCGTGCTTCTTGCAGTCTTCGATCACAGCCTGGTACACACCGGCGTAGCAACGGTCCGGAATCACCGCCTTCGCGTCGTGCAGCGCGCCGTCGGCGCCCCACATCTTGCCCGACTCGCGGATCATCGCCGGCATCGAGGCGTCGACGATCACGTCGCTCGGCACGTGCAGGCTCGTGATGCCCTTGTCCGAGTTGACCATCGCGAGCGGCGGACGCTGTTCGTACTGCGCCTTGATGTCGGCTTCGATCGCCGCTGCCGTTTCAGCCGGCAGATCCTTCAGACGCGCGTACAGGTCGCCGATACCGTTGTTCGGGTTGAAGCCGACCTTGGCGAGCGCCTCTGCGTGCTTCGCGAGCACGTCCTTGTAGAACACCGACACCACGTGACCGAAGATGATCGGGTCCGAGACCTTCATCATCGTGGCCTTCAGGTGCACCGAGAACAGCACGCCGTTCGCCTTCGCGTCGGCGATCTGCGCTTCGATGAAGCTGCGCAGCGCGTTCTTGCTCAGCACCGACGCGTCGATGATTTCGCCTGCCAGCACCGGCGTCTTCGCCTTCAGGACCGTGGTCGTGCCGTCCGCGGCGGCCAGCTCGATCTTGACGCTACCGGCTTGCGCGATCAGCGCCGACTTCTCGCTGCCGTAGAAATCGCCACCGCTCATGTGCGAGACGTGCGACTTCGAGTCCGCGCTCCACGCGCCCATCTTGTGCGGATGCTTGCGCGCATAGTTCTTGACCGACAGCGGCGCGCGGCGGTCCGAGTTGCCTTCGCGCAGCACCGGGTTCACCGCGCTGCCCTTGATCTTGTCGTAACGGGCCTTGACGTCCTTCTCCGCGTCGGTCGTCGCGACGTCCGGGTACGACGGCAGCTTGTAGCCCTGGTCGCGCAGCTCGGCGATCGCGGCCTTCAGCTGCGGCACCGACGCGCTGATGTTCGGCAGCTTGATGATGTTCGCTTCCGGGCGCGTGGTGAGTCCACCCAGCTCCGCCAGATCGTCGGAAGCCTTCTGTTCCGCGCTCAGGTAGTCGGGAAATGCGGCGATGATCCGGCCGGCGAGCGAGATGTCACGCGTTTCGACGAGCACGTCGGACGAGCGCGTGAACGCCTTGACGATCGGCAGCAGCGAGTACGTCGCCAGTGCGGGCGCTTCGTCGGTCAGGGTGTAGATGATCTTCGGCGGTGTGGACATGATTGATGCTTTGCTAGGAAGTGATAGACAGAGCGTTGGCAGTCGAGGCCAGCGCAAATCGCGGCGCGACGGCGACGGCGTCAGTTCGGCACGACGCAACCCCGCGACCTTCGTTTTGCGATACGACCGAGAGTATATGCGCGTTTTCCACTAAATGTGGGTAAACAAACAGGTCGCGAGACACTGCCGAAAAGGGTCGAGGCCCGGCTGGCAAGGCTTTGCGGCTGATTACCCGGGTCTTAAGACAGATATCTTATAGATGACTTGCGACATATTATTTTTGGCTGAATGCGAATGGATCGCATTGAGGAGCCGCAAGTCCCGCGCGCTTCAGTCGCCGCCAGCCAGTCAGGCCTGCGCTACGCGCGCCACGACGTCCCCTGCCGGCTTCGTCGACCGACGGCGCGCGAACGTCCACAGCAGAGTGGACAGATCCGCATCCGGTGGTGCGGGAGTCGACGGTTGGACGGGGGAAGCGGGGGAAGCGGGGGAGGCGCGGACGGGGATGCTCGCACGTGAAACAGTACGAGTCGGATGCTGGCAGCGGAGTGATTGCGTCACTCGCCGCGCGCGGGTTTAAGTCGTATCGTCTTTCCCGTCATTCCAGAATCGTTTGAAGGCGGGCAAGCGCGTCCTCGACCACCTCGGCCGGAGCGCGCTCGACTTTGCGTGCGGCGCGTGCCTCCAGGCCCAGAGTGCGCACCATGTTCATCAGCGCGACCCCCGGAGTTTCTGTTCCTGAACCCGAGAGGGTATCTACATTGACTCTACACGCGGAGCCGTAAAATCGCCGGGAAATGGGCAAAAAGAAGCAACCAGCCCGCCGCCTCAACGGCGCGCCAGTCGCTCGCAATAACAACCCGCCTTACCCCTCGCGTCCCAGGAACTCAACCACCATCCGATTGAACTTGTCCGCATGCTCCCACTGCGCCCAATGCCCGCAGCGGCCGAACACATGCAGATCGGCGTTCGGCATCCCGGCGACGAGCCGCAGCCCGACGTCCATCGGCACGAAGCGATCGTCGCGGCCCCAGATCACGAGCGTCGGCGCGGCCACTTCGCCGAGGCGCGGCCCATAGTCGTTGAACTGCTTCGGATTCGCGGCGAGGCTCGCGACGAAGTTCTCGAGGTGGTCGCGCCGTGCCAGCATATTCGCGAGACGCGCCTGCATCAGGTCTTCGGTCAACGCCTTCGTGTCGAACACGAAGACGCTCATCATGCGCTGCAGGTTCTCGATGGTCGGGTTGCGGTACAGCCCCTGCAGCAGCTTGATGCCTTCGGTCGGCATCGGCACGAACTGGCTCGGGCCGCCGGTGCCGCCGCCCATCAGCACGAGCTTGCCGACGCGCTGCGGTTCAGCGAGCGCGAACGCGACCGCGCTATGCCCACCCATCGAGTTGCCGATGATATGCGCGCGCTCGATATCGAGCGCATCGAGCAACGCCTTCAGGCAGCGCGCGTTGAGTTCCGAGCGCGAACCCTTGCAGACGATCGGGTCGCTCCTGCCCCACCCGAGGCAGTCCATCAGGATCACGCGATAGCCCGCCGCGACGAGCGGCTCGACGTTGCGATTGAAGTTGGCCCAGCCGGTCGCACCCGGTCCCGAGCCGTGCAGCATCACGACCGTTTCCGCGCCCTGCCCCACGTCGTTGTAGTGCAGCTGCACCTCGCGGCCATCTTCAGTGATCCGGACGAATTTGCTGGTCGCTTCTCCACTGATCGCCACTGCTTGCGTGTTGGTATTGCTCATGTCGAATTCCTGTGTTTCACGAGTTGAGTGACTGCGGGCCGCCGCCGACGGCGAACCCGCTCCATATTTCAGGCCGCAAAACTACTGCGCGGCCACCGCGGTGTATCGAAGTGTCGAGCGATTCACGACGAGCCACGCACCGATCGCGGCAACCGCGATCAGCGGAATGCTCGCGCCGAGCAGCACGCTCGCGCCCTGACCGATCGCGAGCAGTTGCCCGGCGATCAACGGTCCGAGGATCGAGCCGAGACGGCCCACCGCCACGGCCGCGCCGACGCCGGTGCCACGCACTTCGGTCGGGTACAGGCTGCTCGCCAGCGCGTAGAGCACCGACTGGCCGCCGACCAGAAACAGCCCGGCGAGCAGACCGCCCCACGCCATCGACGCGCCGCCATGCGCGCTCAGCAACGCGCCAAGCGCAACGACGATGCCGACATACATGCCCGCGACCGTGCGGCGCCGGCCCATCCGGTCCATCATGCCGGCGATCACGATCGCGCCGATGCCGCCGCCGATGTTGAACATCATCTGCACGACACCCGACTGCACGCGCGTCAGACCGCGCGTCAACACGAGCGACGGCAGCCAGTTGATCAGGAAATACAGCACGATCAGCGTGCCGAGGTAGCTGATCCACAACGCGATCGTCGTGCCCGCACGCCCTTCCTGCCACAGCGCGCGCGTCACGCTGGCGGATGCATCGTGCCGCGCGCCCGTGGTTGCACGCGCCGCGACGAACTGCGCCGACTCGCGCATGAACAGCGCAAGCAGCGGCAGCACCAGCAACGGCCCGAACCCGCCGACGTAGAAGATATGCCGCCAGCCCTCATCGCCCGGGCTGACGATGCCGACCACCGCCGCAAGCGCCGCGCCGAACGGCATGCCGCAGTAC
The DNA here is from genome assembly GCF_040948765.1 of Paraburkholderia sp. BR10923. Lineage (NCBI taxonomy): Bacteria > Pseudomonadati > Pseudomonadota > Betaproteobacteria > Burkholderiales > Burkholderiaceae > Paraburkholderia > Paraburkholderia sp. BR10923. Next base: position 1,299 of record NZ_JBFPKO010000016.1, on the reverse strand, counting down.
ATCGCGCCGACCGCCGTGTTGCGCTGATGCGGCGGCGCCGCTTCCGAGCACAGCGCGATCAGATTCGGCATCGCCGCACCAAGACCGAGGCCGGTCAGAAAGCGCGCGGCAAGCAGGCTGTTCAGATCCCATACCTGCGCGGTCGCGAGCGAGAAGAGGCCGAACAGCGCGACCGACCACATCAGCACGCGCTTGCGCCCGAGCCGGTCGGCGAGACGTCCGCCGATCGCGGCACCGGGCAGCAGCCCGAATGCGCCGATGCTGAACGCCCAGCCCAGCTGCGCGACCGCGAGATGAAATTCGCGCGCCATGCGCGGTGCAGCGAGGCCGGTCGATTGCAGGTCGACGCCTTCGAGCAGCGCGACGATCAGGCAGAGCCCGATCGTCAGCGCGCCGCTGGCAAGAGGTTTCGTCGACTGCGCTGTTTGCGTTGCTTGTGTTGCTTGTGTTGACTGCCGCATGAATGTCTCCAATGTTGAATCAGCGTCGCTCTTGCGGCGACCTTGCTGGATGAAATGAACGCTGCGCGCGCGGCATGCGGCGCCGCCGCGCAGCGTCTGGGTCATGAGGCCACTGCGTCGGATCCGCGCTTCAGATCCAGTGCGACATCGACGATCATGTCTTCCTGGCCGCCGACCATGCGGCGCTTGCCCAACTCGACCAGAATGTCGACGGTCTTCAGGCCGTACTTCTTCGCGGCCACTTCCGAATGACGCAGGAAGCTCGAATACACGCCCGCATAGCCGAGCGCGAGCGTTTCGCGGTCCACGCGCACCGGCCGGTCCTGCAGCGGACGCACGATGTCGTCGGCGGCGTCCATCAGCGTGTAGAGGTCGGTGCCGTGATTCCAGCCCATGCGCTCCGCTGCCGCGATGAACACTTCGAGCGGCGCGTTGCCCGCGCCCGCGCCCATGCCCGCGAGCGATGCATCGATGCGATCGCAGCCTTCTTCGACCGCGACGATCGAATTCGCCACGCCGAGCGACAGGTTGTGGTGCGCGTGCATGCCCGTCTGCGTTTCGGGTTTCAGCACGGCCTTCACCGCGCGGAAGCGGTCGCGCACATCGTTCATCGTCAGTGCGCCGCCCGAATCGACTACGTAGATGCAGGTCGCGCCATAGCTCTCCATCTTCTTCGCTTCGATGGCAAGGTTCTCCGGCGTGGTCATGTGACTCATCATCAGGAAGCCGACGGTGTCCATGCCGAGTTCGCGCGCGTATTCGATGTGCTGCTTCGAAATGTCCGCTTCCGTGCAGTGCGTCGCCACGCGCACTACGCGTGCGCCCGCGTTGTACGCAG
>NZ_JBFPKO010000169.1:0-420 GCF_040948765.1 Paraburkholderia sp. BR10923 | reverse complement strand
GGGCCGCGATCCGCGAAGATGAAATTGCCGCCAAGGCGATGGGCATCAACACCCGCAACGTGAAGCTGCTCGCGTTCGCGATGGGCGCGTCGTTCGGCGGCTTGTCGGGCGCGATGTTCGGTGCGTTCCAGGGCTTCGTGTCGCCGGAGTCGTTCACGTTCTGGGAATCGGTCGTTGTGCTCGCCTGTGTGGTGCTCGGCGGCATGGGCCACATTCCCGGCGTGATTCTCGGCGCGGTGCTGCTCGCTGTGTTCCCCGAGTTCCTGCGCTCCACGATGGGTCCGCTGCAGAATATGATCTTCGGCCATGAAGTCGTCGATACCGAAGTGATCCGTCAGCTGCTGTACGGTCTGGCGATGGTCGTGATCATGCTGTATCGCTCGGAAGGCCTGTGGCCCGCGCCGAAGCACGAAGACAAGA
>NZ_JBFPKO010000168.1:0-435 GCF_040948765.1 Paraburkholderia sp. BR10923 | reverse complement strand
TCAGGTTCGGGTTCTTCAGCATGATCTTGAACGCTTCGGTGACCTTCTCGGTCGTCGCACCACCGCCGACGTCGAGGAAGTTCGCCGGTTCGCCGCCGAACAGCTTGATGGTGTCCATCGTTGCCATGGCGAGGCCAGCGCCGTTCACGAGGCAGCCGATGTTGCCGTCGAGCGAGATGTACGCGAGGTCGAACTTCGACGCTTCGATTTCAGCCGGATCTTCTTCGTCCAGATCGCGGTACGCGACGATTTCCGGGTGACGGAACAGCGCGTTCGAGTCGAAGTTGAACTTCGCGTCGAGTGCGATAACCTTGCCGTCGCCGGTCAGGATCAGCGGGTTGATTTCGGCGAGCGATGCGTCGGTTTCCCAGAATGCCTTGTACAGGCCTTGCAGGATCGCGCGGGCTTGCGGGATCGAAGCGTCGGGCACGCCGA
>NZ_JBFPKO010000167.1:0-436 GCF_040948765.1 Paraburkholderia sp. BR10923 | reverse complement strand
TTCCGGCGTCTCGCACGTGACTATGAACGGCTCCCCGAAACTCTCGCTGGGCTTCATTTCGTCGTCTTCGCAATGCTCATGCTTGTCCACGCCGTGTCAGTACTTCAAAGTTCCTAACACGCTCTAGAGGCGTTAACAAAATGAGTCCTTCAGCCTTCGCCAACAGATGATGCAGCAGGCGAGTTTCATGAAGGCTTGGTGGATGAAGGCAAGGCGTTCGAAGCGGATGCGCAGTCGCCGGAAGTTGTGAAGCCACGAAATGGTTCGCTCGACGACCCAGCGGGTTTTGCCAAGGCCGCTGCCATGAGAGTGGCCACGTCGGGCGATTTCGGTAGCGATGCCGGCTGCGTGCAGCGGACGGCGGTATTTGTCGTGATCGTAGCCCCGATCGCCCTGAACGATGCGGGGCTTCGAAAGCGGCCGGCCGCGCTTGCCG
>NZ_JBFPKO010000166.1:0-451 GCF_040948765.1 Paraburkholderia sp. BR10923 | reverse complement strand
CGGTGGCTCTTCCGACGGCGGCGGCTCCTCCGATGGCGGGGGCTCCTCCGATGGCGGTGGCTCCTCGGAAGGCGGCGGCTCCTCCGATGGCGGTGGCTCTTCCGACGGCGGCGGCTCTTCCGATGGCGGTGGCTCTTCCGACGGCGGCGGCTCTTCCGACGGCGGCGGCTCCTCCGATGGCGGTGGCTCTTCCGATGGCGGTGGCTCTTCCGATGGCGGGGGCTCCTCCGATGGCGGCGGCTCCTCCGACGGCGGCGGCTCCTCCGACGGCGGCGGCTCCTCCGATGGCGGGGGCTCTTCCGACGGCGGTGGCTCTTCCGACGGCGGTGGCTCTTCCGACGGCAACGGCTCCTCCGATGGCGGGGGCTCCTCCGATGGCGGTGGCTCCTCGGAAGGCGGCGGCTCCTCCGATGGCGGTGGCTCTTCCGACGGCGGCGGCTCTTCCGATGGC
>NZ_JBFPKO010000165.1:0-457 GCF_040948765.1 Paraburkholderia sp. BR10923 | reverse complement strand
CAATCACCAGACGGCTCTTCAGGTCTTTGTTCTCTGTCATCAGTGTCAGTGTGCAGGTGTCCACGTGGACACCTAGCTTCTGACCTTCTGCCCCTCGATGGAAGGGCGTCTTTTATTGACCGCTTACAGTTCTTCGATCTGCACGCCAATCACAGCAGTCAGATCGCCGCGCAGGCGCTGCCGTTCTTCGCTGCGCTTTATGACATCGAGCGCGACGCTGCAATGCTGCAAGCCGACGAACGCCAAAAGCTCCGACAGAGTCGGGCCAAACCGGTCTGCGGCGCACTACACGAATGGATGAAGGCGCAGCGCAAGCTGGTGTCGGAAGGTTCGGCGATTGCCAAAGCGCTGGATTACAGTCTTAAACGATGGGAAGCGCTGACCCGCTATCTCGATGACGGTCACGTGCCTATACACAACAACTGGGTCGAAAACCAGATACGACCTTGGGCCATCG
>NZ_JBFPKO010000164.1:0-462 GCF_040948765.1 Paraburkholderia sp. BR10923 | reverse complement strand
GTACAATACAAGGCCGGTGCGAACTCGCTCTATTCGGGAACTGCGACGTTCAATATTGCCGGCCTTTTCGGCATGTGGAAAGTGCAACCTCACATACATCTGTTCGCAGGCTATAGCTACACGCGCGGCGGCCATGTGGACGGCATCGAAGACGAGGCGCAATACCACAACGTCTCACTGGGCGCGCTGTATGACCTCTCGAAGCGCTCGACGGTGTATCTGCTAGCCGGCTACCAGCACGCTTCGGGCATGACGCTCGATGCACTCGGTAAACCAGTAGCGGCCACGGCTTCGGTCTCGGACAAGGGCAACGGCCACTCGGCGGCGACGCAGTCGCAGGCGATTGTGAGCTTTGGATTTCGTGAACGGTTCTAGGCGTTCGCATGTCCACCATGGGTGCCGGATGGACAATGAGTACGTTTCCCCGCAATGTTGATGGATACGCTGGGAGAGCAATGGAGA
>NZ_JBFPKO010000163.1:0-464 GCF_040948765.1 Paraburkholderia sp. BR10923 | reverse complement strand
CGCTGGGTTGACCACGGCGATCCTGGGCGACCCGGATGATCGAGCGCAAATCGCTCACCATGGCCTCGAAGCAGCCCGCCTGAATCCAGCGTTGCGTCTGCTGGTAGATCAACTCCCATGGCGGAAATCATTGGGCAACAAACGGCATGGGGCACCCGCACGTACGATCCAGCGCAGCGCGTTGAACATCTCGCGCAGTTCGTAGCGGCGCTGCGGTGCGTCCTTGTTCATCAAGGTCAGATACGGAGCGGCGAAGTACCACTCTTCATCCGATACATCCGTTGGGTACGGCCTGCGTTTTTTCATTCCGCCAGGATACCAGGTCCGACATAAAGTGCCTAAGGCATTGCTGATCAAGTCCACCGCATAGCTACTCGGAGCGTTATAGAGCGGAGTGGATAAGGAAGGCAGAACAGGATGAAGCAGCAGACGCTGGCGATGGCAGCTGACGAAGGTGCGGGTTT
>NZ_JBFPKO010000162.1:0-466 GCF_040948765.1 Paraburkholderia sp. BR10923 | reverse complement strand
CGTTCCTTCAACACCGGGAACAGCGCGAAGACGCGTTCGAGGTCTTCGGCGATCTCGGCCTTGTTGCTCCTGAGATAGGCACCGAGCTGCAGGTTCTTCAGGACAGATAGTTCCGGGAACAGCCGCCGCCCCTCGGGGCAGTGGCAGATACCGCGGGCGACGACGTCATAGGGCGGCAGACGCTCCAGCGTCTCACTCTTGAATTTCAGCGTGCCGGTCGAGCCGATCGCCCGCGAGATCGCTTTCAACAGCGTGGTCTTGCCGGCGCCATTCGGGCCGAGCACGCCGACCAGTTCGCCCTTGTCGACGGTGACGCTGACCTGCTCGACGGCCAGCGCCTTGCCGTAGCGGACGCTGAGATCTCTGACTTCAAGCAGAGGCATGCGCGGCCTCCGTCTTCCCGATATAGGCCTCGATCACGCGCGGGTTCCGCACGATCTCGGCCGGCGGCGCGATCGCGATGATC
>NZ_JBFPKO010000161.1:0-474 GCF_040948765.1 Paraburkholderia sp. BR10923 | reverse complement strand
TGTGCGGCGCCATCGACTCCTTGCCGTAGCCGACGCGCTTGCCGAGCACCAGACAGCAGACCAGACCCGCGATACCCGCGTTGATGTGCACCACCGTGCCGCCCGCGAAGTCGAGGATGCCCGCGGTAGCCAGCCAGCCGCTCGGTTCCCACACCATGTGCGCGATCGGCGAGTAGACGATGATCGACCACAGCGTCATGAACACCAGCATCGCCGAGAACTTCATGCGGTCCGCGAACGCGCCGGTGATCAGCGCCGGCGTGATGATCGCGAACGTCATCTGGTAGACGAAGTAGACCGTCTCGGGGATCGTCGGCGCGAGATGGCTGACGGTCAGCGTCGTGGCTTTGTCGCCCTTGATGTAGTTCATGCCCGTCATGAACACGCGCGAGAAGCCGCCGATGAACGAGTTGCCCGGCGTGAACGCGAGGCTGTAGCCGACCACGGTCCAGACGATCGTCACCAGACAGGTGA
>NZ_JBFPKO010000160.1:0-475 GCF_040948765.1 Paraburkholderia sp. BR10923 | reverse complement strand
CACCAATACAAATGTACCAATGACTTCACTGAGCACGTTTGCAAAAGTATGCGGAATCGCAGGACCAGTTGAGAATACGCCTAGTTTTGCACCTGGATCGTCTGTCGCTTTCCAGTGTGGTAAGTAATGTAAGAAGACAATAATAGCTCCGAGTAATGCGCCAAGCATTTGACCGACAATATACAATGGAACATCAGCCCAAGGAAAACTTCCTTCTAATGCAAGACCTATTGTCAGCGCCGGGTTTAAATGTGCACCGCTGATTCCTCCAGTGGCATAAGCTGCAATCGCTACTGCAAATCCCCATCCGAAAGCGATTACAATCCAGCCGGACTGATAAGCGAGCGATTTCTTTAAACTGACTGCCGCACACACACCGCCTCCGAAAATAATAAGAAGCATTGTACCAACGACTTCACCCCAAAATGGTGTCATGAAAAATTCCTCCTCTGGTTCAGTTGCCATCCCCTATAAA
>NZ_JBFPKO010000015.1:0-189485 GCF_040948765.1 Paraburkholderia sp. BR10923 | reverse complement strand
TGACCGCATCATCCACCGAGAAGACCGGCTTGCCGCGCGGTACCGCGACGCCGAATTTCCGCAGGATTTCCTTACCCTGGTACTCGTGAATCTTCATGCGTGATTCCCTTCAGTCTGAGAGTTGGATAGAACTTCGATTCCGTTTTGCCGCCGTTCAGGCCGACGCGTCGCCGCCTCGTGCGCGGGCCGCCGCGTCGTCCGACGAGGCCGCGCGTTCCGCCGGACGCGGTGCGTGGCCATACCAGCGCGGATAAAACTGTTTCACCGCCTCGCCGTCGAAACGCAGCGCATGGCAGCGTCCCAGCTGGAATGGCGGCTTGTCGTTGGAATGCTCGCCTGTGCCGTTAGACGATTCGTCTCCCGAACCCGCGTTCGCGCCCGGCGTGCCTTCATCGGTGTTCCAAACTTCGCCGGCGAACGCCTGGATCGCGGCGGTCGGCAGCATCGCGCACAGCTCGGTGAGATGCGTGCAACCGGCCGTGCCGGCCAGCAAACGGGCAGCATCGCGACGGAAGTTATGGAACAGATTGAGCCCGATGAGGGCACGGTAGGCGGGATTGCTGGCCTGGCATAACCCTGGATAGGGCACCCAGTCGGACGACGCCTCGGCGTCGACGACGTTGAGCTTGCGATCGATGGTGATGCGAAGCCAGAGTTCATGGATCGGCTGACCATTGGGCCGGATTCCCGACGGAAGCGCCACATCGCGAGGCTTTTCGTCGGTCAGGCACGCTTCCACATCCCACAGGCCATCGGCTCGCTCGTAAGCTTCCGCTCTGATTGCGCGACGATGGCGCAACTGACGGGACACTGGCGGGGAGAGCGACATGCGGGAAGGAAAGGCCGGATTGGAAAACCTCTGGATTTTAGCATAACGGGTATTTGGGACAGCCCCGATTGCGCACGGCCTCGCGCCGGGTTACGGCGTGGCAATCGACGGCCGTCAGGGCTGACGTGCTAGTCGCCGTCCCAGATGTCGTCGATACCCTTCAGGATCTTGCCGATCGTCGCGCCGGAGAAGCCGCGCGACGCCAGGAAGCGCGCCTGCTTCGCGCGCTCCGCGGGCGTTTGTGGCAGCTGGCCGAACTTCTTGAGCCAGACCGCCTGGGCGCGCGCGAGTTCGGTTGCACGCAATTGCGCACTCGCCTCTTCGACGACCGCCGGGTTCAGCGCGTGCTGCTTCAGTTCACCGAGAATGCGGCTCGTGCCAAGCCGCGATGCGCGCCGGTGAACCAGACTTTCCGCGAAGCGCGAGTCCGATAGCCAGTTTTCGGCTTCCAGCGAGTCAAGCACCGTGTCGAGCGAATCGGTTTCCTCGACGTAGGGCTTCAGCTTGCGCGCGAGTTCGGCGCGGCTATATTCGCGACGCGACAGATAGCCGAGCGCCCGTGCTTTCAGCGAACGGGCTGGGCGTTGGGATTTTCTGCTGTCGTCTTGGTCGGCTTGCCCCGGCTTCACTTCGTCGGCCTGGCGACGCGAACGGCTGTAGGTGACTTCGGAGGGGGGGCGGGAATCGCGCCCGGAGAAATCCGGGCTGGACGATGCTGCAGGGGATGCAGACCGTGTACGCTGCGGCCCGCGGCCTGAGGCGCGGTCGTGTGCGTCGAACGATTCGAACGGATCGAATGGATCGCCGGAATCTGGCGATCCATCCGCCGTGTCGCGCGGGCCGTCCGGATAGCGTCCAGAGTCGGAACCGGACAGCGGCCGGCCTTTGCGTATCACGTGATGCTTACTCTTCTTCGTCCGCGACTTCAGCGCCCGCGCCAGTCACGGCGTCCGCCATCGCGGTGACGCCCAGCGATTCGCGGATACGGTTTTCGATTTCGCGAGCGATGTCCGGATTTTCGCGCAGGAATTCACGCGCGTTGTCCTTGCCCTGACCGATCCGCTCGCCGTTGTAGCTGTACCATGCGCCAGCCTTGTCGACGATCTTCGCCTGCACGCCGAGGTCGATGATTTCGCCCTGACGCGAGATGCCCTCGCCGTACAGGATGTCGAAGATCGCTTCGCGGAACGGCGGCGACACCTTGTTCTTGACGACCTTCACGCGCGTTTCGTTGCCGATCACTTCGTCGTTCTTCTTGATCGAACCGATGCGGCGGATGTCCAGACGCACCGACGCGTAGAACTTCAGCGCATTACCGCCCGTGGTGGTTTCCGGGTTGCCGAACATCACGCCGATCTTCATGCGGATCTGGTTGATGAAGATCACGAGGCAGTTCGTGCGCTTGATCGTGCCGGTCAGCTTGCGCAGTGCCTGCGACATCAGACGCGCCTGCAGACCCGGCAGCGAGTCGCCCATTTCGCCTTCGATTTCCGCCTTCGGCACCAGCGCCGCCACCGAGTCGATCACGATCATGTCGATCGAGCCCGAGCGCACCAACGCGTCGGCGATTTCGAGCGCCTGCTCGCCGGTGTCCGGCTGCGAGACCAGCAGGTCGGCGACGTTCACGCCGAGCTTGCCCGCGTATTGAATGTCCAGCGCGTGTTCCGCGTCGATGAACGCCGCGGTGCCGCCGAGCTTCTGCATTTCGGCGATGACCTGAAGCGTCAGCGTGGTTTTACCGGACGATTCCGGACCGTAGATTTCGACCACGCGGCCGCGCGGCAAACCGCCGACGCCCAGTGCGATGTCGAGGCCGAGCGATCCGGTGGAGACCACCTGGATGTCTTCGACTGCCTCACCTGCGCCGAGCCGCATGACCGACCCTTTGCCGAACTGCTTTTCGATCTGCGCGAGCGCGGCGGCGAGAGCCTTGCTCTTTTCAGCAGTCAGTCCAGCCGAGCCTTTCTTGCTTTCTTCCATGAATCGTCCTTTGCTATGATGAACGGCGTCTGAGGCAGGTGTGCACCCGTGGTTTCACTCGAATTGAGCGGAGCCTGCAGGACATCACACGAAACGCAGACACTGTATAAAAAAACAGTGGTTTTGGCAAGCGCGATTATGATGCGAACGCGCATTTTTACTGTCGCGTCACCCCCACTACCCACAATAATGTTCGGAGACCGCTGCGCGCCGGGGCAAGCCCCACGGTGCCGGCAAAGCCAGGCTGGCGCACCATGCGAATTCTGATTGCCGAAGACGACAGCATACTCGCGGACGGTCTGGTTCGATCACTCCGCCAATCGGCCTATGCGGTCGATCACGTCAAAAGCGGCGTAGAAGCCGATACCGCGTTGTCAATGCAGACGTTCGACCTATTGATCCTCGATCTGGGCCTGCCGCGCATGTCCGGGCTCGAGGTGCTGCGCCGCCTGCGCGCGCGCAATTCGAACCTGCCTGTGCTGATCCTGACCGCCGCAGACAGTGTGGACGAACGCGTCAAAGGCCTCGACCTCGGCGCCGACGATTACATGGCCAAGCCCTTCGCGCTGAACGAACTCGAAGCCCGCGTGCGCGCGCTGACGCGGCGCGGTGCCGGCGGTGGCCCGACCGTCGTGCGGCATGGCTCACTGTCGTTCGATCAGGTGGGCCGCATCGCCTATGTCAACGACCAGGTGATCGATCTGTCCGCGCGCGAGCTCGGTCTGCTCGAAGTGCTGCTGCAACGGATCGGCCGGCTGGTCTCGAAAGAGCAGCTGGTCGACCATCTTTGCGAATGGGGCGAGGAAGTCAGCAACAACGCGATCGAAGTCTACGTGCACCGGCTGCGCAAGAAGATCGAGCCGAGCGGCGTGCGCATCATCACCGTGCGCGGGCTCGGCTACTGCCTCGAAAAAGCGGCGCCGCCGGCGAATGCGAACACGCCCGCCGCCGCTGCCGGCTCCGAGCCGCAAACGGCACAAGCGGCACAAGCGGCACCACCATCCACCGCGCCGTCGTCTGCCGCGATGCCGGCGAGCCATCACTACAAATAGAGGCCAGCGATGTCCGCACGCGCTGATCGCGCCACGGCGCACGCGGCGGACCTCGACGAGGCGCGCGACGCGCGCTACGCCAACCCGTTCGCCCCGCCCGACGAAACCGAAGCCGCCGCCGAAGCGCGTCCGCGCTCCCTGTTCGGCGAGATTCTCGACTGGATGCTCGCGCCGCTGCTGCTGCTGTGGCCGATGAGCCTCGCGGTCACCTATCTGGTCGCGAAGTCGATCGCGAACGGCCCGTTCGACCGCGCGCTCGAAACCGACGCCTATGTGCTCGCGCGCCAGATCCATCCGGTCAACGGCGTCGCGGAGCTGTCGCTGCCCGAGTCGACGCGCGATTTCCTGCGCGCCGACAACGTCGACAGCGTGTTCTTTCAGGTGCTCGGCACGCGCGGCGAGCTGGTGGCCGGCGAGCGCGACATGCCGCTGCCGCACGAGGAGGACCGCCCGCCACCGGGCCTCGTCGAATTCCGCGACGACGTGCTGCGCGGCAATGACATCCGCGTCGCGTATACGACCGTCGAGTTTCCGCAGACGCCGGGCGCGCAGCCCGTGCTGGTGCAGGTCGCCGAAACGCTCGACAAGCGCAGCCAGCTCGCCAACGACATCATCAAGGGCGTGATCCTGCCGCAGTTCGTGATTCTGCCGCTCGCGATCCTGCTCGTGTGGTTCGGGCTGTCGCGCGGGCTGGAACCGCTGCATGCGCTGCAGGCGCATATCCGCGCGCGCCGGCCGGACGATCTGTCGCCGCTCGAAGCGCGCCGCGCGCCGCCGGAAATCGAGCCGCTCGTCACGTCGTTCAACGATCTGCTCACGCGCCTCGAACAGAACATGGAGCTGCAAAAGCGCTTCATCGCCGACGCCGCGCATCAGATGAAAACGCCGCTCGCCGGCCTGCGCACGCAGGCCGAGCTTGCGCTGCGCCAGAACGCGTCGGCCGAGGTGCATCGCTCGCTCGAACAGATCGCGACCAGTTCCGAGCACGCCGCGCGGCTCGTCACACAGCTGCTCGCGCTCGCGCGCGCGGAGAACCGTCGGTCGGGGCAGATCTTCACGCCGGTCGAACTCGGCGAACTCGCCCGCAGCGCGGTGCGCGAATGGGTGCAGGCCGCGCTCGCGAAGCAGATGGACCTCGGCTACGAAGCACCCGACGAGCCGGTCGAAGTCGCTGGCAATCCGGTGATGCTGCGCGAAATGCTGTCGAATCTGATCGACAACGCGATCCGGTATACGCCGGCGGGCGGCCGCATCACCGTGCGCGTGCGCCACGACGCCCCGGCGCGGCTCGTGCATCTGGAAGTCGAGGACACCGGGCTCGGCATTCCGGCCAGCGAGCGCTCGCGCGTGGTCGAGCGCTTCTACCGGATTCTGGGCCGCGAGGGCGACGGCAGCGGCCTCGGTCTCGCGATCGTGCGCGAGATCGCGGCGATGCACGGCGGCGAACTCGCCATCGACGACAACGTCTACCAGGAGTCGCCGCGGCTCGCCGGCACGCTGGTGCGTGTCAGCTTGCAGGTGCTCGAACGGGGGCGGGACTTACCCTAACACGGCCGCATTGTCAGCTTGATCGTCTGCGAGTTTTTGAGATATTTCAGTGCGGATCGCGCAAATATCGCCGCACATTGACCGAAATTGATTGCCTGTTCGCCGGCTTACCGGACTACCCCAGGTTTTGGCGTCGAGTCAGAACGCCGTAAGTTTCCACTCCAATAATCGGTTGCACGGGGACGCCTGCGCTGGCGATCCGTGTGTATATCAATATTGGAGACGACATATGGCTACCGTTGGCGGGCAACTCTCGCACGCGCCGATGACGCGCGATGAGAAGCGGGTGATCTTCGCATCGTCGCTGGGTACGGTTTTCGAGTGGTACGACTTTTATCTGGCCGGCTCGCTTGCGGCCTTCATCAGCAAGAGCTTCTTTTCCGGCGTCAATCCGACCGCGGCGTTCATTTTCACTCTGCTCAGCTTCGCCGCGGGCTTCGCGGTGCGGCCGTTCGGCGCGATCGTATTCGGGCGGCTCGGCGACATGGTCGGGCGCAAGTACACGTTCCTGATCACGATCATCATCATGGGCCTGTCGACGTTCCTCGTCGGCTTCCTGCCGGGCTATGCCGCGATCGGCATCGCTTCGCCGGTGATCTTCATCGCGATGCGTTTGCTGCAGGGTCTCGCGCTCGGCGGCGAGTACGGCGGCGCCGCGACCTACGTGGCCGAACACGCGCCGGCGAACCGCCGCGGCTTCTACACCGCGTGGATCCAGACCACCGCGACGCTCGGCCTGTTCCTGTCGCTGCTCGTGATCCTCGGCGTGCGCACTTTCATGGGCGAAGACTCGTTCGGCGCCTGGGGCTGGCGCATTCCGTTCGTCGTGTCGATCCTGCTGCTCGCGGTGTCGGTGTGGATTCGCCTGCAACTGCATGAGTCGCCGGTGTTCGCGCGCATCAAGGCCGAGGGCAAGACCTCGAAGGCGCCGCTCTCCGAAGCGTTCGGCCAGTGGAAGAACCTGAAGGTCGTGATTCTCGCGCTGCTCGGCCTGACGGCCGGCCAGGCTGTCGTGTGGTACACGGGCCAGTTCTACACGCTGTTCTTCCTCACACAGACGCTGAAGGTCGACGGCACGAGTGCCAACATCATGATCGCGCTCGCGCTGCTGATCGGCACGCCGTTCTTCCTGTTCTTCGGCTCGCTGTCGGATCGGATCGGCCGCAAGCCGATCATCATGGCCGGTCTGCTGATCGCCGCGCTGACCTACTTCCCGCTGTTCAAGGCGCTCACGCACTACACGAACCCGGCGCTCGAAGCCGCGACCGCGAAGTCGCCGATCGTCGTGATCGCCGATCCGGGCGAGTGCTCGTTCCAGTTCAACCCGGTGGGCACGGCTAAGTTCGTGACCTCGTGCGATATCGCGAAGGGCGCGCTGTCGCGAGCCGGCCTGAACTACGACAACGTCGCGGCGCCGGCCGGCACGATCGCGCAGATCCGCGTGGGTGATACGGTCGTCAACACGTTCGACGGCCGCGCCCCGGATGCGAAGGAGCAAGCCAAGGCCTTCGAGAAGACGCTCGCCGCGACGCTGAAGGCCGCCGGCTACCCGCCGAAGGCCGATCCGGCTCAGATCAACTGGCCGATGAGCATCGTGGTCCTGACGATCCTCGTGATCTACGTAACGATGGTCTACGGTCCGATCGCGGCGATGCTGGTCGAGATGTTCCCGACGCGCATCCGTTATACGTCGATGTCGCTGCCGTATCACATCGGCAATGGCTGGTTCGGCGGCTTCCTGCCGGCGACCGCGTTCGCGATCGTCGCGGCGCGGGGCAACATCTACTCGGGGCTCTGGTATCCAATCATCATCGCGGCGATCACCTTCGTGATCGGCATGCTGTTCGTGCGCGAGACCAAGGACTCGGATATCTACGCAAAAGATTGAGCGGACCGCCAGTCTGGGCTATCTGAAAAACTTGTGCGCCGGGGGTTGACAGCCTCCGGTTGTCCCAGCATAATCTCGCTTCTTTCGGCGAATTAGCTCAGTCGGTTAGAGCGACGGAATCATAATCCGCAGGTCCGGGGTTCGAGTCCCTGATTCGCCACCAGCTTCAAGAAAAAGCCGCTGTCCCACAAGGACAGCGGCTTTTTTGTTTTTCACCGCTGCCACGTCAACTCAGGTCGTTACCCGATCCGGCCGGTGTCGGGTGAAAGAGAAGCGCCACGACGGTCATCAGCCCGAAGGCCGCACCCGCATAAAACGTCATGGCTGCACCCACACGTTCCCACAACTGACCTGCGATAACGCTCGAAACCAGCGTCACGATGCCGCTCAGCAGATTGAAGAAACCAAACGCAGTCCCACGCAAATGCGCTGGCGCCGTGTGCGCGACCATCGTGGCGAGCAGGCCTTGCGTCATCCCCATGTGCAGCCCCCAAAGCGCTACCCCGACGACGACCATGCTCCAGTGGCTGCCGTGTGCCAGCACGAGGTCGGCGCCGATCAACACGACCAGACCACCGATCAGCAGCCGCGTATGACGCATCGTGTCCGCGAGCTTTCCGAATGGATAAGCGGACAGCGCGTAGACCACATTCATTACCACCATGACCAGCGGAACGAGCGCAATCGGTACGCCGCTGCTCATCGCACGAAGAACCAGAAAAGCCTCGCTGAATCGCGCCAACGCGAACACAGCCCCTATCCCTACGACCCACCAGTAGTCCAAACCAAGGTCCCTGAGACTCTGCCACCGCACAGGGTTGCTTCTTTGGGCAGGAGGCTCGTGCTCAGGCTCGGTGATACCGAACGTCAACAGCGCGACCGCGAGCACCCCGGGAATGACGGCAAGCCAGAACGCAAGCCGAAAATTGTCTGCCCAGATCAGCATGATGAGAACCGCCAGCAGCGGTCCGAGAAACGCACCGACCGTATCGAGCGATTGGCGCAGGCCGAAGGCCGCGCCACGCAGGTGCTGCGGCGTGACATCTGCAATGAGCGCATCGCGAGGCGCACCACGAATGCCCTTGCCGACACGGTCGATGACGCGCGCCGTCACCACGACTCCCACCGACGACGCAATGGCAAAAAGCGGCTTGCTCATCGCGCCGAGCGCATACCCGGCTACGGCGAGCCACTTTCGGTTGCCGAGGTAGTCGCTTAGCGTTCCCGAAAACACCTTGACGATTTGGGCCGTGGCCTCCGCGACGCCTTCGATGAGCCCAATCGCGCCGGCCCCGGCGCCAAGGCTCGCCAACAGAAACATCGGCAGCAGGCTGTGGATGATTTCGGATGAGATGTCCATGAAAAGACTCACACATCCTAGAACCCACACGCTGCGTGGAATCTGCCGGACGGCATTGACTTGCGGTTCGTTTCGCATTCGATAGATGGCATCAAATAACAGGTCGAAACGGCACGGCGCATGCGAGCGCTAGCGCAGTTCGCTACGACCGCTACATCTTATGGCATGGCTGAGTCGGATACCCGTGTGGCGCGTGATCGACGGCGGCGCAAGAATTGCTGATGAAGTGTGGGAAATGCCCAGCGCTGGGTTCGGCTCGTTCATCGCGATCGATGGAACGAACGACGAGCAGCAGCGTCGCAGAGTATGGGCAGTGAAGCGCCGCGGGTTTCGTTGGCAGCTCCGTCTCTTGAGAGAATAGCGCCCCGAGAAAGTCTGGCAAGTTCTCTCCGGAGGTTCAACGCGCGTCCACGATGCAGAACCTGGCAGGCTTCCTTCCGCAATTCCGTCGCAACTTCGAGGAGGTTCCTTAATGACGTTCCGCACCGTCGCGCTTGCCGCAACCACCGCTGCGCTCACGCTCGCCGGCACGACCGCCGTCCTCACCGCACAGGCCCAAACGCCGAGCACTTCCGACAGTCAATGGCGCGCCAGCTCGACCATGCTCGCGACGCTTCTGCAGGACGGCTACAAGATCGTCGCCGTGGTCAACAACGGGCCGGCCGACACGATCTTCGTGCAGCGCGATCAGAGCGCGTTCAAATGCATCGATGCGCAGCAACCGGAAGCAAAAGCGAAAACGGCGGCGGCGGGCTGTTACGAGCTGGTACCGCCGAGCGGCGGCGCCCCAGCGTCGGAATCCAAATAACGTGATTTGAAGCGCGTGCCAGCGTCGCTCGGGCTCGCGCGAAAGACTTCAGCGTCTCGCCAACACCGCGACGCTTCAGCGATCCACCAGCCGGCTCAAGTTGCCGCGCACGCGCTGGAGCAGCGCGATCAACTGCGCCGCTTCTTCATCGCTGAAACCATCGAGCGCTTCGAGCGCGACCTCGTCGCCGACCTTGCGCGCCTTGCCGAGCGTGCGCTCGGCCTTCGGCGTCATGCGCACCTGGCGCTCGCGGCGATCCTGCGGATTCGCGGTCCGCTCGATCCAGCCGCCCTCCTCCATCCGGTCGAGCAGCCGGCCCGCCGAGATCGGCGCGACCTCCAGCAGATCCGCGAGCCGGGCCTGATTGATCTCGCCGTAATGGCCGAGATAGGCGAGCACGCGACATTGCGCGCGAGTCAGGTCGACCGACGACTTCGCATGATCGTCGAAACGCTTGCCCGCCAGCCGGCCGACGTCGTAGATCAGAAAGCCGAAGCGCTCTTCGAATTGGGTTTTCATGCGCGGATTATACGGAAGCACTTCGGCTTACAGCGCGCTTGCGCCTGCGCATGCGTTCCAGCTTCAGCACAACTCCCGATCGCGCAAACACACATTGACGATATACTAAGCATGCTTACGATATCGACCCTCCCCACCTTTCATGTCTTCCGCCTCCACGCCGGCGAGCGCCACTGAGCTGCTCAACCGGCCGATGATCACGATCTCGATCATGCTCGCGACGCTGATCCAGACGCTCGACAGCACGATCGCAAACGTGGCGCTGCCGCATATGCAAGGCACGCTGTCCGCGTCGCAGGACGAGATCACATGGGTGCTGACTTCCTATATCGTCGCTGCCGCGATCGCCACGCCGCTCACCGGCTGGCTGGCGGACCGCCTCAGCGTCAGGCGGCTGCTGCTGATCGCGATCGGCGGCTTCACGGTGGCGTCCGCGTTGTGTGGACTCTCCGAGACGCTGCCGCAGATCGTCGTGTCGCGTTTGCTGCAAGGGATCTTCGGCGCGTCGCTGGTGCCGCTTTCGCAATCGATCCTGCTCGACATCAACCCGCGTGAAAAGCAGGGCCAGGCGATGGCCGTATGGGGCATGGGCGTGATGGTTGGACCGATTCTCGGGCCGACGCTCGGCGGCTGGCTCACCGATAGCTACAACTGGCGCTGGGTGTTCTTCATCAACGTGCCGATCGGCGCGTTCGCGCTGTTCGGCGTCGCGACCTTCCTGCCGAAGCGCGAGCCCAAGCACGACGTGAAGTTCGACGCGTTCGGCTTCATCACGCTCGGCCTCGCGATCGGCGCATTGCAGGCGATGCTCGATCGCGGCGAGCAGCTCGACTGGTTTTCATCGACCGAGATCGTGATCGAGGCGCTGGTCGCGGCGATCAGCTTCGCGTTTTTCCTCGTCCACACGGCGACCGTCGGCGAGCGCTCGTTTTTCAAGTACAAGTTGCTGAAGGACCCGAACTTTGCGACCGGCACGTTCTTCATCTTCGTGATCGGCGCGGTGATGTACGCGACCCGCGCGCTGCTGCCGCCGATGCTGCAAAACCTGATGGGTTATCCGGTCGCGACCACCGGCCTCGTCACCGCGCCGAGCGGCGCCGGCACGATGGTCGCGATGCTGATCGCCGGCCGGCTGCTCAAGCGCGTCGATGCGCGGCTGCTATTGCTCTGCGGCTTCCTGATCTCGGCGTTCGCGCTGTGGCAGATGATGCATTACACGATCGTGCTGTCGGAGTCGAACATCGTGTGGCCAGGCGTAATCCAAGGCTTCGGGCTCGGTCTCGTGTTCGTGCCGCTGTCTGCACTGACGTTCTCGACGCTGTCGCCGGAGTTGCGCGCGGACGGCACCGCGACTTATAGCTTGATGCGCAATATCGGCAGCAGTATCGGCATTTCGATCGTCCAGACGCTGATGACGCGCAACACGCAAATCTCGCACGCGGACCTCGCCGCGAACGTGACCGCGTTCAATCCGGCGCTGCAGTCGATGCTCGACGGCGGCTCGCGCTACGACATCGCGGCACTGAACGCGTCGATCACGCAGCAGGCGGCGATGGTCGCGTATCTGAACGACTTCAAGCTGATGTTCGTGGCAACGCTGCTGGTCATCCCGCTATTGCTGCTGATCCGGCCGTCGCATAAAGCGCTGGATGCGTCGGCCGCGCATGCGGCGATGGATTGAGATCGAGCGCGGCGCCGTCCGTCTCAGCCTTCGATTCGCCCGCGCGTCACGCCAAGCAATGACGACATCGCCGCGTACGCCGCGGCGGCATCGCGCGCGCGGATGGCGTCGTACACCGCCGTGTGCTCGGCGAGCGACGCGTTGAACACATCGGCGCGTTTCGCATTGAGCCGCAACTGTGCCTCGAGCGTGCGCTCGATCAGCGCGCCAAGCGGAATCAGCAATTCGTTGCTGCACGCGGTCAGCACGCTCAGATGGAACTGCAGATCCGCACGCACCCACTCATCGACGTTACGCGCCGCCACCATCGCGGCATGGGCGGCCGCAAGCGCGCCCAACGTGTCATCGGTGCACGCGGTGGCTGCAAGGCCGGCCGCGTAAGGCTCGATCATCTCGCGCATTTCCTGCAGTTTGAGCGCAAACGCCATCGGCTCGGCGACGCGCGAATACCAGTCGAGCAGATCGGCATCGAGCAGATTCCACGCGGACTTGACCCGCACCCGCGTACCCACGCGCGGCCGCGATTCGATCAGCCCTTTCGACGTCAGCGTGCGCAGCGCCTCGCGCAACACCGTGCGGCTCACGCCGAACGTCTCCATTAACTCGGCTTCGCGAGGCAGGATCGACTTCGGCGCATAGTCGCCGCGCAGAATCGCGGTCGCGAGCAGTTGGGTGACTCGTCCATGCAGATCGTGCGGAATGGTTTTCTCCTCGCGGGTGGTGGTCTCGTCGCGCAACGCGGCAACAAGTATTCCAAATCTCACCACTATGTGGCAAATAGTACTATTAATAGTATTTAAATGCACTTTTGTTGTAGCATGGAATTCCCAAAATTCTTTGCGTTCCGGCCGATCGTCAGGAGACACACACCATGAAAATCACCAAGCTCGAAACCTTCGTCGTCCCGCCGCGCTGGTGCTTCCTCAAGATCGAGACCGATGAGGGCATCGTCGGTTGGGGCGAGCCGGTGGTGGAAGGCCGCGCGCATACGGTCGCCGCGGCCGTCGAGGAACTCTCCGATTATCTGATCGGCAAGGACCCGCTGCTGATCGAGGATCACTGGCAGGTGATGTACCGCGCGGGCTTCTATCGCGGCGGCCCGATCACGATGAGCGCGATCGCCGGCGTCGATCAGGCACTGTGGGACATCAAGGGCAAGCATCATGGCGTGCCGGTGCATGCGCTGCTCGGCGGCCAGGTGCGCGACAAGATCAAGGTGTACTCGTGGATCGGCGGTGACCGCCCCAGCGATGTCGCGAACAACGCGCGCGCGGTGGTCGAGCGCGGCTTCAAGGCCGTCAAGATGAACGGCTCGGAAGAACTGCAGATCATCGACACCTTCGACAAAGTCCAAGGCGTGATCAACAACGTCGCGGCGGTGCGCGAGGCGGTCGGGGCGAACATCGGCATCGGCGTGGACTTCCACGGCCGCGTGCACAAGCCGATGGCGAAGGTGCTCGCCAAGGAACTCGATCCGTACAAGCTGCTGTTCATCGAGGAGCCAGTGCTGTCGGAGAACGCCGAGGCGCTGCGCGACATCGTCAATCAGACCAATACCCCGATCGCGCTCGGCGAGCGTCTGTATTCGCGCTGGGACTTCAAGCACATCCTGTCGGGCGGCTACGTCGACATCATCCAGCCGGACGCTTCGCACGCAGGTGGCATCACCGAGTGCCGCAAGATCGCCGCGATGGCCGAAGCCTACGATGTCGCGCTTGCGCTGCATTGTCCGCTCGGCCCGATCGCGCTCGCGACCTGCCTGCAGATCGACGCGGTCAGCTACAACGCGTTCATCCAGGAACAGAGCCTCGGCATCCATTACAACCAGGGCAACGACCTGCTCGATTACATCAAGAACCCGGAAGTCTTCAAGTATGAAGACGGCTTCGTGTCGATCCCGCAAGGCCCGGGCCTCGGCATCGAGGTCAACGAAGAAAAGGTGCGCGAGATGGCGAAGGTTGGTCATCGCTGGCGCAATCCGGTGTGGCGTCACACGGACGGCAGCGTGGCCGAATGGTGACTCGCGGGCCATTGCGCCCGCGCGTTCCGGCTATGTGACGCGCGGGCCGCCCCTCCCTGCCTCGATCCCCGCACATCCTTATCCCGCCCGGCTCTCGCGACGTTTGTTCGGTACCGGACAGACACATGGTCTGCTCCTTGCTGAAATGCATGCCGACAACGCATGCCGCGGGGAACACCATGGGCGAATTCCTTCCTGACTATCTGATCCGCGAACAGGCGGCGGTCGGTGCGCTGGTCGTCTTCGGCGTGCTGCGCATCATCGGCGCGATGGTCGCCTACGAGCGCGGATGGAGCATCGCGGTGGTCGGGAAATTCTTTATCGCCGCGGCAGTGCCGTACTGCCTGCCGCAGGTTTTCGATCTGCTCACGCAGATGGTCGGCACGCACGCTGCCGGCGCCGAACTCGAAGGGAAGGCCGCGGGCTGCGCGATCGCGTTGTTCTGCGCGCCGATTCTCGGTCATCGCCTCGGCCTCGAGTAAGCGCGCAGCGAGCCGGACCGCGTGATGCGACTGACGCCTGCATTGCTGGAACGCGCGCGCGACGACGCGCTGCTTGCCTGAAGAGTAGTAGCGGGTGCGCTGGCAACAGCCAGGCGACCGTGTGTATTGCGCCGCACGTGCTTTGCAGTGCGGCGCTTTTTTATGCGGCGCGCCGCGCGTTCAGCCGAGCGCAGCGAACGCCGGCACGGTGTGCGACAACGCGGCCGCGACGACGAACACGCCGATCATCACGAGCGCTTCCAGATACATCACGTTGACGAAGGTATGCGCATCCATCGTCGACGCGGTGCGACGCAGGCGCGGCAGCGCCGACGTGCGGTTCAGCGCGCCGAGCACCAGCGCGAGCGCGACCAGCACGAGCTTCAACGTCAGCACGTGTCCCCACGTGCTCGCCTGAATCGCTTCGAACGACCCGCCCGAGCCGCGCACCGCATTGAAGACGCCCGACAGCAACACCAACGCGACCGCGACGAGCGAGACGTTCGACACCTGGGTCGCCGTGCGAATCAGCATGCCGCGCGCGGTCGATGCGCCGAGCGCCGGCAGCACCGCGAAGCCCGCGGCCATCGCGACACCGCCCCATACGCTCGTCGCGAGCACGTGCAGCGTCTGCATGCCGATCGCGGCCGATACGACGCCGGCATCGGCCGCATGACCGAGCGACGCCTTGCCCGCCGAAATCGCGAGCACCGCGAGCCACAGCAGCGTGTTACGCAGCATGCCCGTGCCGTGGCTCAGCGCGGTGCCGAGCAGCACCAGTGCGCCGCCGAACGCGACGCTCCAACCATAGCCGACATGCGTTTGCGTCAGCACCGTCGGCACCATGCCGAATGCCGCGGGCAACGCTACGCCGCTCATCGACGCCGCCTGATACAGCAGCCAGCCGAGATCCGCGAGCACCAGCACGATGGTGGCCGCGAGCATCGAGCGATGTGCGCGCATCCAGCCGGGCCGCGCCGGTGAAGTGCCTTGCTGCCCGTCCTTCGCGAGCCATGCGCCGAGTAGCGCCGAGCCAACGGCGAAGCCGAACGCGACGTTCATGAGCGCGGCCATTGCGACCTGCCCGATCCACAGTCCGTCGAAGTTCATTTGACGTTGAACGCGAAGTCGCCTTGCGTACGATGGCCATCGGTGGCCACCGCGACCCAGTGCACCGAATAGCGGCCGCTCGTCAGCTGAGGCAGCGCGAGGTGCATCTCGCGGGCGTCCGCGCTATCGACCGTCGACGCGGTCGAAGTCGCAGGCTTGCCGCTTGTATCGGCGAGTGTGATCTTGCTGAACGCAGGCTCGAGCGGCTCGGTGAAATGGATGGTCACGTCGGCCGGCGCGACGGCCTCGGCGTTCGCGGCCGGCACGCTCGAGATCAGATGCGCATGCGCGAACGCGGTGGATGACATGGCCAGCGCCACCGCGCCGGACATCAACGCTCGCAGCGTCGATGAGGAGAAATCGAATAGCTTCATGTGGGGCCGATAGCGGATGAGAACGAACGAAACAGAGCCGGGCCGACGACGCGCATCGTCTGCACGACGGCCGGCGAGCCCGGAAGTGTACGCTTCGATGGCGCGCACGGGGATCGGTTCAACCTTGCTTGATGAGACAACGATATTGATCACGACGCACGACGCAACTGAAGTCCGAAACTGGCAAACGCGACACACTGTCGCATGGCGGTCACACCTGGAACCGCATCTAATGCGGCAAATAGGCACCATCACCCTTCGATGATAGAATGCTGCGTCGCCGCAGCGACGGCTGTCCTTCACACCGAGCCGCCCGAAGTTCGGTCAGGTCCCCGATTCTGATGGAGTTACGCGTGTCTTCAAGACGCCTCTTCCGCCCGTTGCTTGCCCTTCTGCTGATCGGCTCCGCGGGTGTCTATAGCGCTGCGAAAGCGCAGACTCAACCGAAGGCCCCCGACACGATGGAAGCGCGCGTGCAAGGCTGCACGGCTTGCCACGGCTCGCATGGGCAAGGCACCGACAATGACTACTTCCCGCGTCTCGCGGGCAAGCCGGCGGGATATCTGTTCAATCAGTTGCAGAACTTCCGTGAAGGGCGCCGCAAGTACCCGCCGATGAACTACCTCGTCACGTATCTCTCCGACGACTACCTGCATCAGATCGCCAACTTCTTCTCGCAGCAGCGTCCGCCGTATCCGACGCCGGCCAGGCCGACGGTCTCGGCCACCACGCTCGCGCGCGGTGAGCAGATCGTGCTGCATGGTGATGCGAACAAGCAGGTGCCCGCTTGCGCGGCCTGCCACGGCAAGGCGCTGACCGGTATGGAACCGGCGATCCCGGGTCTCGTGGGCCTGCACGCCGACTACATCAGCGCGCAGCTCGGCTCATGGCGTTCGGGCACGCGTCGTGCGATCGCACCGGACTGCATGCACACCATCGCCACGCGCCTTAGCGACGAAGACGTGAACGCCGTCGCGGCCTGGCTTGCCACGCAGCAGGCTCCGCAAAACCCCGTGCCGGCTCCGGCCCGCTCCTTGAAGACTCCGCTTGCCTGCGGCAGCGAACCGCAATAAGGCGCCGGGAGAGACATTCAAATGAAACGCAAGTCTTTGTTCGCCCTCTCTGCAGTCGTCGTGGTCGCGGCCGCCGCACTCGTTCCCGTCCTGTGGTCGGGCGGCGACCATCTGCATAGCAGCGGCGCGGCCGTCGCGGCAACGCCCGCGGACCAGGCCGACCTGATCAAGAAGGGCGAGTATCTCGCCCGCGCGGGCGACTGTATCGCCTGCCACACCGTGCGCGGCGGCCAGCCGTTCGCGGGCGGCCTGCCGATGGCCACGCCATTCGGCACGATGTTCACGCCGAACATCACGCCTGACGACCAGTACGGCATCGGCAAGTGGACCCAGGACGACTTCTATCGCGCGATGCACACCGGCCGCTCGAAAGATGGCAGCCTGCTCTATCCGGGCTTCCCGTTCACGAGCTACACGAAGGTCACGCGCGCCGACTCCGACGCGATCTACGCGTACCTGCGCTCCGTCGCGCCGGTCAACGTCCCGAGCCGTCCGCACGAACTGAAATTCCCGTTCAACCAGCGCAACATGCTGATCGGCTGGCGCACGCTGTTCTTCCGTGAAGGCGAGTTCAAGCCGGACCCGACCAAGTCGGTCGAATGGAACCGCGGTGCGTATCTGGTCGAAGGTCTCGGCCACTGCGGCATGTGCCATACGTCGATCAACGCGATGGGCGGCCCGGTCAGCTCGGCGGCGTTCGCGGGCGGTCTGATTCCGCTGCAGAACTGGTATGCGCCGTCGCTGACGTCGAACAAGGAAGCCGGCCTCGGCGACTGGGACCTGAGGGACATCGCCGATCTGCTGAAGACCGGCGTGTCGACCCGCGGCGCGGTGTTCGGTCCGATGGCCGAAGTGGTTCACAACAGCCTGCAGTATCTGTCGACCGAAGACATCAACGCGATGGCGACGTACCTGAAGACGATTCCGCAGAAGAGCGAAGCACCGGAACCGCTGCAGCTCGAAACCTCGGAAAAGTTCGGCGGCGAACTGCTGAAGCAAGGTCAGAAGATCTACGCTGACAACTGCGCGAAGTGCCACGAAGACAATGGTCTCGGCCGCCCGCCGGCATTCCCGCCGCTCGCGAACAACCAGTCGATCCAGATGCCGTCGGCGGTCAACCCGATCCGCATGGTGCTGAACGGCGGTTATCCGCCGAGCACGGACGCGAACCCGCATCCGTACGGCATGCCGCCGTTCGCACAGTCTCTGTCGAATCAGGAAGTCGCAGCGGTCGTGACGTACATCCGTATGTCCTGGGGCAACCACGGTACGGCCGTGTCGCCACAGCAAGTGGCCGAGTTGCGTTCGGCGCCGCTCGACTAAGCAGGGTTCGACGTACCCTGGGCGCGGCCTGCGAGTTTCGCGGCCGCGCCCTTCGTTTTTTCAGTACCGGTATCATGTGGGCCTGTTTGTGTTGGTGGTCGCCTTCGTGGACCGTGCAGGAGGAAAGAGTCGTGCCCTTTGGTGAGCGTTTGAACAGCATTACCCATCTCGTCGGCGCCGTGCTGTCGGTGGTGGGGCTGGCGGCGCTCGTCACGATGGGCGCGCTCGCCGGCGACGCGTACAAGGTCGTCAGCTTCAGCGTGTATGGTGCGATGCTGTTCGTGCTGTATGCGATCTCGACGCTGTATCACAGCGTCAGCCATGCGCGACTGAAGGCGATTCTGCAGAAATGCGATCATTCGGCGATCTACCTGCTGATCGCCGGCAGTTACACGCCGTTCACGCTCGTCACATTGCGTGGACCGTGGGGCTGGTCGCTATTCGGCGTGAGCTGGGGGCTCGCTGCCCTCGGCATCGTGCAGGAACTCACGCTCGGGCGACGCACCCGCAGCGTGTCGATGGTGCTGTATGTGTTGATGGGATGGCTCGCGCTCGTAGCTGTCCGCCCGCTGGTGCAGGCATTGCCGGCCGCGGGTACCGCGTGGCTCGTGGCCGGCGGCGTCATCTACAGCGCCGGCATCTATTTCTTCATCAACGACGAGCGCATCCGCCACGGACATGGTATCTGGCACCTGTTCGTACTGGCGGGCAGTCTGTGTCAATTCGTCAGTGTCGCGCGCTATGTCGCGTGACGTTCCACGGCGACGAATTGCAACTTAAGGCCAGTCGACGTGTCTGCATAGCGCGTTGAAACATTCGGCACATCTGTGAGCGTGCCGCCGATTTCTCCGTGAACGGAACCGGGCTGCGGCCTCGCACACGCCATGCGGGCGTGTCGATGCCGCGCTGGTTTTTCCGCGTTGGGGTCCTATGGGCTCAGCGGGGCCGTTCGCGAAACTGCATTGCAAAGAGCTTTTATGTCTTTTGATTCCCTCGGCTTGTCCGAACCGCTGGTCCGCGCTGTCAATGAACTCGGCTATACCAGCCCGACTCCGATCCAGACTCAGGCGATCCCGGCCGTGCTCAACGGCGGCGATCTGCTCGCCGGCGCGCAAACCGGCACCGGCAAGACCGCCGGCTTCACGCTGCCGATCCTGCAGCGCCTGAATTCGATGGCGCCGGCCGCCGGCGGCAAGCGCGTGGTGCGCGCGCTGATCCTCACGCCGACGCGCGAACTCGCCGCGCAGGTCGAAGAAAGCGTGCGTGCGTACGGCAAGTATCTGAAGCTGAAGTCGACCGTGATGTTCGGCGGTGTCGGCATCAATCCGCAGATCGATGCGCTCAAGCGCGGCGTTGACATCGTCGTCGCGACGCCGGGCCGTCTGCTCGATCACATGCAGCAGAAGACCATCGACCTGTCGCATCTCGAGATTCTCGTACTCGACGAAGCCGACCGCATGCTCGACATGGGTTTCATCCACGACATCAAGCGCGTGCTCGCGAAGCTGCCGCCGAAGCGCCAGAACCTGCTGTTCTCGGCGACCTTCTCCGATGAGATCAAGGCGCTCGCCGACAGCCTGCTCGATTCACCGGCGCTGATCGAAGTCGCGCGCCGCAACACGACGGCCGAAACGGTCGCGCAAAAGATTCACCCGGTCGATCGCGACCGCAAGCGCGAGCTGCTCACGCATCTGATCCGGCAGCACAACTGGTTCCAGGTGCTCGTGTTCACGCGCACCAAGCACGGCGCGAACCGCCTCGCCGAGCAGCTGACGAAGGACGGCATCAGCGCGCTCGCGATCCACGGCAACAAGAGCCAATCGGCCCGCACGCGCGCGCTCGCCGAGTTCAAGGACGGCACGCTGCAGGTGCTGGTGGCAACCGACATCGCGGCGCGCGGCATCGATATCGATCAGCTGCCGCACGTGGTCAACTTCGATCTGCCGAACGTGCCGGAAGACTACGTGCACCGCATCGGCCGCACGGGTCGCGCGGGCGCGACGGGCGAGGCGGTGTCGCTCGTGTGCGTCGATGAACTGCAGTTGCTGAAGGACATCGAGAAGCTGATCAAGCGTCCAGTCCCGCAGGAAGTGATCGCCGGTTTCGAGCCGGATCCGACCGCGAAGCCGGAGCCGATCCAGCGACGCGGCCAGGGTGGCGGCGGGCGTTCGCAGCGCCAGGGACAAGGCGCGGGGCGTCGTGACGGCGCTGCTGGTGGTGGCGCATCGGCCAAGCCGGCTCAAGGCTCCGGTCAGCGTTCGGGACAGCGTGCGTCGAACGCTCAGCCCGCGCCGCGGCCGCAAGGTGCGAAGCCGGCCGGCAATGGCGGTCAGCCGCGTCGCGATACTCAGCGGCACGACGATCGGCCGCGTGCCGCCGCGCATGATGGCGCTCCCGCGCACCACGCGCCGCGCAAGCCTCAAGGCAATCGTTCGCCCAACGGCAATCCGGGCGCGTTGCTCGGCGGCGGCGTGAAGCGCAACGATGCGCCGCGTGGCGCGCAACCGTCGCGCAACGGCGACCGCGGCCGTTAAGCGCCGCTCGGCCTAAGGGCTGCCAGCGTGCGTACCAGCCATTAGCGCTTCCCTGCTCGAAGACTAACGGCTGCTCGCGGCGGCAGCCCGCTTCAAATGCTCGATTTGCTGTTCCCATCGCTCGAGCGCCGCACTCCCCTCTCCCTGCAATTCGAACGTGATGCCGCCCGTCAGGCGCGCATAACGGGCGCTTTGCGCTTCCGCTGTGTCGATCGAGCCGAGCAGATAGACGAGGCCGCTGTCATCGCCCGCAACACCGGGCAGCGGCGCGATACGCAATTGCACCTGATAGAACGCCGCATCGCATACAAAGCTCAGCGCCGCGCGCCCGCTTTGCGCAATCGCGCCCGTCGCGCGCGCCTGCGGCCATAGCGCAATGCACAGCGTGCGCGAGTCGGGTGCATAGAGTTCGCCGACGCTCAGCAGCGATGTGCGCACGTGCCCGTTCGCATCGACGCTCAACAGCGAGGCGGTGAAGCCCACCTTGTCCGCAAGCGACGAACCGTCGAACAACGCGCGCACGTTGGCCGGCCATTCGTCGAACACATTCTGTTCGAGCGGACGCGCGGACGGTGATGCGGAGGAGGAATCGCTCATGCCATCGATCCAGTCGAAGAGGGGGGTAAAGCTCAATCATGCCTCGAAAAAAGCAAAGCCCGCTGATGCGGGCTGATGCGGGCTTTGCTCTTTGCTTCGCTTTCAAGGCTCAGCGAAAGAACACATGCTGCGTGATCTTCGCGAGCGGATAATGCACACCCGGCTGAATGCGCGCCGGCAGATCGAGCGGCTTGAGCAGCATCTTCACGCACATGTCGGCGGACAGATTGCGCCGCACCAGCTTATTGATACGCGCCGCGCGCTCGCGGTTATATGCGGAGTCGTGCACGCGCTCCGGATAGCGAATCGCGAACACGTGGCGCAATGCGATCTCTGAATCTTCGTTCTTGATTTCCATCACGCGACGCATCAACGCGCCGAGCACCGCGAGCCGGCCGTTGCCCTCGATCCGGTTGTACTTCTTGAAGTACTTGAAAAAGTGCTTGTAATGACGGACTTCGTCGGTGCGGATGTTGTCGGTGATCTGCTTGAGCACCGGCTCATCCGAGCATTCGTTGATCGCTCGATACAGCGTCGCGGTACCCGTTTCGACTACGCAACGCGCGACCATCTCGAGCGCCCGGGTCTTTTCGAAATCGTCGACCGAGCACGTCAGCGAATACTCGCCCATGAAATTGCGGAACGCGGTGTGCCAGTCGAACTCGGGCCATACATACGCGATATAGGTCTGCAGCGCCCGGCCGTGCTGCATTTCCTCGGGCTCCCACTCGTGGTTGAGCCAGGCCGAGACCTCCGGATCGTCGTTGAAAAATGTACTCAGATTGCTGGTGTAGAGATCAGTGCCGCTTTCGATGAACGAGGCCGCGCACAGCAACAGCAGCAGGTCTTCGTTGGCCGCGGCCTTCTGCCGGTCGATGCGCGTCAGATCGATGTCCTCGATCCGCCAGGGCATGACATGGTTCAGCTCCGTGTGCATTGTGTCTTGCTCCCATGCTGTACCGACCCGTGGAGTTCTTCGCAACCGCCCCCGCGCTCGCCGTGATGTTCTCCGTGCCGGATACAACGCCGTGAATTAGAGTTGGGCCCTTGTACCCTGCATGTTAGCCGGAGATATCCGACCATGCAGTTCACACAGCACAGACCATGCCGCAACGACGCAGTTCCGATTCCAAGATGGTCGAAATCTTGCAGCGGATTAAAAACGATGTCCGCAAGGCAAAAAAAGCCAGCCCAAAAGGCTGGCTTTTCGGACACAACCCAGGTCCGGCCGGGTTGGAGACACGGGCGCCCCCAGGCGGCCCGCTCTTCCTCAGGCAGCTTGTACCTCGCCCGAGACGGGACGCACTCGACGCATGCGCCGCGCAACGATGATCAGCGATGCGCCCGAAAGCACCGCCGCAAGCAGCACGTAATAACTCGGCGCGAGTTTGTCGCCGGTCAGATGAATGAAGGTTTCGACGATGGTCGGCGCGAAGCCGCCGAAGATCGTCACGCCGATGCTGTAACCGATCGAAAGGCCAGTCGAGCGTACCTGGGTCGGGAAGATCTCCGACATCAGCGCGGGCATCGGCCCCGAGTACGAGGCCTTGAAAATACCGGCGACGCCTTGCAGCACGAGCAGCCAGCCAATCGTCGGATGTGTCTGCAACCATGCGAACATCGGATAGATCAGCAGGCCCATCAGGATCGACGTGCTCAGCATGATACGAATTCGGCCGATGCGATCGGACAGCGCGCCCATGATCGGTGAGAAGATGAACTGCATGCCGCCGTTCAGCACGACCACGCCGAACGAGGCGGCCGCCGCCATATGCAGCTGCTTGACCGCGTAGAGCGGCATGTAGAGCTGCAGCACGTACACCCCGACCGTCGACTGCGCAACGATGCCGATCGCGAGCAGCAGGTTGACCCACTGATTCGCGAACGACGCGTCCTTCGATCCGTTCACGGCCTTGTGTTCGCCGGCCGCTTCGCTAGCCGCCCGCTCTTCACGCAATGCGAGGAATTCGGGTGTCTCGTCCAGATGCGAGCGAATGTAGTAGCCGACCGGCCCGACCAGCAGACCGAACACGAACGGCACACGCCAGCCCCAGCTGTTCAGGTGCTCGGCCGGCAGCCACGCGGTCAGCAGCGAACCGAAGGCCGCCGCGGTGATCGCCGCGAGACCCTGGCTCGCGAACTGCCAGCTCGCGTAGTAGCCGCGCCGCGTCGCGCTGTGTTCGACCATGAACGCGGTCGCGCTGCCGAACTCGCCGCCGACCGCGAAGCCCTGCACGAGCCGCGCGAACAGCACCAGCAGCGGCGCCGCGAGACCGATCGTCGAAAACGGTGGCATCACGGCCATCGTGAAAGTACCGACCATCATCAGCGCGATCGCGAGCGTGAGCGCCGCTTTGCGGCCCTTGCGGTCGCCGTACACGCCGAGCACGATCGCGCCGAGCGGGCGCATCAGGAACGAGATGCCGAAGGTGGCGATCGCGAGCAGCGTCGACAGCCACTCGTCCTGCATCGGGAAGAACTGTTTCGCGATGATCGTCGCAAAGTAGCCATAAACCAGGAAGTCGAACCACTCGAGCGCGTTGCCAATCGACGACGAGAAAACGATCCGCCGCACCATCGCTTTCGAAAGCGGCGCGGCGTGAGGCGAAGCGCTTGTCGAATGCGACGCGGGGGTGTTCATGATGGTCTCCTGCGTGTCTGCTGCGTGATAGCTGTGTCGGGCGCGGCTTCGCCTGCATCGGCGGGGCGGCTGGTGGGCGCGCATTGGCGCGGCATACGGAATGCCGCGCGTTCGTCGCCTGTTGCCCGGGTGTCTGAGCTGAGCTCCGGTGTGGACCTCAGCTCCGCGCGTTGCCTCGTCGTGGCCTAGAAGCCGGCCGCCAGACCGTCGCGGCGGCTGTCGCTGGCCGCTACGTAGCCGCGCTCCGGCTCGTTGCGAGCGAGCTTCCAGATGAACTGGCCGGAGCCGAAGTCCATGTACGGATCGTCGACCGACTTGATCGTGTGGCCGAGCTTCTGCAGGCCCTCGGTGGTCTTCGGATCGAGCGTCGACTCGATATCGACCGTGAAGTCGCGGTTGACCTTCCAGCGCGGCGCATCGCACGCGGCCTGCGGCTGCTGTCCGTAGTCGAGCATGCGCACCACCGTCTGCAGATGGCCTTGCGGCTGCATGTCGCCGCCCATCACGCCGAAACTCATCACCGCTTCCTGCTGGCCGTTCACCTGCTGCGTGAGGAACGCCGGAATGATCGTGTGGAACGGCCGCTTGCCGCCCTCGACGACGTTCGGCGACTTCGGGTCCATCGAGAAGCCGCAGCCGCGGTTCTGCAGCGCGATGCCGCTCTCGGGCACCACGACACCCGAGCCGAAGCCCATGTAGTTCGACTGGATGAAGCTGACCATCATGCCGCTCTCGTCCGCGGCCGACATGTAGATCGTGCCGCCCGCCTTCGGCATGCCGAAGTCGAAGTGCGTCGCGCGCTTCGGATCGATCAGCTTCGCGCGTGAGCTCAGATACGCGTCGTCGAGCATCTGCTCGGGCGTGACTTCCATCGAGCGCGGATCGGCGACATAGCGATACACGTCGGCAAACGCGAGCTTCATCGCTTCGATCTGCAGATGCTGCGACTCGACGCTGTCGACCTTCAGCGACTTCACGTCGAACTTTTCCAGGATGCCGAGCGCAACCAGCGCCGCGATGCCCTGGCCGTTCGGCGGAATCTCGTGCACGGTGTAGCCGCGATAGTCCTTGCCGATCGGCTCGACCCAGTCAGCGCGGTAGTTGCGCAGATCGTCGGCGCTCAGCGCGCCGCCGCCTGCGCGCGCGAACGCGGCAATCCGCTCCGCGATCTCGCCTTCGTAGAACGCGCGCGGGCCTTGCTCGGCGAGCAGGCGCAGCGTCTTCGCGTGACCGGGGAAGCGCACCAGCTCGCTGACCTCGGGCGCGCGGCCGCGCGGCATGAAGGTTTGCGCGAAGCCCGGCTGGTCCTTCAGCTCCGGCACCGCGGCTGCCCACTTGTAAGCGACGATGCTCGCCACCGCGTGACCGCGCTCGGCGATTTCGATGGCCGGCTCCATCAGCTCGGCGAACGGCAGCTTGCCGAACTTCTGGTGCAGCGCTTCCCAGCCGGCGATCACACCCGGCACGGTGACCGCATCCCAGCCGCGCTTCGGCTGCTGCGCGAGGCCGTTTTCCTCGCCATATTTGCGCTTGAAGTAATCGACGTTCCACGCGGCCGGCGCTACGCCCGACGCGTTCAGACCATGCAGCTTCTTGCCGTCCCACACGAGCGCGAAGGCGTCGCCGCCCAGGCCGCACGACACCGGCTCGACCACCGTGATCGCGGCGGCGGCCGCGATGGTCGCATCGACGGCATTGCCGCCTTTCCACAGCATGCGCAGCCCGGCCTGCGCGGCGAGCGGGTGCGAGGTCGAAACGATATTGCGTGCGAATACGGGCAGACGTTGCGTCGGATAAGGGTTTTGCCAGTTGCTGAAGCCAGTCATGTCGAACACTCTCGAAAGCGCGGCCGGCACGAAAAAGTCGCCGGACATCAGGGGAAAGGTTGTAAAGCAGGTAAATCGCGAAACCCAGGATTGCATCGCGAAGCGCGCCAAAAAACAAATTCATTTATTAAATGAATAAATGCGAAATGCGCCTGAACGAGGGGATCGAGCAAATCCGTAGTGCTCGCGGCGAATTCCAGCGGACTGCGCCAGTTGGCGGACAGGGGGCACGATGGTCTTACAATAGCCGCAACCGCGTTCGTCGACGGCTGGCTTTCGGCCAGCCGCTCGATGACGACGACGGACCGCGCCGACACAACAGCCACGACACACCACACATGACACGAGACCCCCGCCTGACTCTCAACGCCCGGCAACAGGAATTGCTGGAGTGGGTGCAACGCGACGGCTTCGTGACCGTGGACGACCTCGCGAGCCACTTCGACGTCACCCCGCAGACGATCCGCCGCGACGTCAACTGGCTCGCCGATATGAACCTGCTGCGCCGCTATCACGGCGGCGCCAGTCTGCCGACCAGTTCCGAGAACGTCTCCTACACCGCGCGCCAGCGCATGTTCCATGAAGAGAAGCGACGCATCGCGGCGCTGGTGGCCACTCACATTCCGGACCAGGCATCGCTGTTCATCAACCTCGGCACGACCACCGAGGAAGTGGCACGCGCGCTGAACCGCCACCGCGGCTTGCGCGTGATCACGAACAATCTGAACGTCGCGAGCATGATGAGCGGCTACCCGGACTGCGAAGTGCTGGTGACGGGCGGCATCGTGCGACCGTGGGACAAGGGCATCGTCGGGGAACTGGCGATCGACTTCATCCGTCAGTTCAAGGTCGATTTCGCGATCATCGGCACGTCGAGCATCGAAACGGACGGTACGCTGCGCGATTTCGATACGCGCGAAGTGCGTGTCGCCGAGGCGATCATCGAGCACGCGCGCACCGTTTTCCTCGCCGCCGATCACTCCAAGTTTGGCCGTCCCGCGCTAGTTCGCCAGGGACATCTCGAGCAGATCGACGCGCTGTTCACCGACGCCGCCCCACCCGCCGACATGGCCGAGGCTCTGAACGCCGCGAATTGTCAAATCTACATCGCCGGATAATTCCAGGCGTTCTCCGCCATGCTGCGGTGCACGCAAAACCTCGCGTGAAATCAAGAATTTGGCTGCAGGGCCGGACCGCCTATCGCGCGGCCAATTGTCAAATGGAAAATTTACGGGGACCATGTTGGCGTTTCATCGGTGCTCGCCTAAACTCCAGTTCCCCAGCGTACGTTGCGAGTTTCGCACGGCGTCGGTTGTGTGAACCTGTCGTGTAAGCCGTACCTCCCGACCTGATCTTTAGCGGACCCCCGCCCCGACCTACCGGTCGACTGCAAGGCTGTCCGCAATTTGCTGACATGGAGAGAACGATGCTGAGTCCGCATGAATTCGCCACGTTGTTGCTCGTCAAGGACGCCCCCAACCAGGTCGAAATGGACCGAGAAGAACTCGACGCGTTGCTCGAACGCCAACTGGTGCAACTCGAACGCCTCGCATCGGGCAACGAAGAATGGCGCGTGACGGAAACCGGCGACACCGCATTGCGGGCCATCAAACGTTATTCGTGAGTTTTCCCTGCAGTTGACAGCGGGCCGCCTTCGCGGCCCTTTGTTGTGCGCATCTCATTTACACAGTAAATTCGCGCGACGGACTTCTTCCCGACCTCGCGCATGCCCAAGACGCTCTCCGCCGACGACATACAGCAGTTTCGCGAAGCGATGCGACGCGTCGCGGAAAACGCGTTTGCGACCCGCGGCGCACAAGGCGTGACGATGCGCGAGCTGGCGAAAGAGCTCGGCTGCAGCGCGATGACACCGTATCGCTATTTCCGCGACAAGGAAGAAATTCTGGCGATGGTCCGCGCCGCCGCGTTCAACCGCTTCGCCGCGCGCCTCGAAGCGGTCGCGAAAGCGATCCCCGCGAACGCCCCCGCCATCGATCACAGCGCCGTCAGCCGTGCCTATGTCGACTTCGCGCTCGATGAGCCGCACGCCTATCGTTTGATGTTCGATCAGACGCCGCAACAGCAAGGCGCTTACCCCGAGCTGGCCGCGGCGTCGCAACGCGCGTGGCGCCTGCTGGAAGCGCACTTCGAGCGGCTCGTCGAGGCGGGTGTTCTCGAAGGCGATCCGCGTCTGATCGGCTACGCGTACTGGACGAGCCTGCACGGCTTCACGATGCTCGCGCTCGCGAACCAGTTGCCGCCGCCGGCGGCCCGACACGCCGATTCCGCCGACGACGGCGCACATGAGCCGTCGCGCGAAGCGGTGTTCGCGCAGATCCTGCGCATGCTGTGGCGCGGAGCGTTGGCGCCGCAAAAGTGAACCGGTGCGCCTGGCAGGCGGCGCGAGAGTCGGGCCCGCCAGTCAACCCGCTGCCACTTAGCCGCTACGCAAGGTCGGGTCGACAGTCGCCCGCCAGCTGAGCGCCCTTGCGCGCTGCTCGTTGAAGAACTCGACCCACTGGTTGCGCACCTTCGGATCGCTGCTCGTCCCCTCGCTCGCATGGCGCTGCGCGATCGACGCCTGGAACGCGCAGAAGTCGTCGTTCGACAGCCGGCCGCGCCGGTTCGCCACATAGGCATCGAAGAACGTCTCGTAGACGATCTGCGCGTCGTGGCCGTAGTCGACGGTCTGCGGCGAGCACATCTTCTGCAACGCCTCGAACGACGTCGCGCCCCTCGTCCCTTCCAGACTCGGCGTACTCACGCATCCTGCCAGAAGCGCGGCAGCGCCGATCATCAAAAATCCTCGCATTCATCACCTCGAAATGGCTGCTGCCAAGAGTATCGTCCGCGCTCGCGCGTTACGCCACTCGGTCGCCATTCGATCCACGTTCGTGCAAATCAAGCGAACTTTACTTTTTCGAATATGTTCATTAAAGTTCGAAAACGAACATGATTCGTTCAATTTGCTTTCCAACTGACTTCCAGATTCGATCCAGAGGGCTCAGCAGGTGACGCAAGGCACGAAATACGATTTGCTCGTCGTCGGTGGCGGGATCAACGGCGCCGGCATCGCCCGCGACGCGGCCGGCCGCGGCTTGTCGGTGCTGCTGTGCGAGCAGGACGATCTGGCCGCGCACACGTCGTCGGCGAGCACCAAGCTGATCCACGGCGGGCTGCGCTACCTCGAGTACCGCGAGTTCGGGCTCGTGCGCAAAGCGCTGCAGGAGCGCGAAACGCTGCTGCGCGCAGCGCCGCACATCATCTGGCCGCTGCGCTTCGTGATGCCGCACATGCCCGAACTGCGCCCCGCCTGGCTGATCCGCGCGGGTCTGTTCCTGTACGACCATCTGGCTAAACGCGAGCTGCTGCCGGGCTCGCGCGGCATCGTGATGAGCCGGCATCCGGCCGGCGCGCCACTCGTCGAAACGATCAAGCGCGGCTTCGTTTATTCGGACGGCTGGGTCAACGACGCGCGCCTCGTCGTGCTGAACGCGCTCGACGCGCACGAGCGCGGCGCGACGATCCTCACGCGCACGAAGCTGCTCAACGCCGTGCGCGCGGGCGGCGAGTGGCGCGCGCAACTGCAACGCGCGGACGGCACGACTCTCGACGCGCGCGCCGCCGCGATCGCGAACGCGGCGGGCCCGTGGGTCGGCGAGCTGCTGCAAGGCGCGCTCGGCCGGCCGTCGTCGCATAGCGTGCGGCTCGTCAAGGGCAGCCACATCGTCACGCGGCGCCTGTTCGAGCACGACCACGCGTACATCTTCCAGAACCCGGACAAGCGGATCATCTTCGCGATTCCCTATGAGCACGACTACACGCTGATCGGCACGACCGACCTCGAATATCGCGGCGACCCGTCGCAAGTCGCGATCGACGCCAACGAAACGCAGTACCTGTGCGATTCGATCAACCGCTACTTCAGGCAGAAGATCTCGCCCGCCGACGTGCGCTGGAGCTATTCGGGCGTACGCCCGCTGCTGGAGGACGAGAACGCGGACAATCCGTCGGCGGTCACGCGCGACTACTCGCTCGAACTCGATGCGCCCGCGAACGAGGCGCCGCTGCTGTCGGTGTTTGGCGGCAAGATCACGACCTTTCGCAAGCTCGCCGAGCAGGCCGTCGATACGGTCACCGACGCGCTGCACCACGGCGCGCCCGCGTGGACCGCCGACGCGCCGCTGCCGGGCGGCGAGATCGCGCAGGCGAACTTCAATCGCTTCCTCGGCGAGTTCTCGCGCGAACATGCGTGGCTGCCGGCATCGCTCGCGCATCGGCTCGCGCGCGCGTATGGCACGCGCGCGAATCGCGTGATCGGCTCGGCGCACTCGCGCGCCGAACTCGGTCGCGAGTTCGCGCCGGGTCTGCACGAAGCCGAGCTGATTTATCTGCGCGATACCGAATGGGCGCGCACCGCGCAGGACGTGCTGTGGCGCCGCTCGAAGCTCGGCCTGCATGTCGAGCCGGACACGCTCGAGCAAATCACGCGCGACATCGACGCGTGGTTCGCGCGCGAACCGGTCCGGCAGAGCGCCTAGGCGACGCGGCAGACGACACCCGACGAGTGGAGCCGGCCACCCACCGCAGCTTCGGCTGGACGACGCCGGCACGCACCCTCAAACTATGGCGGCTCGCTCACAACAACACGCCGCTCGCATCGCCGGCCAAACGATCCGGCGATCCATAACATGCATGGAGAAGAGACAATGCAGGATCAGTACGTCCTCGCGCTTGATCAAGGCACCACCAGCTCACGCGCGATGCTGTTCGACCGGCGCGGCAACGTCGTGTCGAGCGCGCAAAAGGAATTCCAGCAGATCTACCCGCAGCCTGGCTGGGTCGAGCACGATCCGCAGGAAATCTGGTCGACCCAGGCCGGCGTCGCCGCCGAGGCGGTCACGCGAGCCGGCATGAACGGCACGTCGATCGCGGCGATCGGCATCACGAACCAGCGCGAAACCACGATCGTGTGGGATCGCGAAACCGGCCACCCGATCTACAACGCGATCGTCTGGCAGGACCGCCGCACCGCCGACTTCTGCGACGAACTGAAAGCGCAAGGTCTCGAAGCGAGCGTGCGCGCGAAGACCGGTCTGCCGATCGACTCGTACTTCTCGGCGACCAAGATCCGCTGGATTCTCGACAACGTCGAAGGCGCGCGCGAAAAAGCGCGTCAGGGCCGGCTCGCGTTCGGCACCGTCGACAGCTGGCTCATGTGGAATTTCACGAAGGGCGCGCTGCACATCACCGACGTAACCAACGCGTCGCGCACGATGCTGTTCAACATCCATACGCTGAAGTGGGACGACGAACTGCTCGCCGCACTCGACGTTCCGCGCAACATGCTGCCGGAAGTGCGGCCATCGTCGGAGGTGTACGGACCGACGGTGACCACCGTGTTCGCATCGAAGATTCCGCTCGCGGGCATCGCCGGCGATCAGCACGCCGCATTGTTCGGCCAGATGTGCACCGAGTCCGGCATGGTCAAGAACACCTACGGAACCGGCTGCTTCCTCGTGATGAACACGGGCGCCAAACCGATCGAATCGAAGAACAATCTGGTCACGACGATCGCCTGGCAGATCGGCGAGCGTATCGACTACGCGCTCGAAGGCAGCATCTTCATCGCCGGCGCGGTGGTGCAGTGGCTGCGCGACGGCCTCGGCATCATCAGGAGCGCGGCCGAAATCGAAACGCTCGCGCGCAGCGTGCCGCATTGCGACGGCGTGTATCTCGTGCCTGCGTTCGCCGGCCTCGGCGCTCCGCACTGGAACGCGCATGCGCGCGGCACGCTGTTCGGGCTCACGCGCGGCACGACCTCCGCGCATATCGCGCGTGCGGCGCTCGATTCGATCGCATATCAATCGCTCGATGTGCTGAAGGCGATGGAAGCCGACTCGGGCATTCGCATCGGCGAACTGCGCGTGGATGGCGGCGCGTGCGCGAACAATCTGCTGATGCAGTTCCAGGCCGACATCCTCGGCGTCGACACGGTGCGCCCCCAGGTGTCCGAGACGACGGCGCTAGGCGCCGCCTATCTGGCCGGTCTCGCGGTCGGCTACTGGAAGGATATCGACGAGTTGAAAAGCCAGTGGAAGCTCGAGCATCGCTTTACGCCGGCGCTGCCGCACGCGGAGGTCAGGACCTGCCTCGATGGCTGGCAGCGCGCGATCCGCGCGGCGAAGGCGTGGGCCGATACACCGTAAGGTCGTCAGGCCGCGGGCACGCAGAACATCGAAAGGACATGGTCCGAAAGCACGTATGATGTCGCTTTTCACCCCGGCGAGCGGGCCCCGCAACCCGCCGCCCGCGCGCGTTGCGCTTATCGTTTTTCAGGCATGATCGACCACCTCATCTGTGACTGCGACGGCGTGCTCGTCGACAGTGAAGTCATCGCCGATCGCGTGATGTTCGACACGCTGACGGCCACCTTTCCCGGCATCGATTTCGCCCCCGTCATCAAAACCGCGTTCGGCCAGCAAACCTCGCGCTTTCTCGCCGGCCTCGAAAAGCAGTTCGACATCACTCTGCCCGCGAACTTCCTCGATACGATCGAGCACAACGTCGAGCTCGCGCTCGCCGCGTCGCTCGGTCCGATCCACGGTGTGCGCGACGCGCTGCAGCGCGTGACGCTGCCGGCCGCAGTCGTGTCGAACAGCCGCATGACACGTGTGAGCGCATCGGTGCGGCGGGCCGGTCTGCAGCAGATTTTCGGCGAGCGGGTGTTCAGCGCCGAGCAGGTCGCGCGGCCAAAGCCCTATCCCGATGTCTATCTGTTCGCGGCCACGTCGCTCGGCGTCGAGCCCGCGCGCTGCCTCGTCGTCGAAGACAGCGTCTCGGGCCTGAACGCGGCGCGCGCGGCCGGCATGAAGACGATCGCCTTCGTCGGCGCGAGCCATATTCCGGACGGCTATGCGGATGCGCTGCGCGCGATGGGCATCACGCGAATCATCAAGCATATGGATGAACTGCCGGCGCTGATCGACGCGGGCGTGCGCGGCGAGTTCGGCGACGTGCAGTCGTAGCGGTTTCGCGCAACGCCGATAAAAAAGCCGGTTCTTCTTGCGAAGAACCGGCTTTTTGCGTCATGGCACTGCGTGCCGCTCGAAGCATGATGGCCCGTCAAGCCTCGGCCAGCGCGCCCTCGCGCACCCGCGCGAGCGTCTCGCGAAACTCGACCAGCTCGGCGATCGTCAGCATCGGCAGATCGTGTTGCGCGGCAAAGCGTTCGACGTCCGCACCGCGCGTCATCGTGCCATCGGCGTTCATCAGTTCGCACAGCACGCCGGCCGGCGTCAGGCCCGCGAGGATCGCCAGATCGACGGTGCCTTCGGTGTGGCCGCGCCGTGCCAGCACGCCGCCGGGCATCGCGCGCAGCGGGAACACGTGGCCAGGGCGCACGATGTCGGCGGGCGTGGCCGTATCGGCGATCGCAGCGCGGATCGTAGTCACGCGATCCTGCGCGGACACGCCGGTGCTGACGCCTTCGCGCGCTTCGATCGACACAGTGAACGCGGTGCCGTGACGGCTTTCGTTGTTGACGGCCATCGGCGGCAGTTCGAGCGCGCGGATCTTGTCGTCGGGCAGGCACAGACACACGATGCCGCTGCATTCGCGGATCAGGAGCGCCATCGTTTCGACCGACAGGCGCTCGGCCGCGACGATCAGATCGGCTTCGTTCTCGCGGTCGTGGTCGTCCTGCAGCACCACGGCGCGACCCTCGCGCAGTGCCTGCAAGGCGGCGGCGATACGCGGCGGAACGGCTTCGGTGGCAAGCAGGGGAAGATCGGCGAAGGCATCGTCTGCAATCGTCGACGGAGCGGGAAAAGTAGCAAAGGACATGTTGAAACGCTCATCGCAAAAGTTGGGCGAAAAACGTTTCAGGGCATTGCAAACAGACTGACGCGCTGCCGCCTGGCACGCCGCACGAAAGCGGACGATAGTCAGCCGCCCAAGCTACGGGCGGCATCGCGGAACGCACATGACTATCTGCACATCTTCTTCCATCCGGACTATCACCGTCGGCTCTGGCTTCTGACCAGATCTGCTGACCCCGCCGCAATCTCCGCTACTGCGAAGACCACTCGATGCGGGCGCTCGCGGGCTTGCCGGCTCACGCTGTCGCGCTGTCGGCCTACCGCCGGTGGGGAATTGCACCCCGCCCTGAAGACGCACTGATTGCCGGTTTGACCGGCCGGCGAAGCATACAACAGTCGCGCAAGCGCTGCAGCGCGACGAACAAAGACCCTACTGGCGGCGTTGGCCCTGCATCGACGCCCCGAGCTGCCCCAGAACCTCGAATGCCGTGGATTCTCAACCCGGCACGCCTTCGCACGCAGCCTCATCGCGCGCGGCGCTCGCGGCCCGCACTTCCCAGCGCGGCGGCGCCTCAGCTCGCAGCGTCACGCGAAACGCGCGCGCCTCGGTGTCGCCGGGATTGCGCAGGCTGTGCGGCTGGTCGGCGTCGAACACGATCGCGTCGCCGGTCGCGAGCAGCTGGCGCTGGTCGTGCACGCTGACTTCGAGCGTGCCGTCGCTGACCACCAGATTCACCGTCGTGCCCGGCGCGCGGCGAATGCCCGCCTCCGTATGCAGCGGCGCGATCCGCAGCTCGTGAAACTCGGCGGCGATCGACTCGTCGTCGGGATACAGCGGGCGCACCGAGTAGCGCCCGTTCGCGCTGACCACGCGGGCCGAACGCTCGGCCGGCAGATGCTCGAAGCCGTTGGTCGCGTGACGCCGCAGGAACGCCGCCACCGACACCTTCAGCGCCGCCGCCACCTTGCACAGCACTTTGATCGACGGCACGCTGCGCGCCGACTCGATTTGCGCGAGCATCGCGCGCGACACGCCGGACGCGCGCGCCAGCGCATCGAGCGAAAGCTGGCGTTCGGCGCGCAGCCGCGCCAGATTCACGCCGACCAGCTGTTCGAGCGCATCGAACGGTTCGGCAGAGCGCGGCGCGGCGTTGGTATCGCCATCGGCCGAAGGATCGCGGACCAGCGCGAGCGGGGAATGCATATTGGCCTCCAGAGCGCCGCCCAGCGGCGCAAGAGCAGTAAGTGGAGGCAAGATAGCATCGGCTCTCGCCGCGCCCAACGAAGTTATCGTCACACTGTTATCAGCATGGCGGAGGCAAGCAACTGACGACTCACGCGCCTTGGGCGAACGTGCGCGCGCTGCTCGATTTCCTCGCCGAGCGCTTCGCGCAGGTGTCGGATCAACCGGGAAGCCCGCTGGGACTGCCGCTGGAGCAGCCAATGAGCGCCTCATGAGCGCTAAAACCCCCGCAGCG
Source organism: Paraburkholderia sp. BR10923 (assembly GCF_040948765.1). NCBI lineage: Bacteria > Pseudomonadati > Pseudomonadota > Betaproteobacteria > Burkholderiales > Burkholderiaceae > Paraburkholderia > Paraburkholderia sp. BR10923. The sequence goes on along the minus strand of NZ_JBFPKO010000015.1, from coordinate 154,542 downwards.
TGAAGGGCTATAATATGCAGTTACGCTGCAGAGACACGCGCAAGCCGGCCATCAAGCGCCGCGCTGCCCCGCGCCGCGGCCTCCTTCACCTTTTTACGACGCCCCCAGGTTAACCACTGCGACCGGCGAAATTCGATGACCAAGAAAGTTTATGTAAAAACCTTTGGCTGCCAGATGAACGAGTACGACTCCGACAAGATGGTCGACGTGCTCGGTGCCGCTGAAGGACTCGTCAAGACCGACACGCCGGAAGACGCCGACGTGATCCTGTTCAATACCTGCTCGGTGCGCGAAAAAGCGCAGGAAAAAGTCTTCTCCGACCTCGGCCGCGTGCGCGAGCTGAAGGACGCGAATCCGAATCTGATCATTGGCGTGGGTGGCTGCGTCGCTAGCCAGGAAGGCGCATCGATCGTCGCGCGCGCGCCGTACGTCGATATCGTGTTCGGTCCGCAAACGCTGCACCGCCTGCCGCAGATGATCGACGAGCGTCGCGCGAGCGGCCGCGCGCAGGTCGATATTTCGTTTCCCGAAATCGAGAAGTTCGATCACCTGCCGCCGGCGCGCGTCGAAGGTCCGAGCGCGTTCGTGTCGATCATGGAAGGCTGCAGCAAGTACTGCAGCTACTGCGTCGTGCCGTACACGCGCGGCGAGGAAGTGTCGCGTCCGCTCGACGACGTGCTGACCGAAATCGCCGGCCTCGCCGACCAGGGCGTGCGCGAAGTCACGCTGCTTGGCCAGAACGTGAACGCTTATCGTGGCAAATTCGGTGGCGCGCTTACGGTCGGTTCGACCGAGATCGCCGACTTCGCGACGCTGATCGAATACGTCGCGGACATCCCCGGCATCGAACGGATTCGCTACACGACGTCGCATCCGAAGGAATTCACGCAGCGCCTGATCGACACTTATGCGAAGGTGCCGAAGCTCGTCAGTCACCTGCATCTGCCCGTGCAGCACGGCTCCGACCGCATCCTGATGGCAATGAAGCGCGGCTACACCGTGCTCGAGTACAAGTCCGTGATCCGCAAGCTGCGCGCGATCCGCCCGGATCTGTCGCTGTCGACGGACATGATCGTCGGCTTCCCCGGCGAGACCGAGGAAGACTTCGCGAAGATGATGGCGCTCGTCGAAGAGATGAAGTACGACACGAGCTTCTCGTTCATCTACAGCCCGCGCCCCGGTACGCCGGCCGCGAACCTGCACGACGACACGCCGCGCGAGGTGAAGCTGAAACGTCTGCAGCATCTGCAGGCCACGATCGAAGAGAACGTGCAGCGCATCAGCGACGCGATGGTCGGCAAGGTCGAGCGCATTCTGGTCGAGCGCCCGGCGCGCAAGGACCCGAACGAGCTCGCGGGCCGCACCGAGAACAACCGCGTCGTCAATTTCCCGGCGTCGGTGGCGTCGCATGCACGGCTGATCGGTCAGATGGTCGACGTGAAGATCGTGCACGCGTACCCGCACTCGCTGCGCGGCGAACTGGTGATGGTTCACGACGACGGCGCCGCCGTGACGCACTGAGCACGCTAAGCGCACTGACCGACATTCTGAGTATCGCAACCGACAGGATCGACTCACCGCCTTGAAGACCACTCAGCAGCATCTGGAATTCACCGCACCGCGCGATGACAACGCGCGGCTCGCCAACCTCTGCGGACCGCTCGACGAAAATCTGCGGCAGATCGAGCAGGCGCTCGACGTGACCCTGCAGCGCCGTGGCCACCGCATCACGATCCGCGGGCGCGGCGCGAAACTCGCGCTCACCGCGCTCGAAAACTTCTACAACAGCGCACGCGAGCCCTTGTCAGTCGACGACATCCAGCTCGCGCTCGTCGAAGTGCGCCATCCGGCGCGCCATCGTTCGAACGGCAACGGCAATGGCAATGGCGGCGACGCCGTCGACACGCGCTTCACCGGCAATCCCGATCATCCGTTCGACCAGCCCGCCGATGCCAATGCGAGCGAAGACGACTTCGAGGAATACGGCCCGAAGCTGTACACGCGGCGCGCGGATTTGCGCGGCCGCACGCCGGCGCAACGCGAGTACCTGAAGCAGATCGTGTCGCACGACGTCACCTTCGGCGTCGGCCCGGCCGGCACCGGCAAGACCTACCTCGCGGTGGCCTGCGCGGTCGACGCGCTCGAGCGCGACCAGGTCAAACGCATCGTGCTGACGCGCCCGGCCGTCGAAGCAGGCGAGCGGCTCGGTTTTTTGCCGGGCGATCTGGCGCAAAAGGTCGATCCGTATCTGCGTCCGCTGTACGACGCGTTGTATGACCTGCTCGGCTTTGACAAAACCGCGAAGATGTTCGAGCGGCAGATGATCGAAATCGCGCCGCTCGCGTACATGCGCGGCCGCACGCTGAATCACGCGTTCATCATCCTCGACGAGGCGCAGAACACCACGCCCGAGCAGATGAAGATGTTCCTCACGCGGATCGGCTTCGGCTCGAAGGCGGTCGTCACCGGCGACACGACCCAGGTCGACCTGCCGCGCGGCCAGAAGAGCGGGCTGATCGAAGCGCAGCAAGTGCTCGCGAACGTGCGCGGCATCGCGCTCACGCGCTTCACGAGCGCGGACGTGGTGCGCCATCCGCTGGTCGCGCGAATTGTGGAGGCGTACGATGCGCATGCGCAGAAATCGACCGCCGCGGCCGATTCGCGCTAAAGCGATGCGCTTCGCAGCGCGAGGCCCGCGTGGCCTCGCCGCCACGCCGCAAAAAACGACTGAGCCACGAACGCCACGCACAGAAACCGCATGAGCCGCACCCCAAAACTAACGCTGAGCCTGCAATTCCCCGCTGCCAAAGCCTGGCCGGAACACAAGGCGCTACTGCCGCGCGCGACGGTGGCCGGCTGGATCAAGGCGGCGCTGTTCGCGGACGGCGAACTGACGGTTCGCTTCGTCGACGCCGAAGAAGGCCGCACGCTGAACCGCACCTATCGCGGCAAGGACTATGCGACCAACGTGCTGACCTTCGCCTATGCCGAATCGGAAGACGACCCGGTGACGGGCGATCTGATTCTGTGCTGCCCGGTGATCGAGAAGGAAGCCGCCGAGCAGGGCAAACCGCTTGCCGCGCATTACGCGCACCTGCTCGTGCACGGCACGCTGCATGCACAAGGCTACGACCACGAGGTTGAAGAAGAAGCCGAGGAAATGGAGGCGATCGAAACCGAAATCCTCGCCAGGCTCGGCTTTCCGGACCCTTATCAATAGACGTCCCCGCCCCTCCTCCAACCGCCCCCCCCCCCGTGAGCACTCCGTCCCCCGAAACCGAGATTCCCGTGCGCTGTCCGGACTACCCGCCGGTGCTCGGCGACTCGCGGCTTCTGACTGACGACGAACTGCGCGCGTCGCTTGAATGCACGTTGCGCGGCTGGGACCGCCAGAGCGATCTGTGGCTGTTCGGCTATGGCTCGCTGATCTGGAACCCGGGACTGCCCACCGTCGAAGCGATGCGCTCGAAGGTGCACGGCTATCACCGCGGCCTCTATCTGTGGTCGCGTGTGAATCGCGGCACGCCCGAGCAGCCCGGCCTCGTGCTCGCGCTGGATCGCGGCGGCTCGTGCACCGGCATGGCGTTCCGGCTCGCAGCCGATGGCTCGATGCCGCATCTCGAAGCACTGTGGCGCCGCGAAATGCCGATGGGCTCGTACCGTCCCGCGTGGCTGCCGTGCGTACTCGCGGACGGCCGGCGCGTCGACGCGCTCGCCTTCGTGATGCGCCGCGACGTGCCGAGCTACACCGGCAAGCTGCGCGACGACATCATTCAGACCGTGCTGGGCTGCGCGAGCGGCCGCTACGGCACGACTTTCGACTACGTAAGCCGTACCGTGCATGCGCTGCGCGAAAGCGGCATGCCGGACCGCGCGCTCGAAGCGCTGCTCGCGCGCTGCAAGCCGGTCGTGTAATTTCGTCATCTCGGCGAAAACCCCACCCGCGACTTTTTTGCCGGCGAGCGCTTTTGACCGCGTAATCGGTTAGGATGATTCCACGCTCCGCCTTCGCGGCGCGGCCGTTTCACCTCGGCTTCACTCATCGCCAGGCCCGGCCGGACACGGTTCCGCCATGTGCCTGGTGTATCCTTAACGCTCTGTAACAGCGCGCCCAGTCTCGCCGGGCGCACTACCATGAACGACACGTATCCCAGTCGACGCCATACCGGACGCCATCTCGACAAACCGCAGGAAAAGCGCTCGCTGCTCGAACGCCTGACCGACTTCATCTCGCCCGAACCCGACTCGCGGGCCGAACTTCTGGAAATTCTGCAGGACGCGCACGAGCGCAACCTGATCGACGCCGACTCGCTGTCGATGATCGAAGGCGTGTTCCAGGTCTCGGAACTGAGCGCGCGCGACATCATGGTGCCGCGCGCACAAATGGACGCGATCAACATCGCCGACAATCCCGCCGAATTCATCCCCTACGTGCTCGAGAAAGCGCATTCGCGCTATCCAGTCTACGAGGGCAATCGCGACAACATCATCGGCGTGCTGCTCGCGAAAGATCTGCTGCGCTACTACGCCGAAGAAGAATTCGACGTGCGCGGCATGCTGCGCCCGGCCGTGTTCATCCCCGAGTCGAAGCGGCTGAACGTGCTGCTGCACGACTTTCGCGTGAACCGTAACCACCTCGCGGTGGTCGTCGACGAATACGGCGGCGTCGCGGGCCTGATCACGATCGAAGACGTGCTGGAGCAGATCGTCGGCGACATCGAGGACGAATACGATTTCGACGAGGAAAGCGGCAACATCATCGCGTCGCCGGACGGACGCTTCCGGGTGCGCGCGCTGACCGAGATCGAGCAGTTCAACGACACCTTCGGCACGCATTATTCAGACGAAGAAGTCGACACGATCGGCGGGCTGGTCACGCATCACTTCGGCCGGGTGCCGCATCGGGGCGAGAAAGTGCGCCTCGACGATCTGATCTTCGAGATCCTGCGCGGTGACGCCCGCCAGATCCACATGCTGCTGGTGCGCCGCGACCCGCTCGCGGGCCAGCGCGAACGCGAGTCGCAGCACGTGCAGACCTGAACCGGCGGCTCGGGCCGATGCACGGCCCGAGCGCCCGCGCGTTGTTATTGCGGGCGCATGTGGCCGACTCGTTTGCCTGCTGATTTACCCTTTCAACTTCCGACGCCGACCGCGCAACAATGGCCGACCCGATCACTTCCCGTTCGCACCGCGGCGTGAGCGCTCCCGCCCCCGCTGCCACCGACGACGTCACGCGCAGCCGCGCGCTGCCGCGCTGGCACTACCTCGTCGCACTGGCCGCGGGCGCGGCCAATACGCTGTCGTTCGCGCCGACGCCGCATGGCGGCTGGCTGCAACTCGCGATCTTCGTGTTCTTCTTCGCGTGGCTCACGCGCAGCACCGGCTGGAAAAGCGCCGCGCTGACGGGCGGCGCGTTCGGCTTCGGCAACTTCGTGAGCGGGGTCTGGTGGCTGTATGTGAGCATGCACTACTACGGCGGCATGCCGGCGCCACTCGCCGGCACGGCGCTCGTGCTGTTCTCGCTGTATCTCGCGCTCTACCCGGCGCTCGCCGCGGGGATATGGTCGTTCTGCGCGGGCCATGCGCGCAACGGCGCGGCCGACGACCGCGCGCCATTCTCGCCGACCTGGCACGGCGCGCTGGCTTTTGCCAGCGCGTGGGCGATCGGCGAATGGCTGCGCGGCACGGTGTTCACCGGCTTTCCCTGGCTCACCACCGGTTACGCGCAAGTCGACGGCCCGTTGGCCGGGTTTGCGCCCGTGGTCGGCGTATATGGCGTCGGCTGGATGGTCGCGCTGACGGCCGCGTTGATCGTGCAGGCATTGCTGGCGCTGCTGCCGTCGTGGCGCCCCGGGCGTGCCAATGAATCGCGCGAGCCGAACGCCGGCGCCGCTGGTGACGTCGACAGCCGCGCCGCGCGTGGCCGCGGCACGCGCGTTGCCGCCATCGCCGTGCCAGCCTGCGTCGCGCTCGCGCTGCTCGTGATCGGCCTGCTGCTGCCGCTCGTGCAGTGGACGACACCCGCCAATGCGCCGCTGACGGTGCGCCTGCTGCAAGGCAACGTGAAGCAGGAGATGAAATTCGAGGAAGCCGGCTTGCGCGCGGCGGTCGACGAGTATCAGAAAATGATCACGTCGAAGCCGGCCGATCTGATCGTCACGCCGGAAACCGCGATCCCCGTGCTCGCGCAGCAAATGCCGCCGAACTTCGCGGCCGCGATCCGCCAATTCACCGATTCGACCGGCAGCTCGCTGCTGTTCGGCGCGATCGGCGGCACGATCACGCCGGACGGCCGGGTGGTCGACTACACCAACAGCCTGTTCGGCGTCACGCCCGGCTCGCACGAAATCTACCGCTACGACAAGCACCATCTGGTGCCGTTCGGCGAATTCGTGCCGTGGGGTTTCCGCTGGTTCGTGAACCTGATGAACATTCCGCTCGGCGACTTCTTCCGTGGCCCGCCTGTGCAAAAGCCATTCATGGTGCATAACCAGCCGGTCGCGGTGAACATCTGCTACGAGGACATCTTCGGCGAGGAAATCGCGCGCACGCTGCGCGAGAACGCGACGCCCGCCGGCGTGCTGATCAACTCGACCAATCTCGCGTGGTTCGGCGACACGATCGCGCTCGACCAGCATCTGCAGATCGCGCGCATGCGCTCGCTCGAAACCGGCAGGCCGATGCTGCGCGCAACCAACACCGGGATGACCGCCGCGATCGACGCGAACGGCCGCGTGATCGGGCGCCTGACGCCATACACGGTCGGCTCGCTCGACGTCAACGTGCAAGGCACCGCCGGCAACACACCTTACGTGACGAGCGGCAACAACACGGTGCTCGCGGTGTCGGTGCTGCTGCTCGCGATCGGTTTCGCGTTCGGACCGGGGATCGCGCGGCGGCGCAACGGCAAGCGGTAACGCCGGCGCCCACGTCAAACGAACACCGCCCGCAAAAAAAATGCGCCTGACATGCAGGCGCATTTTTTTATGCTCATTCGAGCTTCATCAATCCTTCGGCGCCGTATCGATGAACGACTGCCGCTGCGACAGCTTCTGGAAGTGCTTGTCGAGGTTCGGATGCGCTTCGCGCCAGTTCAGTTCCGGCATACGGAAGTCCAGATAGCCGAGCGCACAGCCCATCGCGATGTCGGCCAGCGTGTAGTGATTGCTCGCGCACCACGGCTTGCTGCCAAGCCCCTGCGACATCGCGATCAGCGCTTCGTCGATCTTGCGCTGCTGCCGCGCGACCCATGCGTCCACGCGCTGCTCGGGCGCCCGCTGCGTGCTTTCGAGCCGGATGAGCACGGCCGCGTCGAGCACGCCGTCGGCGAGCGCCTCCCAGCAGCGCACTTCGATGCGCTCGCGCCCGGACGGCGGAATCAGCTTGCCCACCGGCGACAGCGTATCGACGTATTCGCAGATCACGCGTGAATCGAACACGGCTTCGCCGTCTTCCATCACGAGGCACGGCACCTTGCCGAGGGGGTTGAAGGTGTGAATCCGGGTATCCGGCGCCCAGACGTTCTCGGGCACCAGTTCGTAGTCGATCTTCTTGTCGGCGAGCACGATGCGCGCTTTACGCACATACGGGCTGCCGAACGAACCGATGAGTTTCATCATGACCTTCTGCCTTTTTCTGAATCCGGCGAAAGTATAAGTGGTCTAAGGCTTTCGCGAACGTGCTGGCGGCATCTTCGCGAACTGCTCGCCGAGCCGCTGTGGACGGATTGCAACATGACGGCGGCCGCCGCGCCGTCGGAATCCGCACAAAGGGAGTCGATGTCGTGCGCGGAGAATGGGGCCAGGAGACACGCGGCGCTACAATCGCACGATGAACCAGCCGACCGAACCCACCATCGCCATCGACGTCCACCGCACGCGCCGCGAGCGCGTTCTCGCCGCGCTGCGCGCCGCGGGCGGCGGCGTCGTCATCGTCCCGACCGCGCCGGAAGCGCTGCGCAACCGCGATGCCGACTATCCGTACCGCCACGACAGCTACTTCTATTATCTGACCGGCTTCACCGAGCCCGAAGCGCTGCTGGTGCTCGATGCCAGCGCTGCGCCCGGCGCGCCCGCGTCGGTGCTGTTCTGCCGCGAAAAGAGCGTCGAGCGTGAAACGTGGGAAGGCTTCCGCTTCGGCCCCGACGGCGCGCGCGAAGCATTCGGGCTCGATGCCGCGTTCCCGATCGGCGAACTCGACACGCAGTTGCCGCGCATCATCGCCGACAAGCCGGCGCTGCACTATGCGCTCGGCACCTCGGCGCATCTGGACGGGCAGGTGCGCGGCTGGCTCGACGCTGTGCGTGCGCAAAGCCGCAGCGGCACCGTCACACCCACGGCCGCGCGCGATCTGCTGCCATTGCTCGACGAGATGCGGCTCGTCAAGGACGACCACGAGCTCGCGATCATGCGCCGCGCCGGGCAGATTTCGGCGGCCGCGCATCGTCGCGCGATGGCGGTGTGCCGGCCCGGTATCCGCGAGTACGAACTCGAGGCCGAACTGCTCTATACGTTCCGCAAGTTCGGCGCGCAGGCGCCAGCCTATACGTCGATCGTCGCGGCCGGCGCGAACGCGTGCGTGCTGCACTACCCCGCCGGCAACGCGATCGCGCGCGACGGCGACCTGATCCTGATCGACGCGGCCTGCGAACTCGACGGCTATGCGTCCGACATCACGCGCACGTTCCCGGCGAGCGGCCGGTTCACGCCGGCGCAGCGCGAGCTGTACGACATCGTGCTGGCCGCGCAGCAGGCCGCCGTCGATGCGACGCGCGCCGGCGCGAGCTTCGACGATCCGCATCAGGCCGCGCTGCGCGTGCTGGCGCAGGGGCTGCTCGACACCGGCATCGTGCCGCGCGCGAAGTTCGCATCGGTCGACGACGTGATCGCCGAGCGCGCCTACGCGCCGTTCTACATGCACCGCACCGGCCACTGGCTCGGCATGGACGTGCACGACTGCGGCGACTACCGCGAGCGCGGCGCGCCGCGCGACGAAGCGGGCGCGCTGCCGTGGCGCACGCTGCGCGCGTCGATGACGCTGACGATCGAGCCGGGCCTGTACGTGCGCGCGGCCGAAGGTGTGCCCGAGCGCTACTGGAACATCGGCATCCGCATCGAGGACGACGCGATCGTCACGCCGACCGGCTGCGAGCTGATCACGCGCGACGTGCCGGTCGCCGCCGACGAGATCGAGGCGCTGATGCAGGAAGCACGAGCGGCTCATCAACAGAGGACCTGATCGGCGATGAATGAAGCGTCTCCAGCGGCGGTGATCTTGAGGCCCGCCTCCCACCAGCAAGGGTTCGATTTCGATGTGACGATCGTCGGCGCCGGTCCGGTCGGCCTCGCGCTCGCCGGCTGGCTCGCGCGCCGCAGCGTGACGCGCGAGCTGAAGATCGCGCTCGTCGACGCGCGCGAGCCGGAAGACTCGATCGCCGATCCGCGCGCGATCGCGGTCTCGCACGGCAGCCGGATGATCCTCGAGCCGCTGCGCTGGCCGGCCGACGCCACCGCGATCGAGCGCATCCACGTGTCGCAGCGCGGTCATTTCGGCCGCACGCTGATCGATCATCGCGAGCACGGCCTGCCCGCGCTCGGCTACGTGCTGCGTTACGGCTCGATCGTGCATGGCCTCGCCGACGCCGTGCACGCGACGCCGGTCCATTGGTTCCGCTCGACGTCGGCCGGTGCGCCGGTTCAGGAGCTCGACGGCGTCACGCTGCCGATCGAAACCGCGGGCGTCGCGCGCCAGTTGCGCACGCGTATTCTGGTGAACGCCGAGGGCGGCCTGTTCGGCGACCAGAAGCACGCGAAAAACCCGAGCCGCGCCACGGGCGAAGACGCCGGCGCACGCAGCATCGGTAAAAATCACGCCGGCTCGCGCGACTACGGCCAGACCGCGTTGGTCGGCACGGTCACCGTGTCCGCACCGCAGCCGCACGTCGCATGGGAGCGCTTCACGTCGCAAGGCCCGATCGCGCTGCTGCCGATGGGCGGCGTGCGCGGCGCCGACTACGCGCTCGTCTGGTGCTGCGCGCCCGACGAAGCCGCGCGCCGCGCTCAGCTCTCCGACGAAGCGTTCCTGCGCGAGCTCGATGCCGCGTTCGGCGACCGCATGGGCCGCTTTACGCACATCAAGGGCCGTGCGTCGTTTCCGCTCGGTCTCAACACGGTCGACACGCTCGTGAACGGCCACATCGTCGCGATCGGCAATGCGGCGCAGACCTTGCATCCGGTGGCGGGCCAAGGCCTCAACCTGGGCCTGCGAGACGCGCACGCTCTCGCCGATGCGCTGTCGGCCGAGGGCCCGACACCGCTCGCGCTCGCCACTTTCGCGCAGCGCCGCGCGCTCGACCGGCGCCTGACGATCGGTTCGACCGACACGCTCGCGCGCCTGTTTACCATCGACTTCGCGCCGCTCGCGGTACTGCGCGGCCTCGCGCTGACCGCACTCGAATTCGTCCCGCCGGTGAAAACCGCGCTCGCCCGCCAGATGATGTTCGGCCAGCGCCGCTAAGGACGCAAAACGCCGCGCGGCTCTATGAGCCGCGCGACTTTCATAGAAGATTTAACAGGTTACGAGACCCGGTTCGCGAGTCCCGGCAACCCGTTAACGCTAAAATGGTGGTTTTCCCTCGCATTTCGCGCTGCGCCGGCCGTCACGATTGTCAAATCTGACCCGACGTCGGCGCACGCTCACGTCATGCCCATTCTCGGCCCCCACATTCTGCGCAATAACCTGTTCGTCGCCCCGATGGCCGGCGTGACCGACCGGCCGTTCCGCCAGCTGTGCAAACGGCTCGGCGCGGGCTACGCGGTGTCGGAAATGGTCGCGTCGAACGCTCAGTTGTGGAAAAGCGAAAAGACCATGCGCCGCGCGAATCACGAGGGCGAGGTCGAACCGATAGCGGTGCAGATCGCTGGCGCCGACCCGGACATGATGGCCGAGGCCGCCCGCTACAACGTCGCGAACGGCGCGCAGATCATCGACATCAACATGGGCTGCCCGGCCAAGAAGGTTTGCAACGTGGCAGCCGGCTCGGCGCTGCTGCAGAACGAACCGCTCGTGCAGCGCATTGTCGAGGCCGTCGTAAACGCGGTTGGCGTCGGGCCCGACGCGGTACCCGTCACGCTGAAAATCCGCACCGGCTGGAATCGCGAGAACAAAAACGCGCTGAACGTCGCGCGTCTCGCACAAGCCGCGGGCATTTCGATGCTGACCGTGCACGGCCGCACGCGCGCCGACCTGTACCACGGCGACGCCGAGTACGAAACCATCGCCGCCGTGAAAGCGGCGGTCAACATTCCGGTCGTCGCGAACGGCGACATCACGTCGCCGCAAAAGGCGCGCGAGGTGTTGGCCGCGACCGGCGCGGACGCGATCATGATCGGGCGGGCCGCGCAGGGTCGTCCGTGGCTGTTCCGCGAGATCGAACATTTCCTGCAAACGGGCGAGCTGCTGCCGCCGCCGCGCATCGACGAAATCCAGCAGGTGATGAACGAACATCTCGAAGATCACTACGCTTTTTACGGGGAATTTACCGGTGTCCGCACTGCGCGCAAGCACATCGGCTGGTACACTCGCGGCCTTTCCGGCGCCAACCTGTTCCGGCATCGCATGAATACGCTGGACACCACGCGCGAACAACTCCTCGCCGTCAACGAGTTCTTTGACGCGCAAAAGGCGATCTCAGACCGCCTCGTCTACGTCGACGAAGCGCCCGGCAACCCCGGGCTCGACAGCCAGGGCGAGGACAACACCGACCGACTAGCAGCATGAGCAAGAACAACATCGAACAATCTGTCCGCGACAGCCTGGATGTGTATTTTCAGGATCTCGACGGCTCCAATCCGCACGACGTCTACGACATGGTCATTTCATGCGTGGAAAAACCCTTGCTCGAAGTGGTGCTCGAGCAGGCCAACGGTAACCAGTCGCTGGCCGCCGAGTATCTCGGCATCAACCGCAATACGCTGCGCAAGAAGCTGCAACAACACGGTTTGCTGTAGCGCGTTGCAGTTTCTCGCGCCCTGCCACGTTTCCCCTTCGGCTTTTCGTCTTCATCATGATCAAGCAAGCGCTCATCTCCGTTTCCGACAAGTCCGGCATCGTCGACTTCGCCAAATCGCTGTCGGACCTTGGCATCAAGATCCTGTCGACCGGCGGCACCGCGAAACTGCTCGCGGACGCGGGCCTGTCCGTCACCGAAGTCGCCGACTACACGGGCTTCCCGGAAATGCTCGACGGGCGCGTGAAAACGCTGCATCCGAAGGTGCACGGGGGCATCCTCGCGCGCCGCGATCTGCCCGAGCATATGGCCGCGCTCGAGAAGCACGACATTCCGACCATCGACCTGCTGGTCGTGAACCTGTACCCGTTCGTGCAGACCGTGTCGAAGGAACAGTGCTCGCTCGAAGACGCGATCGAGAACATCGACATCGGCGGCCCGACGATGCTGCGCTCGGCCGCGAAGAATCATCGTGACGTGACGGTGGTGGTCGATCCGGCCGACTACGCGGTCGTGCTCGACGAAATGCGAGCGAACGGCAACACGGTGTCGTACAAGACGAACTTCCGTCTCGCGACCAAGGTGTACGCGCACACCGCACAGTACGACGGCGCGATCACGAACTACCTGACGAGCCTGACCGACGAGTTGCAGCACTCGTCGCGCAACGAGTACCCGGCCACCTTCAACATGGCGTTCAACAAGGTGCAGGACCTGCGCTACGGCGAAAACCCGCACCAGAGCGCAGCGTTCTACCGCGACCTGACCGTGCCGGACGGCGCGCTCGCGAACTACAACCAGTTGCAGGGCAAGGAACTGTCGTACAACAACATCGCCGACTCCGACGCGGCGTGGGAATGCGTGAAGACCTTCGACGTGCCGGCCTGCGTGATCGTCAAGCACGCGAATCCGTGCGGCGTTGCGGTGGGCGCGAACGCGCACGAAGCGTACTCGAAGGCGTTCCAGACCGACCCGACTTCGGCGTTCGGCGGCATCATCGCGTTCAACCGTGAAGTCGACGAAGCGGCGGCGCAAGCCGTTGCGAAGCAGTTCGTCGAAGTGCTGATCGCGCCGTCGTTCAGCGCCGAAGCGCGTCAGGTGTTCGCGGCGAAGCAGAACGTGCGTCTGCTCGAAATCGCGCTGGGCGAAGGCCACAACACTTTCGATCTGAAGCGCGTCGGTGGCGGCCTGCTGGTGCAGTCGCTCGACTCGAAGAACGTGCAGCCGCGCGAGTTGCGCGTCGTCACGAAGCGTCATCCGACGCCGAAGGAAATGGACGATTTGCTGTTCGCATGGCGTGTCGCGAAGTACGTGAAGTCGAACGCGATCGTGTTCTGCGCGAACGGCATGACGCTCGGCGTCGGCGCGGGTCAGATGAGCCGCGTGGACTCGGCGCGTATCGCGAGCATCAAGGCGCAGAACGCCGGCCTGACGCTGGCCGGTTCGGCGGTCGCATCGGACGCGTTCTTCCCGTTCCGCGACGGTCTCGACGTCGTGGTCGCTGCAGGCGCGACCTGCGTGATCCAGCCGGGTGGCTCGGTGCGCGACGACGAAGTGGTCATGGCCGCCGACGAGCACAACATCGCGATGGTGCTGACGGGCGTGCGTCACTTCCGTCATTGATCGGCTGAAGTTCGGTAGCTGAAAAAAGGCCCGGCGGGTTGTCCCGCCGGGCCTTTCGTTTTGCGGCGACGCGTTCAATCGTCCGGCTCTTTGCGGGCGTAACCGTCCCGCACTTGCGCATGCTGGCTGATGTACGTGCCCAAACCCTGGCCGCGCCGCGCGAGACGCTTCAGCACCGAGAGATGCTCGGCGCCGACACTTGCCTCTGTGTACCAATACACGACACCCGGCCGAAAGCGCACCTTGATGAAATCGTCGCCGATTTCATAGGCGTCGACGCCCGAGTCGCGGCTGAGATTGCGGTAGCGCTCCATTCCCGATCGCCCTCCTCGTGCAAAGCCTTTAGCAGTTTTTATTCCGCCAGGCATGCTGCCAGCGGTCCGCCGCACGCCGCGTTCGTTGTAGTATCGCAGGCACCTGGTTTTTATCGCTTGTGCGGCACTTCATGAGAATTCTCGGCATCGACCCCGGCCTGCGCGTGACCGGCTTCGGCGTGATCGAACAACACGGCCACACACTGCGCTACGTCGCGAGCGGCGTGATCCGCACCGCCGACGCCGATCTGCCGTCGCGGCTCGGCACCATCTTCGCAGGCATCTCGACGCTGATCCGCGAGCACGCGCCGGATCAGGCGGCGATCGAAAAAGTCTTCGTCAACGTCAATCCGCAGTCGACGCTGCTGCTCGGCCAGGCGCGCGGCGCCGCGATCTGCGGGCTCGTCGCGGGCGGCGTACCGGTCGCCGAATACACCGCGCTGCAGCTGAAGCAGTCAGTGGTCGGCTATGGCCGCGCGACCAAGGAGCAGATGCAGCAGATGGTCGTGCGGCTCTTGAGCCTGTCGGGCGTGCCGGGCACCGACGCCGCCGACGCGCTCGGCATGGCCATCTGCCATGCGCACGGCGGCTCGACGCTGAGCACGCTAGGCGGCATCGCACCGGCGCTCGCGAAGAAGGGTCTGCGGGTGCGGCGCGGGCGTCTGGTCGGCTAGCGCAACGTAGACACGCGATGCCGTTCGCGCCGCCGATCCGCTGCGCTACACTCGCGCATTCCCATCCGACTCTGAAAAGTAATCCGCCATGATCGGTCGCATCGCCGGCGTTCTGCTGGAAAAAAACCCGCCGCATCTGCTCGTCGACTGCAACGGCGTCGGCTATGAAGTGGACGTGCCAATGAGCACGTTCTACAACCTGCCGTCGACCGGCGAGCGCATCGTGCTGCTCACCCAGATGATCGTGCGCGAAGACGCGCATCTGCTGTACGGCTTCGGCACCGCGCAGGAACGCGCGACCTTCCGCGAGCTGCTGAAGATTTCCGGCATCGGCGCACGCATGGCGCTCGCGGTGCTGTCGGGCATGAGCGTCGCGGAGCTCGCGCAGACTGTCACGATGCAGGACGCCGCGCGCCTCACGCGTGTGCCGGGCATCGGCAAGAAGACCGCCGAGCGGCTGCTGCTCGAACTGAAGGGCAAGCTCGGCGCCGACCTCGGCGCAATGGCGGGCGCCGCGTCGCCATCCGACCATGCGTCGGACATCCTCAATGCGCTGCTCGCGCTCGGCTACTCGGAAAAAGAAGCGCTCGCGGCGATCAAGAACGTGCCGGCCGGCACGGGCGTGTCCGAGGGCATCAAGCTCGCACTGAAGGCGCTCTCGAAGGGCTGATGCGCGATCCGCGCGCGGTACAATGAGCGGATGATCGAAACCGACAAACTCGCCGCCGAGCGCATCATCGCGGCCACGCCCGTGTCGCCGAACGAAGAAGCGTTCGAACGCGCGCTGCGCCCGCGTCAGCTCGACGAATATGTCGGGCAGGAGAAAGTCCGCGGCCAGCTCGAAATCTTCATCGAGGCCGCGAAGCGCCGTTCCGAATCGCTCGACCACGTGTTGCTGTTCGGCCCGCCAGGCCTCGGCAAGACCACGCTCGCGCACATCATCGCGCGCGAGATGGGCGTCAATCTGCGGCAAACGTCGGGGCCGGTGCTCGAACGCGCCGGCGACCTCGCCGCGCTGCTCACCAATCTCGAAGCCAACGACGTGCTGTTCATCGACGAAATTCACCGGCTCTCACCGGTCGTCGAGGAAATCCTCTATCCGGCGCTCGAGGATTATCAGATCGACATCATGATCGGCGAAGGGCCCGCCGCGCGCAGCGTGAAGCTCGATCTGCAGCCGTTCACGCTGGTCGGCGCGACCACGCGCGCGGGCATGCTGACCAATCCGCTGCGCGACCGCTTCGGCATCGTCGCGCGACTCGAGTTCTACAACGCCGAGGAGCTCGCGCGCATCGTCACGCGTTCGGCCGCGCTGCTCGGCGCGCAGATCCATCCGGACGGTGCCTTCGAAATCGCCCGTCGCGCGCGCGGCACGCCGCGTATCGCGAACCGCCTGCTGCGGCGCGTGCGCGACTTCGCCGAAGTAAAGGCCGACGGCAACATCACCGCGCAGGTGGCCGACGCCGCGCTCAGCATGCTCGACGTCGACGCGGTCGGCTTCGACCTGATGGACCGCAAGCTGCTCGAAGCGATCCTGTACAAGTTCGACGGCGGCCCGGTCGGTGTCGACAATCTCGCGGCGGCGATCGGCGAGGAGCGCGACACGATCGAAGACGTGCTCGAGCCGTATCTGATCCAGCAGGGCTTCCTGCAGCGCACGCCGCGCGGCCGCGTCGCCACTCTGCTCACGTATAGGCACTTCGGGCTGGCCGCGCCGGATTCGTCGAGCGCGCTGCCGGGTCTGTGGAATTCAACGAATTGAGTCACACGACGAGGCCGACCAGGATGTCCGATCAGACCGAGCAACCCGGCCCTTCCAACCGTTCACCCGTCAATCCCGCCGGCGACCCGTCCGGCAATTTCGCGGCGCGCCTCACCCACCGCCTGCGCTCGAAACTCGCCGCGAGCGTCACCCATCTGACGACCGGTAGCGGACCGGTGCTCGATTACTCGTCGCCGCCGGGCGACCCCGGCCTGTTCGGGCCGCACTCCGTCTGCTGGAAAGTCCACGCCGACTTCACGTCGATGATGGCGGGCGGCATCAGCGCGCTGCTGCTGCAAGCGCTGCATCCGCTCGCGCTCGCGGGCGTGTGGGACCACTCGAGTTTTCGCACCGACATCCTGGGCCGGCTGCGTCGCACGGCGACGTTCATCGCCGGCACGACGTACGGCAGCAAGAGCGATGCGCTCGCGTTGATCGAGCGTGTGAAGCGCATTCATCTCGACGTGACCGGCGTCGCACCGGACGGCCAGTCGTATCGCGCAAGTGAGCCCGCGCTGCTGACGTGGGTGCACGTCGCGGAGGTGTCGAGCTTCATGACCGCGCATCTGCGCTATGTGAATCCGGTGCTGTCGGTCGCCGCGCAGGATCAATACTTCGCGGAAACCGCGCGCATCGCGGAAATGCTCGGCGCCGTCGATATTCCGCGCTCGCGCGCCGAGATCGAGGCCTACCTGCTCGCGATGCGGCCCGCCCTCGTCGCCAGCGAGCGCACGCGCGAAGTCGTCAGGATTCTGATGAACGCGCCGGCACCGAGCTTCGCGATGCGGCCCGCCGGCACGCTGATGCTCAACGCGGGCGTCGATCTGTTGCCCGACTGGGCGCAGTCGATGCTCGATCTGAATCGCTACGCGGTGCTGCGTCGAACTCTCGCACGGCCTGGCGTGCGGGTCGTCGCGCCGGTAATCCGCTGGGCGTTGATCAATGGCGTATCGAAGCGGGCGCGGCGGCGCGCGGCGGCGGTGCGGCGGCAGGATTGATCGCGCCGCGCGAGCCGGGCCATTGTCGGCTTCGGCTTACCGCTTCGACTGCGGTCCCTTCCTGAAACCGTCATCGTCGGCGCTGCCGGCTTCGAGATGCGATACGTCCGCCCACGTCACGATCGTCGCGCGATCGTTCCCGTAATCCACGACGTTCAGGCTGGTGTTCAGCAACGGGTAATTGCGCGGTGCGTCGAGCGGCATACTGGTTGCAAAACGGTGCACGCAGTCGAGCACGCCGCCATGCGTGACACACACGATGCGCCCACCCGGATGCGCGGCGACGAGCGGCTCGATCGCGTGCATGATGCGGTGGTAGAACACGCGGTGCGACTCGCCCCCGGGCGGCGCGAAGCCGGGATCACGGGTTTGCCACTGCGCGTATTCGTCGGGGAAACGTAGCGCGATCTCGTCGCTGTCATGGCCCTGGAACGCGCCGTACGAGCGCTCGCGCAAGTTCTCGCGCGATTGCAGCGGCAGGTCGAGCGCCTCGCCGATCGGCTGCGCGGTCTGCTGCGCGCGCTGCAGGTCGCTCGAATAGATCGCGTCGAGCCGCGCGCCCTGCTTCGCCTCGGCGACGAGGCGCTGCGCGAGACGTTGCGCCTGCGCGATGCCGGTCGTCGCGAGCGGAATGTCGATGTGGCCTTGAATGCGCTTGATGCGGTTCCAGTCGGTCTCGCCGTGCCGGATAAACAGGATCTGCGTCGTCATGAGAGAGAGGTGCCGTTCGCGGTTGTGTCCACGGCTATTGTCGCAAAAAGCGGCGGCGCGGCTCGCATGCCGCGACTGCGCGCTCGCACCGTTTGCGCTCTTTTACGCGTTGGTCTGCAACCAGAACGTGACCGGCCCGTCGTTGACAAGCGACACCTGCATCTCCGCGCCGAACTCACCGGTCTCGACGATCGGATGCTTGGCGCGCGCCGCCGTGACGAAGTAGTCGAACAGGCGCTTGCCCTCGTGGGGTGGCGCGGCCGGCGTGAAGCTCGGGCGCAGGCCGCTGTTGGTATCTGCCGCGAGCGTGAACTGCGACACCAGCAGCAGGCCGCCCGCGCGCCCTGTGCCGTCGAGATTTTGCACCGAGAGGTTCATCTTGCCGGCCGCGTCGCTGAACACGCGGTAGCCGAGCACCTTGGCGAGCAGTTTGTCGGCCACGGCCTCGGTGTCGCCGCGCTCCGCGCAGACGAGCGCGAGCAGGCCGGCGTCGATCGCGCCGGTTACCCGATCGGCGACGCGCACTTCGGCGCGCCGCACACGTTGGATCAGCGCGATCACGCCGTCAGCGTCACGCGTGCGAAGCGGCGCTTGCCGACCTGCACGACGTACTCGCCCGCTTCGACCTTCAGGCCTTTGTCGGACACCGCGGTGCCATCGATCTTCACGCCGCCCTGCTCGATGTTGCGCAGTGCCTCGCTCGTCGACGGCACGAGGTTCGCCTGCTTCAGCAGCTGGCCGATCGCAAGCGGTGCGCCCGCGAGCGTCACGGCCGGAATATCGTCGGGCACGCCGCCCTTCGCGCGATGATTGAAGTCCTCGAGCGCGCGCTCGGCATCCGCCTGCGAGTGGAAACGCGCAACGATTTCCTGGCCGAGCATCACCTTGAAGTCGCGCGGGTTACGGCCCGCCTCGGCCTCGCGCTTGAAGCCGGCGATTTCGTCCATCGGACGGAACGACAGCAACTCGAAGTAACGCCACATCAGCGTGTCGGAAATGCTCATCAGCTTGCCGAACATGTCGGTCGGCTTTTCGCTGATGCCGATGTAGTTGTTCTTCGACTTCGACATCTTTTCGACGCCGTCGAGCCCTTCGAGCAGCGGCATCGTCAGGATGCACTGCTGCTCCTGGCCGTACTGCTTCTGCAGCTCGCGACCGACCAGCAGGTTGAACTTCTGGTCCGTGCCGCCGAGTTCGAGGTCCGCGTTCAGCGCGACCGAGTCGTAGCCCTGCATCAGCGGGTACAGGAATTCGTGGATCGAGATCGGCACGCCGCCCTGGAAGCGCTTCGTGAAGTCCTCGCGCTCGAGAATGCGCGCGACCGTGTAGCGCGACGCGAGCTTGATCATGCCGTCGGCGCCGAGCGGCATCGACCATTCGCTGTTGTAGCGGATCTCGGTCTTGTCGCGGTCGAGCACGAGCGCGGCCTGCTCGAAGTAGGTTTTCGCGTTCGATTCGATCTGCTCGCGCGTGAGCGGCGGGCGGGTCGCGTTGCGCCCGGACGGGTCGCCGATCAGCGACGTGAAATCGCCGATCAGGAAAATCACCGTGTGGCCGAGGTCCTGCAACTGGCGCATCTTGTTCAGCACGACCGTGTGGCCGATGTGGATGTCGGGTGCAGTTGGATCGAGCCCGAGCTTGATGCGCAGCGGCGTGGCCGTCGCCGCGCTGCGCGCGAGTTTTTGCGCGAATTCGTCTTCGATCAGCAGTTCGTCGACGCCGCGCTTGGTCACGGCGAGCGCGTGACGGACTTCGTCGGTGATCGGGAAGGCGGAAGCGGGATTGGGCTGGGTGGACTCGGTGCTCATGCTGGAAACGTGAAGTCGCGAAAAAACAGGATTGTCCCATAGATGCGCGCCGCCGCGCCCACTGACACGCCCTGTGCGGCCCCGCGACGGGCGATTTCGTTGCGGCTCGCGTCACCTACGGCGTTTGCGCCGATAATCTGCTACAACGAATCGCAATGAACATCGACAGGAGCAGCGACGTGGCGCAAGATCCCGCAGACGGCATCTATTTCGGACTGATGTCGGGAACCAGCATGGACGGTGTGGACGGCGTCGCCGTCCGGTTTGCCACGGGGAAACCGCCCGAAGTGCTGGCCGAGGCGTTCGTCGGCTTTTCGGCCGGCATCCGCGAGGCGCTGTTCGCGCTGCAACAGCCGGGGGACAACGAGATTGAGCGCGAAGCGCTCGCCGCCAACGCGCTAGCGACGCGCTACACGGTGTGCTGCCACGATCTGCTGCGCGATAGCCGCGTATCGGCCGACGAGGTCCGTGCCATTGGCGTGCATGGGCAGACCGTGCGGCATCGGCCGGAAAAGGGCTATACGCGGCAGATCAACAACCCGGCGCTGCTCGCGGAGATGTTGCATATCGACGTGGTCGCCGATTTCCGCAGCCGCGACGTCGCGGCGGGCGGCCAGGGCGCGCCGCTCGTGCCCGCTTTTCACGCGACGATCTTCGGGGCGAAGAACGAAACGCGTGTCGTCTGCAATCTTGGCGGCATCAGCAACATCACGATCCTGAACGCGACCGGCGGGGTGCGCGGCTTCGACTGCGGCCCGGCGAACGCGCTGCTCGACGCTTGGGCCGAGCGCCATCTTGGCAAGCCATTCGACGAAAACGGTCATTTCGCGGCGAGCGGCCAGGTCGATCGCAAGCTGCTCAACGCACTGCTCGACGAGCCGTTCTTCGCCGAACAGCCGCCCAAGAGCACCGGCCGCGATCTGTTCAACACAGCATGGCTTGATGCGAAGCTCGAGCCGTTCGGCGCGCTCGCACCGGCCGACGTACAGGCGACGCTCGTCGCGCTGACCGCGGTGACGGTTGCGCGCGAGATCGAGCGGCATGCATCCGACGCGCGGGCCGTGTACGTGTGTGGCGGCGGCGCGCGCAATCCGGAGATCATGAAGGCGTTGCAGCAGGCGCTCGAAGACAGCGGCGTAAGCGGCGTGCCCGTGTTGACGACCGACGCGCTGGGCGTGCCGCCGAGCCAGGTCGAACCGCTCGCGTTCGCATGGCTCGCGATGCGCTGCATCGCGCGTCTGCCGGGCAGTCTGCCAAGCGTGACGGGGGCGTCCGCGGAGCGGGTTCTGGGGGCGATTTATCCGCGCTGATGAGAGGTCAAGGCGAAGAAACCGACGCCTTTTGCCGTCGCGCGCTGCTTCGGTGGCACGGAACCAATAAAAAAACGGGACCGAGGCCCCGTTTTCCCTGTGGTTTAATGAGCCTTTTACCGCTCAGACCGAAAACGACGAACCGCAACCGCAGGTCGTGGTCGCGTTCGGGTTCTTGATGACGAACTGCGCGCCGTTGATGTCATCCTTGTAGTCGATCTCTGCGCCGACCAGGTACTGGTAGCTCATCGAGTCGATCAGAAGCTGCACGCCGCTCTTGTTCATCACGGTGTCGTCTTCGTTGATCGCTTCGTCAAACGTGAAGCCGTACTGGAAGCCCGAGCAGCCGCCGCCCTGCACGAACACGCGCAGTTTGAGCTCCGGGTTGCCTTCCTCATCGATCAGTTGCTTGACCTTGTCCGCCGCTGCGTCGGTGAAGACGAAGGGGGCCGGCATCTCGGTCACGGGGGTGTCGGTGACTGCGTTCATTCGAACTCTCCAAAAAGCTTTAGCCGATATTGTAGGGCTGTTCCGGATATCGTGCTGATGCCCACAAAATCAATGGGTTCTTGTTGCAAGGTCGATGCAAGGCGAGCCGTTGCCGCTGAGCGAACGAGACCAGGCCGCGAACGCCAGCGAAGCATAAAAAAAGCCGCCTTCGCTCGTGGCGTTGGCGGCTTTTGCTGCAAACCGGCGTGAAGCCCCGGATTGCGCCCGAAACGATTAACGCTTCGAGAACTGCTTGCGGCGACGTGCCTTGTGGAAGCCGACCTTCTTACGTTCGACTTCACGAGCGTCACGCGTAACGAAGCCAGCGTTCGACAGTTGCGGCTTCAGCGTTGCGTCGTAGTCCATCAGAGCGCGGGTGATGCCGTGGCGAACCGCACCGGCTTGACCCGTTTCACCGCCACCGGTCACGTTGACCTTGATGTCGAACGTGGTGCCGTGGTTCGTGAGTTCCAGCGGCTGACGCACGATCATCAGCGACGTTTCGCGCGAGAAGTAGTCGGCGATGGGCTTGCCGTTCACAACGATGTCGCCCTTGCCTGCCTTGATGAACACGCGAGCGACGGCGCTCTTGCGGCGGCCCGTGCCGTAATTCCAGTTACCGATCATGTGGGCTCCCCTTAGATCTCGAGCGCCTTCGGCTGTTGTGCCGAATGCGGATGCGTTGCGTCAGCGTAGACCTTCAGCTTCTTGATCATCGCGTAGCCGAGCGGGCCCTTCGGCAGCATGCCCTTGACCGCCTTCTCGAGCGCGCGGCCCGGGAAGCGTTCCTGCATCTTGCCGAACGTCGTTTCATAGATACCGCCCGGGTAGCCCGAGTGACGGTAGTACTTCTTGTCGGTAACCTTGTTGCCCGTGACCTTCAGCTTGCCAGCATTGATAACGATGATGAAATCACCGGTGTCGACGTGGGGAGTGAATTCAGGCTTGTGCTTGCCGCGAAGACGGTGTGCCACTTCGCTGGCGACACGCCCGAGAACCTTATCCGTCGCGTCAATCACGTACCATTCGCGCGTCACCTCATGGGCTTTTGCGGAAAACGTCTTCATGATCGATCCAAAAAAATTGCTGCGCCCAATGTGTTCTTTCCTGCTTGTAATTTGCGCATCGAGGCGCGTGCAGGCTCTCCCTGGTTCTTCTTCCGCGGGCGCGGATGCGGAAAAGCCCTGAATTATAAAGGAATTTCTACTCGCAAGTCAAAACGTGCGATGCGCTCTCCATGAGCGGTCCGAAATCGGGGCAAAACGGCGGACAAAGCCAGGCGAAAAAAAACCCGAACAAGTGGTTCGGGTTTAATCCACCAAAGGAGGAGGTGGAGGAGACAGCGGAGGTTGCAGAACTGCTGCAACGATGGGTGGATTATAAGAGTGGCCCTTGTGCAACGCAAGAACATTTGCATTGCGAAATGCGATTTCATCATGTGGAATACTCGGTGTGCGACTAACGTTTGGAAAAACTCCTTTTGGATCAAGCACTAAGGGTGGAATAATTCGAACAGCAACAGATATCCCCTAGAGTAAAACCCCTAAACGGGGCGTGGGACCAGGAAATCGCCGGGTCCATTCCGCACCGCAGCAAGAAAGCAATCAGTGTGCATGGACACCGGCTGCGGTCGGCCTGAGCTAATTGTCAGACACCGGGCTACAATGCCGTCTCGACAAAGCGATGCGCGGTGGGAGTGACAGCATGGAATGCAAAGTAAGCTGGATGGGACAAGACGGGATGGCGTTCGCGGCCGAGACGGGCAGCGGTCATCTGGTGGCGATGGACGGCGCACCCGAGGGTGGCGGACGCAACCTCGCGCCGCGTCCGATGGAAATGGTGCTGCTCGGCACCGGCGGCTGCACCGCCTACGACGTCGTGATGATCCTGAAGAAGAGCCGCCAGGAGATCGCCGGCTGCTCGGTGACACTGAAGGCCGAGCGCGCAAGCGAAGATCCGAAAGTGTTCACGAAGATCCACTTCCACTTCACGGTGACGGGCAAGAATCTGAATCCGGCGACTGTCGAGCGCGCAATCAATCTGTCGCACGACAAATACTGTTCGGCGTCGATCATGATCGCGAAGACCGCCGAGCTCACGCATTCGTTCGACATCGTCGCGCTCTGAGCACGGTAGCGATGGCGGCCACGGCCGGCATCCGCGCCCCCAAATGAAAAAGCCGGCGTCCCAACGGACGCCGGCTTTTCTTATTCAGCGGCAAAGCAGGCCGATAAGCCGGATTCTGTGCGCACGCCGCGTCCGGAGACGCGACGCGCGTGGCAGCCATTCCTCTAGGCGCGCCATTACTGACGCGCTCAAGCTTCCTACCCGCAGACGAGACGGGGGCCCCGTCCTGCATCGCGAAGATGCGCGCCTGCCTACTTGGAATTGCTCCGGGTGGAGGTTACCGTGCCGGTCTGCCTTGCGACAGCCGCGGTGCGCTCTTACCGCACCGTTTCACCCTTACCTGATCCCGGCTTGCGCCGGGCCATCGGCGGTTTGCTTTCTGTTGCCCTGTTCCGCGTGTCGCCACGGATGGCCGTTAGCCATCACCCTGCCCTGTGGAGTCCGGACTTTCCTCGCCCTCGTTGGCCGAAGCCGTCGAGGCCGCGACTGCCTGGCCTGCTTTGCTGGCGCGGATTTTAACACCGAACGCAAAAGCGCCTAGCGGTTGCGCCGCCCCGCTCGGAACACGGTCGTGTCGTCGTAGAACGCGGGTGATTCGTTCTCGGGCCACCAGCCCGGAATGCCGAGCACCGGCAGCGGTGCGAACAGGCGGCTCGTCAAAGCGTCGGTGCCGAGCACCGCCGTGCTGACCACTTCATCGAGCCATGCGTCGCGCGCCGGGGTGTCCCAATCGAAATATTCGGCCGGAACGTCGACGATCCACGCATGGCCGGTGCAGCCCTTGAATGGCGCGATCAGCTTTTCCAGCAGCGCATGACCGAAGCAACGTACTTCGCAGGCGCGCCCCCATGCATCGCGCCGTGCGACGAACAGCGTTTGCCAGTCGAAACCACGTAGCGCGGCGCTCAGCGCAGGATCGGCGCAAGCGAACAGCAGCGCATTTTCGTCGAACAGAGTCAGCATGTCGCGCACGCCGCCACGCGTCGAGCCGACGCCGCGCACGTCGAGTTCCGCCGACTGGCGCGCGTTCAACGCCGCCTTGATGCGCGGAAAGGCGAACCACATCGAACCGTTGAAGAAGTCGTGCAGATTGTGGCGCGTCGGCACGCAACCGGTCGACGCGATATGCCCCTCGTACGCGGCGCCCGGTGGCAGATCGTCCTGCGCGATAAACGCGAGACGCTGGCCGCGGCCGGTGGTCTGTTGCATCTGGGCCGCGTCGGCATTCATCGCGGCGAGCAGGTCAGCGTAGCCGGTCAGCGCGGCTTGCTGCCAACGCTGACCGCGTGCGGCGAATTGCGCGAACCACGGCGCCGACCAGTCGATTGCGGCGAAGCCTGCTGGCACAGGCTCGGTTGCCATGCCGCGCGCAGCTTTGGCCGCGGCTTCATGCGCTAGCGCGAAGCCCGCGTTCGCCGCCACATCAATATTGGCAGTGCGCTGCCCCGCCTCACGCTCGGGCATCTGCCGTAGCCTCAAACGAGACGCCAGCCAATCGATTCGCCGCCGCGCAGCGGCACGACCGGCGTATCACCAGCCGGCAGCTCGGCCGGCAGCGTCCATTCCTCACGACGCAGCGTGATCTTCTCCGTATTGCGCGGCAGACGATAGAAGTCCGGCCCGTGAAAGCTCGCGAAGCCTTCGAGCTTGTCGAGCGCGCCGGCCTTGTCGAATGCCTCGGTGTAGAGCTCGAGCGCGTGCAGCGCGGTGTAGCAGCCCGCGCAGCCGCACGCGTGCTCCTTCAGTCCCTTCGGATGCGGCGCGCTGTCGGTGCCGAGGAAGAAACGCGGATCGCCCGAGGTCGCGGCCTCGACCAGCGCGACGCGATGCGTCTCGCGCTTGAGCACGGGCAGGCAGTAGTAATGCGGACGGATGCCGCCCTGGAAAATCGCATTGCGGTTGTACAGCAGATGGTGCGCGGTAATCGTAGCTCCTAGCAGTTCCGGCGCGACGCCCGCCTCGCGGACGTAGTCTGCCGCGTCCTTCGTCGTGATGTGCTCGAACACGACCTTCAGCGCCGGAAACGCCCGGCGCAGCGGCATCATCACGCGATCGATGAAGACCTTCTCGCGGTCGAACAGATCGATGTCCGAATCCGTCACCTCGCCGTGCACGAGCAGCGGCATGCCGACTTCCTGCATCACTTCCAGCGTATTCGCGCACTTCATCAGATCGGTGACGCCCGCGTCGGAGTTCGTCGTCGCGCCCGCCGGATAGAGCTTCACGCCGTGCACGAAGCCGCTCTCGCGCGCGCGGCGGATTTCGTCGGGCGGCGTGTTGTCGGTCAGGTACAGCGTCATCAGCGGCTCGAATTTCGCGCCCTCGGGAATCGCGGCGATGATGCGCTCGCGATACGCCCTCGCCATCCCGGTCGTCGTGACCGGCGGCTTCAGGTTCGGCATGATGATCGCGCGGCCGAACTGGCGCGCGGTGTCAGGCAGCACGGCCGCGAGCATCGCGCCGTCGCGCACGTGCAGGTGCCAGTCGTCCGGGCGGACCAGCGTGACGGAATCGGGGGAAACGTTGGAAGCAGTCATGGCAGGAATACGAGACTTCGCGCGCCTCGCTGATCGACCGGTCAAACCGCGTTGTAGCGGCCCAAACACGTGTCAATTTTGCTATTTGGCGTCTCCGGCTCGGTGATATGCTTGGAAAATCATCATTGTAACGGCTCGCTCCGTTCACAGGCTCACCTGCAACATGTGCCAACTTCTCGGAATGAACTGCGCCGCGCCGACGGACGTCACGTTTTCCTTTACCGGCTTTGCGGCGCGCGGCGGCGTCACCGATCACCACGCCGACGGCTGGGGCATCGCCTTCTTTGAAGACAAGGCCTGCCGCCTGTTCATCGATCATCAATCGTCGGCCACCTCGCCGATCGCCGAGATGGTCAAGCGCTACCCGATCAAATCGAAAAACACGATCGCGCACATCCGCAAGGCGACGCAAGGGCACATCCTGCTCGAAAACTGCCACCCGTTCATGCGCGAACTGTGGGGACGTCACTGGATCTTCGCGCATAACGGCGATCTGCAGGGCTACGCGCCGGAGTTGAACGGCGTGTATCAGCCGGTCGGCACGACCGACAGCGAACTCTCGTTCTGCGCGCTGCTGCAAGGTTTGCGCAAGGCTTTTCCGGGCACGCAGCAGCCGCCGCTTGACGAGCTGTTCGGCGCGCTCGAGGCGCTCACGCGTGAAATCACGCAATACGGCGTGTTCAATTTCCTGATGTCGAACGGCCAGGCGCTGTTTGCGCATTGCTCGACGCATCTGCATTACCTCGTGCGTCACTGGCCGTTTTCGACCGCGCATCTGGTCGACGCGGACGTATCGATCGACTTCGCCAAATACACGACACCCGAAGACCGCGTCGCCGTCATCGCGACCAAGCCGCTGACCGACAACGAAGTGTGGACCGCGTTCAAGCCCGGCGATCTGCTGATGTTCCGGCATGGCGAAGTGATCGGCCAGGCCAATATCCCGGTGCCGGACTCGGTGCTCGAAAAGCTGCGCAATCCGGCCCTCGATGCATCCGCATCGGCGACGACGATCGCGGCGTCGAACGGCGCGCAGCCGGTGAGCACGCGCGGAACCACGCTTTCGCCCGACAGCGAAACCGATCTCGAAGCCGCGGATGATGCGGCGGCGTTCGAGTCATGAACCGCTGACGTCGCCCTCAGCCAGGCAACAAAAAGCCGCTCCACGGAGCGGCTTTTTCTCATCCCCACACAAGCCTCGGCAACGAGGCCCGCGCAGCGAAGCTCAGTGCAGAATCTTCGCGAGAAAATCCTTCGCGCGATCCGACTTCGGATTCGCGAAAAAGTCTTCCTTGCGGTCGTCTTCGACGATCAAGCCCTTGTCCATGAAAATCACGCGATGCGCGACCTTCTTCGCAAAGCCCATTTCGTGCGTCACGCACATCATCGTCATGCCTTCCTGCGCGAGTTCGACCATCACGTCGAGCACTTCGTTGATCATCTCCGGGTCGAGCGCCGAAGTCGGCTCGTCGAACAGCATCGCGATCGGGTCCATGGACAGCGCTCGCGCAATCGCCACACGCTGCTGCTGACCACCGGACAGCTGCCCCGGATACTTGTCCGCATGCGCGCGCAGACCGACGCGATCGAGCAGCTTGAGGCCCTTCGCGGTCGCCTCGTCGTTCGAGCGGCCGAGCACCTTGACCTGCGCGAGCGTCAGGTTCTGCACGATAGACAGATGCGGGAACAGCTCGAAGTGCTGGAACACCATGCCGACCTTCGAGCGCAGCTTCGACAGATTGGTTTTCTTGTCGGTCAGCGACTGACCGTTGATGACGATCTCGCCCTTCTGGAACGGCTCGAGGCCGTTGACGGTCTTGATCAGCGTGGACTTGCCCGAGCCGGACGGCCCGCACACCACGACCACTTCGCCCTTCTTGACTTCCGTCGTGCAGTCGGTCAGCACCTGGAAATGGCCGTACCACTTCGAAACATTCTTGATAGAGATCATCTTGCGACCTTTTTCTGAAGACCTTTGACGAGGCTCGACGCGATCACGCAGATCACGAAATAAACCGCACCCGCGAACAGTACCATCTCGACATTCGTGCCGTCACGATCGCCAATATTCGTGGCCGTGCGGAAGAAGTCGGCAAGGCTGATCACGTACACGAGCGATGTATCCTGAAACAGCACGATCCCTTGCGTGAGCAGCAGCGGCACCATCGCGCGAAACGCCTGCGGCAGCACGATCAGACGCATTGCCTGCCCATAGGTCATGCCGAGCGCGAACGCCGCGTTGACCTGGCCGCGCGGCACCGCCTGAATGCCGGCGCGGATGATCTCCGAATAGTACGCAGCCTCGAACAGCGAGAACGCGACCATCGCCGAGGCGAGCCGGATGTCGATGTCGGCCGACAGACCGAGCACGCTTTGCAGCACCTGCGGCACGATCAGGAAGAACCACAGCAGCACCATCACGAGCGGGATCGAACGGAACAGCGTCACGTAGCCCTGCGCGAACCATGCGAGAGGCTTGACCGACGACAGTCGAAACATCGCGAGAATGGTGCCCCAGATGATGCCGAACACGATCGCGACGAGCGTGATCTTGAACGTGATGATCGCGCCGGTCCACAGCGTAGGCAGTGCACCCGGAATACCGCTCCAGTCGAAATGATGCATCACTTGCCTCCGATATAGCCGGGCAGCCGGGACTTCGCTTCGACCCAGCGCATCAGTAGCATCACGATCACGTTGATCAGCATGTATGCGACCGTGACGGCGATGAACGACTCGTAAGTTTGCGACGTGTAGTCGACCAGCTGACGCGCCTGCGCGGACAGATCGAGCAGACCGATCGTCGAGGCAACCGCTGAGTTCTTGAAGATGTTCAGAAACTCGGAGGTGAGCGGCGGCACGATGATCCGGTACGCGACCGGCAGCAGCACGTAGCGATACGTCTGCCATTGCGTGAAGCCCACCGCGAGACCGGCCGCGCGCTGGCCGCGCGGCAACGCGTTGATGCCCGAGCGCACCTGCTCGCACACCCGCGCGGCGGTGAAGAGGCCCAGACACACGATCGACGCCGAGAAGAACTGCGCGCTCGGCGGCAATTGCTTGAACCAGGTGCCGATCGACACGGGCAGCAGCTCCGGTATCACCAGATACCAGATGAAGAACTGCACGATCAGCGGAATGTTACGGAAAATCGCGACGTAGACGGTGCCGACGCCCGACGCCCATTTGTTCGGCACCGTGCGCAGCACACCGAACAGCGAGCCGACGATCAGCGCGATCACCCATGCCGACAGCGACACGGTGACCGTCACCCACAGCCCCGAGAGCAGCCAGCCCAGGTAGGTGGTCGGCTCGCCCGTGGAGACGGGACTCAGCAGAATGCCCCAGTTCCAGTGATATGACATGACCAAGACTCCGGCAAAAAGAAACGGAAGAAGCGCGTGGCCCCTTCCGTTCCGTTCAGCGTTTCGAAAGTGTCGAAAAAGCAGCTAGGGTTTAGTCGATTGCCTTGTCGTTCGGATTCTTGAACAGCGCACGCATGTCGTCGCTCATCGGGAAGTTCAGGTTCAGGCCCTTCGGCGGGATCGGCGATTCGAACCAGCGCTTGTAGATCGTTTCGCCTTCGCTCGACAATTGAACCTTCGCGATCGCGTCGTCGGCGACCTTCTTGAAGTCGGCGTCGTTCTTGCGCAGCATGCAGCCGTAAGCCTCACGCGATTGCGGCGTGCCGACGATCACGAAATCGTTCGGGTTGCTCGACTTGGCGCGCTCGCCGGCGAGCAGCGCGTCGTCCATCATGAACGCGGCGGCACGGCCCGTCGACAGCGTCAGGAACGACTCGCCGTGATCCTTCGCGCTGATGATGTTCATGCCCATGCTCTTGTCCTGGTTCATCTTGCGAAGCAGGCGCTCGGACGTGGTGCCGGCGGTCGTCACGACCGTCTTGCCCTTCAGGTCCGGGAAGTCCTTGATACCGGAATCTTTCTTGGTCATCAACCGCGTGCCGATCACGAAGATCGTGTTCGTGAAGGCAGCCTGTTGCTGGCGCTCGAGGTTGTTCGTGGTGGAGCCGCACTCGATGTCGACCGTGCCGTTCTGCACGAGCGGAATACGGTTCTGCGACGTGACCGGCACGAGCTTCACCTTCAGGTTCGGCATGTTCAGCTTCTGCTTGACGGCCTCGACGATCTTCATCGCGTAATCCTGCGAGTAGCCGATCACGTTCTGCTTGTCGTCGTAATACGAGAACGGAATCGACGACTCCCGATGGCCCAGCGAAATGACGCCGGTATCCTTGATCTTTTTCAGCGTCCCCGAGTCTTGCGCATGCGCGCCAACCGTAAACAATCCGAGAGTGGCGAGCAACAGTGCAGCTTTTTTAACCTTCATCTTGATCTCCTTGGCAAGAACCGGCGCCAGTGTAACAAAGTAATTTTTCTGAAAGTATTCCTATTAACCATGCTGTTGCGCGCACGCCGCGATGGGCCCGCGGCGCGGTCGCACAGCCGTTTCGCACATACGAGAAGGCGGGCGGCATCGATAGGATGCCGCCCGCCGGTCAAACACGCCGTCTTGTGGACCGCGCTGATGCACAAAATTTCGACGGTTTCGCCTCCCGGCCCGGATACCGGGCCGCCTCACCGCCGCTTCCAACAAGATAGGACAGGGTCCATCAGGGATACAAGCCGCGCATCTCGCGCGCTTGCAAAATCCGCTTACACGCGACGATGAACGCCGCCGTGCGCACCGACACGTTCTGCTCGCTCGAAACCTGCCACACCGCCGCGAACGCTTCGCGCATCACGCGCTCGAGGCGCTCGTTGATTTCGTCCTCGGTCCAGAAGAAGCTCGAAAAGTCCTGTACCCATTCGAAATATGACACTGTCACACCGCCCGCATTCGCGACCACGTCCGGAATCACGAGGATGCCGCGATCGTGCAGGATGTCGTCGGCCGCCGTGGTGGTCGGGCCGTTCGCGCCCTCGACGATGATCCTGGTCTTGATCTTGCCTGCGTTCTTTTCGGTGATCTGGTTTTCCAGTGCCGCCGGAATCAGGATGTCCGATTCGACGGTCCAGAACTCGTCAGCGGTGATCGCGTCGGCTTCAGGGAATCCGCCGACGCCGCCCTTCTTCGCGACGTAGTCGAGCAGCGCGACCGCGTCGATGCCGGTGGACTTGTACACCGAGCCGGTGTGGTCCTGCACCGCGACGACCTTCGCGCCCGCTTCCTGGAACAGACGCGCGGCGATGCCGCCGACGTTGCCGAAGCCCTGCACCGCAATACGCGCGCCTTCGATATCGAAACCGATGCGGCGAGCCGCTTCGCAGCCCACCACGAACACGCCGCGGCCGGTCGCCTCGCGGCGGCCGAGCGAGCCGCCGAGCGTGATCGGCTTGCCGGTCACGACGCCGGTGGCCGTCTGCCCCTGATTCATCGAGTACGTGTCCATCATCCACGCCATGATCTGCTCGTTCGTGTTGACGTCCGGCGCGGGGATGTCGGTATTCGGTCCGATGATGATGCCGATCTCGCTCGTGTAGCGGCGCGTCACACGCTCGAGCTCGCCGCGCGACAGCGTGCGCGGATCGACGCGGATGCCGCCTTTCGCGCCGCCGTACGGCACGTTCACCGCCGCGTTCTTCACCGACATCCACGCGGACAGCGCCATCACTTCGGAGAGCGTAACGTCCTGGTGATAACGTACACCGCCCTTGCCCGGACCGCGCGACACGTTGTGCTGCACGCGATAGCCCTCGAAGTGCGCGACCGTGCCGTTATCGAGTTCGATGGGCACGTCGACGACGAGAATGCGCTTCGGGCGCTTCAGGGTTTCGAGCCAGCGGGACAGCGAGCCGAGGTAGGGCGCGACGCGGTCGACCTGGCGCAAGTAGTTGCCCCAGGGGCCGAGATCTTCTTTGTTGAGGTAGGAGGGAACGGACTGCAACGTTGAGGCGGCTTGTGCCGATTCTGCGGCTTGTTGCTGGGATGACATGAACGCTCCGGCGTTTGATCGAGTACGGGCATTGTGGAAAAACGCCGTATTGAAATCCAATGCCGTTTCCTTATCCGGTTATGTTTTTCTTGCATAACGTTCCGAAAGCCGCAAATTCGCGTCGCGGCGACGCAGGTTCGAGCTTCAGTTTTATGCCGCGTTTCAGGCGGCGCTTTGCCGGAGTTCCTCCGACACCACGTCCCACAA
The DNA here is from genome assembly GCF_040948765.1 of Paraburkholderia sp. BR10923. Lineage (NCBI taxonomy): Bacteria > Pseudomonadati > Pseudomonadota > Betaproteobacteria > Burkholderiales > Burkholderiaceae > Paraburkholderia > Paraburkholderia sp. BR10923. The sequence goes on along the minus strand of NZ_JBFPKO010000015.1, from coordinate 122,019 downwards.
CTGCCGCACGAGGATCTGGCGCGCGTCGTCGCTTTTCGCGGCGAGCTTGTCGCGGTACAGGCGAATCTCCATGCTGAGCGTCAGCTGCCCTTCGGGTGTGCCGCGCGTCGCGCGATCGAGGCGGATCAGCCGGCCTTCGGCCACCGCATCTTCGACCGCGCTATGCGGCAGAAACGCGATGCCGTGACCCGCGAGCGCCATCGCTTTCAGCCCCTCTGCCATGTCGGTTTCGTAGAGCCGGTCGAGGTACAGGCGCTCCGGCGCGTTCGCGAGAATCACCTCGGTCATGCGCCCGAGGTACGCGTTCGGCGTGTACGACAGATACGGCGCTGGCGCGCCGGCCGAGCCAGGCAGCGTGTGACGCGGACGGCCCGCGCGGGCCGGCGCCGAGAACGGGCTGATCGGCTCGTGGCCGAGCGTCAGCATGTCGTAGCGCGCCGGATCGAGCGCGACCGGGTGGCTCGGATGGTGGTAGCCCATCATCAGATCGCAGCCGCCTTCGACCAGCGACAGCGCCGCATCGTGCACGTTCAGCGCGCGCAGCCGCGTGTGGATCGGGCCCATCTGCGCCTCGATGCGCTGCAGCCAGCGCGGAAAGTAAGTCAGCGACAGCGTGTGCGGGACCGCGAACTCGATCGTCGCCTGCGGCGTCGCCGTGTGGCCGCGCAGCAGCGCGCGCGCCTCGTGGAATTGCGACAGCATCGCGAGCGCCTGCTCGTTGAACACCTGCCCGGCCGCCGTGAGCCGCGTCGGATAAACAGAACGGTCGATCAGTTCCGTGCCGAGCCACGCTTCGAGCGCCTGGATGCGGCGCGAGAAAGCCGGCTGGGTGACGTGGCGCAGTTCGGCCGAGCGGCTGAAGCTACGTGTTTCCGCGAGCGAAATGAAGTCTTCGAGCCATTTCAGTTCCATGCGAGTGCGTTTGCCTGCGAGAGGGAAGAAGTCTGCATTCTAGCGGCGCGAAGTGCGGCCGACGCATCCGGACGGGCGCATCGCATCACAGTGGTAAAATCCACGGTTCCCTCCGTTTCCGATCCGCTCGCTGAGCGCTCAGTGCCTTAACCCGCGCCTCAACCTGCGCCTCAACCCGGTCCTCATCATGTCCGACACCCGCCCCGACACCCTGTTCGCGCTGAACGCGCTCTCCCCGCTCGACGGCCGCTATGCCGCCAAAACCGAAGCCCTGCGCGACTGGCTCTCGGAAGCCGCCTTCATGCGCAATCGCGTGACGGTCGAAATCCACTGGCTGATCGCGCTCTCGCGCGCCGGCTTCGCCGAAGTGCCGCGCTTCTCCGAGGCGTCCGAGCAGTTCCTGCTGCAATTGGCCGAGCGCTTCACCGCGCACGACGCCGCGCGCATCAAGGAAATCGAGCGCGTGACGAACCACGACGTGAAGGCCGTCGAATACTGGCTGAAGGAGTCGGTGAAGGGTCAGGAAGAACTGGAGCGCGCGAGCGAGTTCATTCACTTCGCGTGCACGTCGGAAGACATCAACAACACGTCGCACGGCCTGATGCTCGCCGGCGCGCGCGAACACGTGATCCTGCCGGCGCTGCGCTCGGTGCATCAACGCCTCATCGCGCTCGCGCATGCGCAAGCCGCCCAGCCGATGCTGTCGCGCACGCACGGCCAGCCGGCCAGCCCGACCACGCTCGGCAAGGAAATCGCCAACGTCGCCGCGCGTCTCGCACGCGCGATCGAGCGTATCGCCAAGGTCGAGCTGCTCGGCAAGATGAACGGCGCGGTCGGCAACTTCAACGCGCACCTGTCCGCGTATCCGGAGTTCGACTGGGAAGCGTTCTCGAAGGACGTCGTCGAGAATCGCCTGAAGCTCACCTTCAATCCGTACACGATCCAGATCGAGCCGCACGACTACATGGCCGAGCTGTTCGATGCGATCTCGCGCGCAAACACGATCCTGCTGGATCTCGACCGTGACGTGTGGGGCTACATCTCGCTCGGCTACTTCAAGCAGCGCACCAAGGCTGGGGAAATCGGCTCGTCGACGATGCCGCACAAGGTCAACCCGATCGACTTCGAAAACTCCGAAGGCAACCTCGGCCTCGCGAACGCGACGCTACGCCATCTCGCCGACAAGCTGCCGGTGTCGCGCTGGCAGCGCGACCTGACCGACTCGACGGTGCTGCGCAACATCGGCGTCGCCTTCGGCTACTCGCTGCTCGCGTACGACTCGCTGATCCGCGGCCTCGACAAGCTCGAAGTGAACGCACAACGTCTGAACGAAGACCTCGACAACTGCTGGGAAGTGCTGGCCGAGCCGGTGCAAACGGTGATGCGCCGTTACGGCATCGAGAATCCGTACGAGCAGCTGAAGGAACTCACGCGCGGCAAGGGCATCACGCGCGAGGCGCTGCAGAGCTTCATCGGCGGCCTGGCGATTCCGCAGGACGCGAAGGACCGTCTGCTCGAAATGACGCCCGGCTCGTACATCGGCAAGGCCGTCGACCTGGCGAAGCGGATCGCCTGATCGGCTGGTCCAGCTTCGGCTCATAGAAAAAGCCGCTCCGAGGAGCGGCTTTTTTTCGTCCCGCGTTCGAAACTGGAACGCGGGGAATCAAAGACTCAGCGCGCTTCGAGCTGCCTGAGCGCCTCGTCGACGATCTGCTCCGGCGTCAGATCGATGCTGACCGTGATCGCTTCATCGTCACCCGGCTCCTCGAGCGTATCGAGCTGGCTTTGCAGCAGCGACGGATCGAAGAAGTGCCCGGTGCGATGCCCGAGACGCTCCGAGAGCACCTCGCGCGAACCCTTCAGGTAGACGAAGCACACGTCTTTGTCGCCGGCACGCAGAATGTCGCGATACGAGCGCTTCAGCGACGAACACGTGAACACCGCCGTCTCGCCCGCCTTCTGCTTTTCCTCGATCGCTGCGCGGATCGTCTTCAGCCACGGCCAGCGGTCTTCGTCGGTGAGCGGAATGCCGTGGTGCATCTTCTCCTTGTTCGCCGCGCTATGGAACGCGTCGCCGTCGGTGAACGTGCAATGCAGACGCGCCGCCAGCATTTCGCCAATCAGAGACTTGCCCGCGCCCGACACGCCCATTGCGATCAGAATCATTTGAAACTCCTTACAGGACCGCCGCGAGTGCGAAGGTCAGGGCCAGCCCCATTATCGAAATGATGGTTTCGAGGAGCGACCAGGTCTTGAAGGTCTGCACCACCGTCATGCCGAAATATTCCTTGATCAGCCAGAAGCCGCCGTCGTTCACGTGCGAGAAGATCAGCGAGCCCGAGCCGGTCGCGAGCACCATCAGTTCCGGCTTCACTTGCACCGCGCCCGCCGCCGCGATCGGCGCGACGATGCCGCAGGCGGTCGTCATCGCAACGGTGGCCGAACCGGTCGCGAGACGGATCATCGCCGCGACGATCCAGCCGAACAGCAGCGGCGACAGATGCACCGCGGTCGCAACGTTGGTGATTTCCTTCGAAATGCCGCTATCCAACAGCACGCGGCCAAAACCACCGCCCGCACCGACGATCAGTGTAATACCCGCGATCGGCGCCAAACACTCGCCGCAGAACTTCTGGATCTGCTCGCGGTTAAAGCCGCGGCTCGCGCCGAAGGTCCAGAAGCTGACCAGCACGGCCGTCAGCAGCGCGACGTCGGTGTTGCCGAAGAAGCGCAGCAGATCGTTCGGCAGCGTCTTCGGTTCGAACACCAGGTCGGCCCAGCTGCCGACCAGCATCAGAACCACCGGCAACAGGATCGTGGCCAGCGTGATGCCGAAGCCCGGCAGTTCGCGCTTCGGTGTGTTGGTTGCCACGCCGTTGCCGTTATTCGCGTCGTGACTGAGAAACTGCGCGGCAAGCGGATTTTCCTTCGGCAACTGGATATGCCGGCTCACCAGCAGCGCGAACAGCGGACCGGCGACGATCGCGCAGGGGATGCCGACGATCAGACCATAGGCGATCGTCTTGCCGATGTCCGCGTGATACGCCTGCACGGCGAGCAGCGCGGCCGGGTGCGGCGGAATCAGCCCATGCACGACGGACAGACCCGCGACCATCGGCAGGCCGACCAGCAGCAGCGATTTGTTGGTGCGCTTGGCGACGTTGAACGCGATCGGAATCAGCAGCACGAAACCGACTTCGAAGAACACCGGCAAACCGACGATGATCGCGACGACCATCATCGCCCAGTGAATGTGTTTCTCACCGAACCAGTTGATCAGCGTGGTCGCGACGCGCTCGGCGCCGCCCGATTCGGCCATCATCTTGCCGAGCATCGTGCCGAGACCGACGACGATGGCAATGTGCCCGAGCGTGTTGCCGTTACCCGTTTCGAACGATTTGACGATGGTCTGCATCGGCATGCCGGCCACGAGGCCCAGCAGCAACGACACGATGATAAGAACGAGAAACGGATAGACCTTCAGGCGCGTGATCATGAAGATCAGCAACGCGATCGCGATCAACGCGTAGACCAGCAACATGCTTCCGTGGGCAGATTCCATGAAGCCCCTCCTTTGGTTTATTGATTTCAGAGTGCGGATGCGGCCGGCACTTCGTCTCACGGCAACCTGCGCGATGCCTGAAAACCCGGCTGGCCGCGCGGACGCTGAATTTTACTGTTTGTTTCAAAAACGCGCGCAAATCCAGCACGCATATCAAGCAAAAAAGAGTCTCGGCGCGACAGCCTGATGCGGCTGTATCGACGAGACTCCTGGGCCCGGCTCAGTCAACCGATGCGCTGGTGAGTCGTGGGGCTTAGTGTGCGGGCGCCGCCAACTGGCTCGCGGCGCGCGCAAGGCGCGTCACCTCATCCCAGTTCTGCGCGGCGAGCGCGGCCTTCGGCGTGAGCCACGAACCGCCGACGCAGACCACGTTCGGCAGCGACAGGAAGTGCGGTGCGCTTTCTGGCGTGATGCCGCCGGTCGGGCAGAACTTCAGCGCCGGGAACGGACCGTGGAATGCCTGCAGCATCGGCACGCCGCCGGCCTGCTGCGCGGGGAAGAACTTGACGATCTCGTAGCCGAGCTCGAGCGCGAGGATGATGTCCGACGGGGTCATCACGCCGGGCAGCAGCGGCAGACCCACATCCTGCGCGGCCTGGTGCATGTCATTGGTCAGACCCGGCGACACGCCGAACTGTGCGCCCGCCTTCTTCGCCTGGGCGCAATGTTCGGGCTTCGTGATCGTGCCGACACCGACCACGATGTCGTCGGCGAGCTCGCACGCACGCTCGATCGCGCCGAGGCCCGCCGGTGTGCGCAGCGTGATTTCGAGCACCTTCACTCCGCCCGCATGCAACGCGCGCGACACGTGTTCGCCCTGTTCGACCGTGTCGAACGCGAGCACCGGAATCACCGGGCCGAGGCGCACGATATCGCTTACTGTTTTCGACGTCATAGTCAGACTCCTTGTTTCTGCAGCGCCGCGCCGGCTTGCGCGGTGCTCGTGTGATGGCTGCTCGATTGATGGGCGTGCTTGTCGCCGTGCTTGTGGTGGCTGCCGTGGCCGTGCTGGCCGTCGAGCGCGCCGCCCTCGCCGATCAGCTTGCCGAACACCGACGCGCCTTGCTCCGCAGGTGCCGCCGCCGCACGGAACACGCCGAACAGCTCGCGGCCGAAGCCGGCTTCGTTGTCCGCCTGATGCAGCGGCTCGGCGTTCGGACGCGCGGCCCATTCGGCTGCGTCGATCTCGATGTCGAGCACGCCCGCTTCGGCGTCGATGACCAGCGTGTCGCCCGTGCGGACCTTGCCGAGCGGGCCTTGCAGCAACGCTTCCGGCGACACATGAATGACCGCCGGCACCTTGCCCGACGCGCCCGACATACGGCCGTCGGTCACCAAAGCGACATGGAAACCCTGATCCTGCAACACACCGAGCAGCGGCGTCAAACGATGTAACTCGGGCATGCCGTTTGCACGGGCGCCCTGGAAGCGCACCACCGCGATGAAGTCGCGCTTGAGCTCGCCCTTGTCGAATGCTTCCTGCACCGCTTCCTGCGAATCGAACACGACTGCCGGCGCCTTCACCTTGCGATGCTGCGCCGCGACCGCCGAGATCTTGATCACGCCGCGGCCGAGCTTGCCCTGCATCAGACGCAGGCCGCCGTCCGGCTGGAATGGCTCCTGGATGCCGCGCAGCACCGCGGTATCCGCGCTCGCCTCGACGCCCGCGACCCATTGCAGTTTGCCGTCGAGCAGCTTGGGCTCCTCGGTGTAGCGCTTCAGGCCCTTGCCCGCGACGGTGTTGACGTCTTCATGCAGCAGACCGCCTTGGAGCAGATTGCGCACGAGGAACGCGACGCCGCCCGCCGCGTGGAAGTGGTTCACGTCGGCCTTGCCGTTCGGATAGATCTTCGCGAGCAGCGGCACCGCCTGCGACAGCGTGTCGAAGTCGTCCCAGTCGATCACGATGCCGGCCGCGCGCGCGATCGCGACGAGGTGCAGCGTGTGATTGGTCGAGCCGCCGGTTGCCAGCAGCGCGACGATGCCGTTGACGATCGCCTTCTCGTCGATCACATGGCCGATCGGCATGTATTGGCCGCGCTCGACCGTCAGGTCGAGCACGCGGCGCGCGGCCTGGGCCGTCAGCGCGTCGCGCAGCGGCGTGTGCGGATGCACGAAGGCCGAGCCCGGCAGATGCAGGCCCATCACTTCCATCAGCATCTGGTTGCTGTTCGCGGTGCCATAGAACGTGCAGGTGCCGTGGCTGTGATATGCGGCCGCTTCCGCTTCGAGCAGCGCGTCGCGGCCGCACTGGCCGGTCGCGAACTGCTGGCGCGTCTTGGCTTTGTCGTCGTTGGACAGGCCGCTCGTCATCGGACCGGCCGGCACGAAGATGGTCGGCAGATGGCCGAATTGCAGCGCGCCGATCAGCAGGCCCGGCACGATCTTGTCGCAAATGCCGAGGCACAGCGCGGCGTCGAACATGTTGTGGGTGAGCGCGACGGCCGTGCTCATCGCGATCACTTCGCGCGAGAACAGCGACAGCTCCATGCCCGCGTTGCCCTGCGTGATGCCGTCGCACATCGCCGGCACGCCGCCCGCGAATTGCGCGACGCCGCCGTTTTCGCGCGCGGCCTGTTTGATGATGTCCGGGTAGTTTTTGTACGGCGCGTGCGCCGACAGCATCTCGTTGTACGACGACACGATGCCGATGTTCGGCTCGCGGATCTGCTTGATCACGAGCTTGTCGTTGCCTTCGAGACCGGCGAAACCGTGGGCGAGGTTCGCGCACGACAACGCGCCGCGTGCCGGAAAGCGCCCCTGCGCATGCTGGATGCGGGCCAGATACGCTTCACGCGTGGGCTTGCTGCGCTCGATCACGCGTTGCGTGACCTTCAACAATTGCGAATGCGGGGAAACCATCGGAGCTCCTTCGTCGCTGGCGGCAGGCGCACGCATGACACCAGGCGGTATCGCGGGGTTGTGATATCGAACCACGCCATATTAGTAGAAAAACTACATGATCGCAAATACGACCGCTGTTGCGGTGCCGCATCGCGAGAATCGCCGAGTCGCCCAATTGGCGGCGTCTCGGCGCTTTGCAGCCGAAACCCAGGGAATACACTTACGCGCCGATATGTAGTTTTTGTACATAGCTTTTGTGCGCCAACGACCAATCGGATATAGTCCACACGTTCTTCAGCATAGTGCGAGTTTTCCGATGATGCTGTCCCAGGTGGAAGAGATGCGTGATCAGCTGCGCCCGTCCGAGCGCAAGCTGGCCGATTATGTGATCGAGGCACCGCGCGAGGTGCTCGATCTGTCGATGACCGAGGTCGCCGCGCGCGCCGGCGTGAGTCAGCCGACGATCGCGCGCTTCTGTCACGCGCTCGGTTTTTCCGGCTTTCGCGAATTCAAGATCCGGCTTGCGCAAGGCATCGCCAGCGAAGTGCCCGCCGTCTATCGCGACGTGCGGCCCGACGAGCCGACGCCGGGCGTCGCCGCGAAAGTGCTCGACCGGACCATCGGCGCGCTGATTCAGGTGCGCAACAATCTGTCGTCGGATAGCGTCGCGGCGGCGATCGACATGCTCGCGCAGGCGAAGCGCATCGAGTTCTATGGCGCGGGCGGCTCGGGCATCGCCGCGCTCGACGTGCAGCACAAGTTCTTCCGGCTCGGCATGCCGAGCGTCGCGTATTCGGACCCACACACGTTTCTGATGTCGGCCGCGCTGCTCGGGCCCGGGGACGTGGTCGTCGCGATTTCCAACACGGGCCGCACGCGCGACATCATCGATGCCGCGAGGGCCGCGCTGAACGCGGGCGCGAAGGTGATCGCGATCACGCACGGCAACTCGCCGCTCGCCCGGCTCGCGACCGTGGGACTCTTCGCTAACGTCGACGAAGACACCGACATCTTTTCGCCGATGACCTCGCGCGTGTCGCATCTGGCGATCGGCGACATTCTGGCGGTCGGCGTCGCGCTGAGCCGCGGGCCCGAACTGGTGGAGAAGCTCGCGCAGACGAAGGAAGTGATACACCGGCGGCGGGTGGACTCACAGGGGTAATCCGCTCCGATAAGAGTGGAACGACGGGCATAACGAAAAAGGGCGGTGTGCCATTCAACCGGCACACCGCCCTTTGTCTTTTCCAGCGCCCAGCTTAACGCCGTCAGCCGCTCAGAACGGCTTGATGACCACCAGCGCGACCGCCGCGAGCATACCGAGCACCGGCAACTCGTTGAACATCCGATACCACTTGTCCGAGCGGCGATTTTCGCCGCGCTCGAACCTGCGCAGCAGCACGCCGCAATACGCGTGATAGATGACGAGCAGCACGACCACGCCGACCTTCGCGTGAATCCAGCCCTGCCCGCTGCCGATGCCGATCACGAGCCACAACCACAAGCCGCACGCGATCGCGGGCATCGCGATGAAGCTCATGAAGCGGAACAGCTTGCGCGCCATCAGCAGAAGACGCGCCGTCGCGGCGGGTTCCGTTTCCATCGCCAGATTGACGAAGATGCGCGGCAGATAGAACAGGCCGGCAAACCAGGAGGCAATCAACACGATGTGAAACGTCTTTACCCAAAGCATCGGCGGGGGTCCTTGTGGTTCTTGTTGTTGTGTTCGTTGTGGCGGTGCTTCGCTGCGCGCTTATTGACGACCTTCGCCGTGCCCGAGCACGATGTACTTCAGCGAAGTCAGCCCTTCCAGTCCGACCGGGCCGCGCGCGTGCAGCTTGTCGTTCGAGATGCCGATCTCGGCGCCGAGACCGAACTCGAAGCCGTCCGCGAAACGCGTCGACGCGTTGACCATCACGCTCGCCGAATCGACTTCGCGCAGGAAGCGCATCGCGCGGTCGTGGTCTTCGGTAACGATCGCATCGGTGTGCTGCGAGCTATAAGTGTTGATGTGCTCGATCGCCGCGTCGATGCCGTCGACCACCTTGATCGCGAGCACCGGCGCCAGATATTCGGTGCGCCAGTCTTCCTCGGTCGCGTCGACGAGCGGGCCGACGCCCGCATCGGCCAGCACCGCGCGCGCCGCCGCATCGACGCGCAGCTCGACGTCCTTGCCTCGATACAATTGCCCAAGCGGCGGCAGCACTTCGGCCGCGATGCCGCGCGCGACCAGCAGCGTTTCCATCGTGTTGCAGGTGCCGTAGCGGTGCGTCTTCGCGTTGTCGCAGACGTTGAGCGCCTTCGCCAGGTCCGCGCGATCGTCGACATAGACGTGGCAGATGCCGTCGAGGTGCTTGATCATCGGCACGCGCGCTTCGTTCATCAGACGCTCGATCAAACTCTTGCCGCCGCGCGGCACGATCACGTCGACGTATTCGGTCATCGTGATCAGCTTGCCGACCGCCGCGCGGTCCGGCGTCGCGACCACCTGCACCGCGTCCTGCGGCAGACCGGCTGCTTCGAGCCCTTCGCCGATCAGCCTGGCGAGCGCGGTATTGCATTCGAGCGCTTCCGAGCCGCCGCGCAGAATGGTCGCGTTGCCCGACTTCAGGCACAGAGCGGCCGCGTCGATCGTCACGTTCGGGCGCGATTCGTAGATGATGCCGATCACGCCGAGCGGCACACGCATCTGGCCGACCTGGATGCCGCTCGGTCGATACTTCAGATTGCTGATTTCGCCGATCGGATCGGCCAGCGCCGCGACCTGGCGCAGGCCTTCGACGATCGTCTTCAGCGCCTTGTCGGACAGCGTCAGACGGTCGATGAATGCGGCGTCGTGGCCCTTGCCGCGGGCGCGTTCGAGGTCGCGCGCGTTGGCGGCCTTCAGCAGATCGGCATCACGTTCGATCGCCTCGGCAACGGCTGCAAGCGCGGCATTCTTCGCGGCGGTCGACGCCCGCGCCATCGCGCGCGAAGCCTGGCGAGCGCGTTGGCCGAGGTCGGTCATGTACTGGTCGATATCCATGGTCATTCTCGTGATGCCCCGCACGTTGGCGTACGGTGGTCGGGCAAGATTAGCGAAAGATCAAACGATTGTAAGTCGGGTACCGGGGCTTTGCTCGCGAGGGGGCAGCGGGTGCGCTGTGCTGTCGCGGGGTTTGCCGTTGCGTTGTGTTGAGCCCGTGGCATGGGAAACACGGCGGTCTGCATGTGACGCGATTGACGGTTGCTGTGCGATTGCAATCGCCGCTGGAACTCTCCCGCGCCTGGCTGTTTAGATTGGCCGCCGCGCTGGCGCCGCAGTCGGCGCCCGAGCTCGCGGCGGCACTGGCGACGCCGCCGACGGTTTTGGCGCGGCCACCGTCATTGCGAGTTCGAACAGGCCGTCCCACGGATCGGGCGGCGGATCGTTGCGATGATTGCCCGGCGTGCCGCCCGACAAGCCCTTGACCTGCCGGTCGAGCCGCGCCGCCAGCGCGAGCGCCTTCTCGAGCGCCGCTTCGCTGACACGCGACAGCGCCGGTCCGATCAGCCGTTCGCGCGGACCCCACACGCGGTTCTCGCGGGTGAGCATCGCGAGCGGCTTGCCGGCCGCGACGCCGCGCTTGATCCGCAACAGCGTGCGCACTTCCTCGACGACGGCCCACAGCACGAGCACCGCAGCCTCGCCTTCACCGCGCAGGCCGTCGAGCATGCGCGCGAGACGGCCGACGTCGCCCGCGAGCATCGCCTCATTGAGCTTGAACACGTCGTAACGCGCGACGTTGAGCACCGCGTCCTGCACCTGATCGAAGCTCAGCGAGCCGCTCGGATACAGCAGCCCGAGCTTCTGGATTTCCTGATGCGCAGCAAGCAGATTGCCCTCGACGCGCTCGGCGATGAACGCGAGCGCGCGCCGCCCTTCCTCGCCGGCTGCAACGCGCTGACCCTGGGCCGCGAGCCGCTGTCCGACCCAGTTCGGCAGCTGCGCGCGCTCGACCGGATCGATCTTCAGCGCGACGCCCGCATCGGCGAGCGCGGTGAACCATGCCGACTTCTGCGTGGCCGCATCGAGACGCGGCAGCGTGATCATCGTTAGCACGTCGTCGTTGACGGTGGATGCCAGGGCCTTCAGCGCGTCGGCGCCTTCCTTGCCCGGCTTGCCCGATGGAATGCGCAATTCGACCAGTTGACGGTCGCCGAACAGCGACATCGACTGGCTCGCGCCGAGCAGCGAGCTCCAGTCGAAATAGCGCTCGGCCGTGAACACCGAGCGGTCGGTGAAGCCTGCCGCGCGCGCCGCCGCGCGGATGCGGTCGCACGCTTCCTGCGCGAGCAGATGCTCGTCGCCGTACACGACGTACAGTCCGGCGAGGCCTTTGGCGAGATGCGCTTCGAGCGCGTCAGGTCGCAGTTGCATGGCTGGCGGTTGACGGGATGGATGAGATTCGACGACTCACGAACGGCGCGATGCTCACAGCGGCGGCGGCGGCAGCGGCGCGCGCGGCACGATGCCCGGCACGGCCTCGGCCGGCGTCGGATGCAGCGAGCGCACCACGCCGAGACGGCGGATCAGCTGATCGACCGCGTCGTTTTCCATGTCGGCGAACAGGATGTCGGACTCGGCGGCCTTCGCTTGCGAGAACTGGTCGCTATAGGTCATCGCGCGGTTCAGCGCGATAACGCTGCCCGGAATCAGCACGGTGCCGTCCTTGCCGGTCAGCGTGTAGGTCATCTGCAGATTCAGCTGATACTCGGCGACGACGCCCAGCGAATTCAGCGTCAGCGTGCTGAGGTTGCGGTTCTGCGTGATTTGCAGGATCGCGTCGGCATTGGCGACCGAGTTGACCACCACGGTGTCGCTGCCGCCCTGCACGATGCGCGTGAAGCGCGCGATGGCCGCGGGCGAGCCGCCCGACACATAGAGGCGCTTGAACGCGTAGTCCTGCTGGCCGCGCAACTGGAAGCCGCAGGCCGACAACATCATTACGCTGCAAGCGAGCGTCAAAAACGATCTGCGAGTCACATTCGCTCCCGGTTCGCAGTGGATTCGCAATGCCGAGGAACGCCGCCGGACGGGCGGCGCTCCATCTGCCGGATGAGGGCTCGGAACGTCAAACGACCACGTTCACGAGACGGCCCGGCACCACGATGATCTTCTTCGGCGCCTTGCCTTCGCTGAACTTCGCGACCATTTCGTGCGCGGCCGCTTGCTGCTCGATCGCGTCGCGCGATGCGTCCTTCCCTACCGTGATCGCGCCGCGTACCTTGCCGTTCACCTGCAGCACGAGTTCGATCTCGGCCTGTTCGAGCGCCTTCTCGTCGACCTTCGGCCACGGCGCGTCGAGCAGCGGGCCGAATTCCTCGGCATAGCCGAGCTCCTGCCACAGCTGGTACGTCAGGTGCGGCACGACCGGATACAGTACACGCAGCATCACGCCGTAAGTTTCACGCAGCACTGCCGTCTGCGCGCCCTTCGCGCCATCGAGCGCGTTGAGCATCTTCATCGCGGCCGATACCACCGTGTTGTACTGCAGACGCTGATAGTCGAAATCGGCCTGCTTCAGCACGCTATAGATCTCACGACGCAGCGCCTTGTCGGCGTCGTTGAATTGTGCGGCGTCCAACTGGCCGCCCGTGCGCAGCGCGGCTTCGTTCGTGTAGCCGAAGTTCCACACGCGACGCAGAAAGCGGCTCGCGCCTTCGACGCCCGAACCCGACCACTCGAGCTGCTGCTCGGGCGGAGCCGCGAACATCACGAACAGACGCGCGGTGTCCGCGCCGTGCTGATCGATCAGCATCTGCGGGTCGACGCCGTTGTTCTTCGACTTCGACATTTTCTCGACGCCGCCAAGCACGACCGGCTCACCGTCGGCGTTCAGCACCGCGCCGACCGGGCGGCCCTTGTCGTCGAACGAGACGGTGACGTCCGCCGGGTTGTACCAGGTCTTCTTGCCCGCTTCGTTTTCGCGGTAGTAGGTTTCGTTGAGCACCATGCCCTGCGTGAGCAGGTTCTTGGCCGGTTCGCCGAACTTCACGAGGCCGAGGTCGCGCATCACCTTCGCCCAGAAACGCGAGTACAACAGGTGCAGGATCGCGTGTTCGATACCGCCGATGTACTGATCCATCGGCGCCCAGTAATCGGTGCGCTCGTCGACCATCGTCTTCGCATCCGGCGACGCGTAGCGATAGAAGTACCACGACGAATCGACGAAGGTGTCCATCGTGTCGGTTTCGCGCTTCGCCGCGCCGCGGCAGCTCGGGCACGTGCAGTTCAGGAACGCTTCGGACTTCGCGAGCGGATTGCCTGTGCCGTCCGGCACGAGGTCTTCCGGCAGCACGACCGGCAGGTCTTTTTCCGGCACCGGCACGTCGCCGCATTTCGGGCAGTGGATGATCGGAATCGGCGTGCCCCAGTAACGCTGGCGCGACACGCCCCAGTCACGCAGACGCCACGTGATCTGCTTGTCGCCGAGGCCGAGTTCCTTAAGATCGGCGGCGATGCGGTCCACCGCTTCGTCGTACGCGAGGCCGTCGTACTTGCCGCTGTTGACCAGCGTGCCGGCCTTCTCGCCGTACCACTCCGCCCAGGCTTCAGTCGAAAACTCCTTGCCCTCGACCGCGACCACCTGCTTCACCGGCAGACCGTACTTCTTCACGAAAGCGAAGTCGCGCTCGTCGTGCGCCGGCACGCCCATCACCGCACCTTCGCCGTAAGTCATCAGCACGTAGTTGCCGATCCACACCTCGACCTGCTCGTGCGTCAGCGGATGCGTGACGTAGAAGCCGGTGGCCATGCCCTTCTTTTCCATCGTCGCGACGTCGGCTTCGGCGACGCCGCCGCGCTTGCATTCGTCGATGAACGCCTGCAGTTCCGGCTTGTCCTGCGCGAGACGCGTGGCGAGCGGATGCTCGGCGGCGATCGCGCAGAACGTGACGCCCATGATCGTGTCGGCGCGCGTCGTGAACACGCGCAGCAGCTTCTGCTCACCGTCGATTTCATACGGGAAGCCGAAGTTCACGCCAAAGCTCTTGCCGATCCAGTTCTGCTGCATGATCTTCACGCGCTCGGGCCAGCCGAGGCCGTCGAGATCGTTCAGCAGTTCATCGGCGTACTGCGTGATGCGCATGTAGTACATCGGGATTTCGCGCTTTTCGACGAGCGCACCCGAGCGCCAGCCGCGCCCGTCGATCACCTGCTCGTTCGCGAGCACGGTCTGGTCGACCGGGTCCCAGTTCACGGTGCCGGTTTTCTTGTACGCGATGCCCTTTTCGAGCATCTTCAGGAACAGCCACTGGTTCCACTTGTAGTAGTCGGGGCTGCAGGTCGCGACTTCGCGCGACCAGTCGATCGCGAGACCCATCGACTGCATCTGCTTCTTCATGTAAGCGATGTTGTCGTAGGTCCACTGCGCGGGCGGCACGTTGTTGGCCATCGCGGCGTTTTCCGCCGGCATGCCGAACGCGTCCCAACCCATCGGCATCAGCACGTTGTAGCCGTTCATCCGCAGATAGCGGTACATCACGTCGTTGATCGTGTAGTTGCGCACGTGCCCCATGTGCAGCTTGCCCGACGGATACGGCAGCATCGAGACGCAGTAGAACTTGGGCTTGTCGGTGGTTTCCGTCGTCTTGTAGGCGTCGATGGCGCGCCATTGCCCTTGCGCGGCGGCTTCGACGTCGGAGGGAACGTATTTTTCGTGCATGGTGTGATGGGATCGCTAGGTTCGGTGCTTTCGCACCGGCCCGGTGCTCTGCAGAATGTCGTTGCGTCGTTTCCCCTTCGGCGGGGAAAGGGCTGATTATACCGTTCGCGGACGGGTGCGCCGCTACGCGCGGCATGGTGCGGGGCGGGGTGTGCCGGATTCGTCAACGCGCTGCGCGCCCGCCAGCGCCCGGTGATGCTCAGTGCTGCGCGGCGGGCGGCGGCGGGTCCGTCACGAAGCCGATCCGCTCGAGCCCCGCCTGCTGCGCGGCGCCCATCACCTGCGCGATTACTTCGTAGCGCGTCGAACGCTCCGCGCGCAGTTGGATGTCCGGCTGGTCCGCCTGCTTGCCGGCCTCGGCGAACTGCACGCGCATCTGCGCGAGCGTGATCGGCTTGCCGTTCCAGTAGAGCTTGCCGGCGCCGTCGATCGACAGGGAGATGGTTTGGGGGGTCTGGCGCGCGGGCGCCGCCGCGACCTTCGGCAGATCGAGCCGGATCGCGTGCGAGAACAGCGGCGCGGTAATGATGAAAATCACCAGCAGCACCAGCATCACGTCGATCAGCGGCGTCATGTTGATCTCGGCCATCGGCGCGGCCGTCTGCTTCCTCTCGAGTCCGCCGAATGCCATGTCGCCTCCTTGCGTCTGAGCTTGGCCCTGCCCGCCGCACGCCAAGCGTCAGCGGTGCGCCTCGTGCGCCGCCTGCTGCGCGCGGGGCGGCGTCGGCGCATGCTCGGGGGAGCACACGTACGCGTGCAAATCGTGCGCGAAACCGTCCAGCTCCTCGGTTAATTGCCGCACGAGGCGGCCCAGCACGTTGTACCCGAGCACCGCCGGAATCGCGACCACCAGACCGAACGCGGTCATGATCAGCGCCTCGCCGACCGGTCCCGCGACGTTCTCGATCTGCGCCTGCCCGCTCGCCGCGATGCTGCCGAGCGCGTGATAGATGCCCCATACGGTGCCGAGCAGACCGACGAACGGCGCGGTGCTGCCCACCGACGCCAGCAGCACCTGACCGAACTCGAGCCGCCGCTGCGACGCGTTGAGCGCCTGGCGCAGCGCGCGCAGCACCCGTTCGCTGCGCTCGACGCGCGCGAGCAGCGCGCCCGGAATGTCGACCTCGGCCGCATGGAGCGCCGCTTCGGCGAGCGGCGCGAACACGCGCTCACGGTCGGTGCGGCGCAGGATGGCGACGCCTTCGGCGAGCGTCGGCGCTTGCCAGAAGCGCGCGATCGCCCGCGAGGACTGGCGTTTCGCGCGCGCCAGAATCCAGCTCTTGACGATCAGAAAACACCAGCTCGCAATCGACATGGCCAGCAGCACGTAGGCGACGGCATGCGTGATCGCGTCGCTCGTTTGCAGGTAATGGATGATGCCGCTGCTGCCTGCCATCTGACCTCGCGTTAGGAAAGTGACTTCGGGAGGGCGCGCTCGGGATGCGCTGCCCCGCCTATGCGCAACGAACTTCGCTCAACGCAGGCCGAGCACGTCCTGCATGTCGAAGAAGCCGTTGTCGCGGCCTTCGAGGAAGCGTACAGCACGAAGCGCGCCTTGTGCATATGACAGGCGGCTCGCCGATTTGTGCGTGATCTCGATGCGCTCGCCGATGCCTGCGAACAGCACCGTATGATCGCCGACGATATCGCCGCCGCGAATCGCCGAGAAGCCGATCGTCGACGGATCGCGTTCGCCGGTCACGCCTTCGCGGCCGTAGACCGCGCAGTCGTCGAGATTGCGGCCGAGCGCGCCCGCGATCACTTCGCCCATCGTCAGCGCGGTGCCGGACGGCGCATCGACCTTGTGGCGATGATGCGCCTCGATGATCTCGATGTCGTAGCCGGTCGAGAAGTGCCGCGCCGCGTATTCGAGCAGTTTCAGCGTAACGTTCACGCCGACGCTCATGTTCGACGCGAACACCACGCCGATCTTCTGCGCCGCCGCTCGCAGCTGCGCTTTTTGCGCGTTGTCGAAGCCGGTCGTGCCGATCACCATTTTCACGCCATGGCGCTGCGCGGCTTCGAGATGCGCGAGCGTCGCGTCCGGGCGCGTGAAGTCGATCAGGTAGTCGGATTCGGCAAACACGCGCTCGATATCGTCGGACAGCAGCACGCCCGTCTCTTTGCCGAGGAACGCGCCGGCGTCCTGGCCAAGCTGCGCCGCGCCCGTGCGGCAGAGCGCGCCGGACAGCGTCGTGTCGGCGTCGTTGAGGACGGTTTCGATCAGCATGCGGCCCATACGGCCCGATGCGCCTGCAATGGCAATTTTCATGACGATGAGGATTCGAAAAGAGTCAACCGGGATGGAGCCCGGCAAACGCGGCCCGGCGAATGCACCGACCAGTGTGCCGGGGAATGCGCCCGGTCGATATAGGGACAAGCGGCGACAGGCGGCACGGTCTTAGGCCGGGCGGCTCGCTGCTGAAGCCAACGTCCGCGGCCAACCGGGACGGCTCGCTCAGGTGACTGACTGATACCGCCCGCTGCGGCGAGCCACTGCCGCGGCGCACTGCGGCAACAGGTTCATGCGGCCCAAGCGGCGCACTTCCGGCCTCGCCTGACGCCGGACGAACACACATCTGGCGGGCGCCGCACATGCTGCGCGCAGCCCGCCTCACAACACCGACAAGCGGATCAGTTGCTCGTTCCGGACGTTGACGGCGAAGCGCTCGGCGTCGAGCTGTCGCCGCTTTGCGAGCCCGTCGGGCCGACCGGGTTGCTCTCGTTTTCCGGCGCCGGCGGCGGCGGGCGTTTGAACTGGAACTGCGGCTGACCACCGGCCGTCGGGCCTTGCGTCGGGATCCCGCCAGCGCCCGCTCTCGGCACGGCCGGACGCACGGACGGCGCGCCGCTCGGCGTAGACACCGCGCTGGTCGCGCGATTGGCCGCCTGGGCAGCTTCCGCGTTGGCGTCCATGGACGGCGTGGCGGCTTGCTGGGCGCCTTCGACCGACGGCGAGCGCGTCGTGTCCACCGTGACCGGCGCCGCGGCGGCAGCCCCGCTTGCGGCGGCTGCGGCGCTGGCGGCCTCGGCCGCGCTCGCCGCGCTCGGCGGCGTAGCGTTCGAGCGACGGCCACTGCGGTCGCCGTCGATTTCGGCCAGCAATTCGAGATTGGTCGGCAGATCCTCGCCACCCGTCCAGTGGGTCACGGTGTCGCCCGAGAAGAACACGACGAAGTCGCGTTGCTGAACGATCGAGGTGTTGCCACGCTTGAAATAGAACGTGTAGTCCCAGCGATCCGCGTGGAACATGTCGGTCAACAGCGGCGTGCCGAGCACCTGACGCACCTGTGCGCGCGTCATGCCGACCTTCATCTGGCCGGCCATTTCCTGCGACACGAAGTTACCTTGCACGACCGTAATCCGATACGGCGTAATGCTTTGGGCAACGCGCTGGGTCAGGCTGTCGTACGTGGAACATCCGGCAAGAACCGCGACAGTCGCAACCGCGATCAAGGTACCCCGCATGCGGCTCCCCCGGTAGATCAATTGAGATTTAGAAATCATTTCACTCACCGTGCGGGCCCGCTTGCGGGCCGCGCTCATTCCATCGAAAATGACCAGAACGGCAAAACACATTACTATGAGAGCCCAGCATTGTACTCTAGGGATCCCTTGTCATGACCAATCCAACCGATCTCAAGAATATCGGGCTCAAGGCGACCCTTCCGCGCCTCAAAATCCTTGAGATTTTCCAACACAGCCCGGTACGTCATCTAACCGCCGAAGACGTATATCGCAACCTCCTGCACGAGGAACTCGATATCGGTCTCGCCACCGTGTATCGCGTGCTGACGCAATTCGAGCAGGCCGGCCTGCTCTCGCGCAGCAATTTCGAGTCGGGCAAGGCGGTGTTCGAACTGAACGAGGGGACGCACCACGATCACCTCGTGTGCCTCGATTGCGGGCTCGTGGAAGAGTTTTTCGACCCCGAAATCGAAAGTCGTCAGCAGTCCATCGCCAAGGCACGCGGCTTCAAGCTGCAGGAGCATGCGCTGGCACTGTATGGGGCGTGCACGAAGGAAAATTGCCCGCATCGTAAGCACTGATGCATCGCTGGCCGCGTGCGAATACGCGGCCTGGCAAGTCAGAAGAAAGACCCGGCCGATGAGAATCGGTCGGGTTTTTTTGTTCAGGCGACGGACGGCGAATACGGCTATCCGACCGGTTCCACGCTCGGCTCGAAGGCGAGCCGCCACGGCTCGGCCAACTGCAATTCGTCGCAATTCGGCGCGTCGCCGCCACGATCGACGACGATGAAGTCGCTGACCTGATCCAGCGCGAGCAGCGGATGATGCCAGACCCCTTTCGCGTAATTGACACCCTGCCACGCGTCGGTCCAGAACGCGCGCATCCGCGTGGCGTCGAACTCGCCGGCCGGCGCGACCACCACCAGATAGCGGCCCGCGCGTAAGGGAATGAAAGCCTGGCTCCCGAGCGGATGCCGCTCCATCATCGTGATCTCGACGGGGAGCGCGCGCGGCTGCGCGCGAAACAGATTGACGAGCGGCCGGCCGCCCTGCTCCGCCACGTCGACGCGCGCTAGGTCGTGATAGCGCTCGGTGGTGCCGCCATTGATCGGAAAATGACGCGCGCCGTCGAGTTCGATCACGTCGCCGAACGGCGCGAAGGCCGCGCGCGTCAGGCGTTCCATCTGCAGGATCTTCATGCGTGCCGCTCCCTGATGTTGCGTGCGTTAAGCGATCTCGCCCCACAGACGCAGGCGCGACACGCCGCCGTCCGGGAAGATGTTGAAGCGCACGTGCGTGACCGGCCCGAGCGCGGCGAGGTCGTCCGTGAACGTGTGCACGTGGTCCATCTGCAGCTTCTGTTCGCCGAGCAGCACCGGCCAGAACATCGCCTGCGTGACGAGCGAATCGTCGGTGCCCCCCGTCACCGATGCCGCCTGCAGCGAGCAGCGGTCCGGGAAGTTGCCCTTGAAGTGCGCCGTATCCACTTCGATCTTGCGGATCACGCCGGGCCGCGCGAGCGCGACGATCGCCCAGTCGTTGCCCGGCTCGCGACGCCGCCGGGTTTCCCAGCCGTCGCCCATGTTCACGCCGCGGCCTGGCATCAGCATCTGCGAGGCCGGCCCGAAATGCTGGTTGTTCGCGGCGACGAGGTACGCGCCGTTTTCGATCGCGGCGAGATCGAGCAGCGTGCCGCGCTCGACGCGGCTCCAGTCCCGCTGCGGCTGGCCGTACACGCGCAGTCGGGCGAGCCCGCCGTCCGGATAGAGATTCACCCGCAGATGGGTGACCGGGCGCGCGTCTTTCACTTCAACATAGTGATGCTGGTTGCCCTGTAGCGTCGTCGCCGGCACGAGCGGCTGCCAGTCGGCGTGCTCGGGCGGCACGTCAGCGTCGCTGTGACAGGCATCGATCGACGCCGCCGGCGGGAAATTGCCGGTGAAGTGGCTCGTATCGAGATCGACGCCATGCACGACGCCCGGCCGCGCGAGACGGATCACGCAATGGTCGTGGCCGTTCGTGCGCTTGCGGCGCGTCTCCCAGCCGTCCATCCACTTGCCGTGGTCGTCGTATTTGCCGGGGATGAACACCGCCGGCTGCGGCTCGAGCATGCGCTCTTTCGGTGCGAAGAATTCGTCGCTCGCGAACAGCGCCTTTGCGCCGAGGCGCGGATCGGCGAGGTTCATGTAGCGGCGCGTGAAGACGGGGGCGTTCGGGTCGAGGATCGGGTTGGCCATGATGTCGGTCAGTGTGGAAGAGGTCAGAAACGGCCGGCGGCGCCACGGCAGCCGCCGGTTTGCGAAAAAACTCCGTCTGAAGACGATGCCGGTTGGTCTGGTCAGACCAGAGCCGGCGCCGCCGTCAGACTGCCGGCGCGTGTTCGCCCGCACCCGGCTCGGCGAGCGTGTCGTCGACAGCGGGCACATAGCGCAGCGCCGCGTCGCGATTCAGCACGCGGTGCGCGCGCGCCTTGTCGATATCGTTTTCCCACACGGCGACCACCACCGTCGCGACGCAGTTGCCGATCAGGTTGGTCAGCGCGCGGGCGATGCCGACGAACCAGTCGACCGGCAGAATCAGCACGAGACCGAGCACCGGAATCGCGGGAATCGCGGAGAGCGTCGCAGCCAGAATCACGATCGCCGAGCCGGGTATGCCGTGCGCGCCCTTCGACGTCACCAGCGACACCAGCACGACGACGATCAGGTCATGAATAGACAGCGGGGTGTTGGTCGCCTGCGCGATGAACAGCACCGCAAGCGTCAGATAGATCGAGAAGCCGTCGAGGTTGAACGAGTAGCCGGTCGGAATCACGAGACCGACCGTCGAATCCTTGACGCCCATCCATTCGAGCTTGCGCATGATCTGCGGCAGCACGGCGTCGGACGACGCGGTGCCGAGCACGATCGACAGTTCTTCGCGCAGATAGCGGATCAGCTTGAAGATGCTGAAGCCGGCGAGCCGCATCACGGCGCCGAGCACGAGCACGACGAACACCACGCAGCTCGCGTAGAACACCAGCACGAGCATGCCGAGTTGCTTCAGCGACTCGACGCCGTAGGTGCCGGTCGTAAACGCGATCGCGCCGAGCACGCCGAGCGGCGCGAGCTTGATGATGAAGCCCATCACGCGGAAGAACACCTGTGACAGCTCATCGATCAACCCGCTCACGCGTTGCGCGCGCTTGCCGAGCAGCGACAGCGCCGAGCCGAACAGTACCGAGAACACGAGGATCTGCAGGATGTCGCCGGTCGCGAACGCGTTGATCGCCGTGTCGGGGATGATCTTCAGCAGAAAGCCGGCGGTGTCCTTCAGGCTCTTCGCGTGCTCGGTATAGGTCGTGAGCGACGCCGCATCGAGCGAACTCAGGTTCACGTTCATGCCGGCGCCCGGACGCGTCGCGTAAGCGAGCACCGCGCCGATCACGAGCGCGATCGTCGTCATCGCCTCGAAGTAGATCACCGACTTCAAACCGACGCGGCCGACCTTGCGCAGATCGCCCGCATGCGCCATACCGCTCACCACCACGCAGAACACGATCGGCCCGATCACCATCTTGATCAGCTTCAGAAAACCGTCCCCAAGCGGCCGCAAGGACTGCGCGAAATGCGGAAACACGGCACCGAGCACGATGCCGACCACGAGCGCGATCACGACCCGGCCAAATAGCGAATTGAAGAATTTCAACACGGCTTCCTCCTGCGGATGGTTGTCTCGGTCACTTCTGTTCAGACTGGTCCGACCAGAACTGTTATGGCGAATAGTAGGAAGCCGATATAGTCCCGTCAAGGATTGATCGAACAGTGTTTACCCGTTGTTTTTTCGGCGTTTTCGGGTCGGATTCGGGATTTCAGACGGCCGGAAGCGCGCCTTCTTTCTCGTAAGGATTAGAATTGCGGTCAGACCACGCCACCAAGTGAGTTTTTATGAAAAGCGTCCCGCACACCGTCACCGACGCGGCCATCGCGACCGTCCGCGAACGCATCGAAGCGGGCGTCTATCCGGTGGGCAGCCTGCTGCCGGCGCAGCGCCAGCTATCCGATGAACTGTCGATCAGCCGCGCGTCACTGCGCGAAGCGCTCTCCACGCTTGAAGCGCTCGGCCTGCTGGTAATCCGGCCGGGCAAGGGCGTGTACGTGGAAAGCGCGCAGGCGAAAGCCGCTCAGGCGTGGCGTTTCGCCGAGCAGTCGTCGCTGCCCGACACGTATCAGATGCGCTACGCGCTCGAAGGCTTCGTTGCGCGCATGGCGGTGCTCGCGGTCACCAACGACGACCTCGCGTGGCTCGAGGAAAACGTCACCGCGATGCAAAGCGCGCTCGCCTGCGAGGAACTCGACGAAGCGGCGCGGCTCGACTACGCGTTCCATATGCGCATCGTAAGCATCGCAGGCAATGCCGCGATCGAGTCGATCCTGCGCAGCAGCGCCGAGATCATGAAGGAAAGCCAGCGCATGCCGTTCTACCGGCGCGAGCGGGTGCTGTCCACCTACACCGAGCATCGCGCGATTCTCGACGCGCTGAAGGCCCGCGATTCGCTCGCGGCCGGCAAGGCGATCGAGACGCACATCGCGAACGCCGCGCAGCGCGCGGGCGTCTATTTCCCGACGCCGTAGCCGTCGCGCCGATACCGCAGACGAAAAAAAGCCGCTCCGAGGAGCGGCTTTCATGCAGCGTGAAACCCGAAACTTACTTCGCGTTCGCGAGCGCCACAGCCGTGTCCAGCATGCGGTTCGAGAAGCCCCACTCGTTGTCGTACCAGCTCGACACCTTCACGAGACGGCCCGACACCTTGGTCAGCGTCGAGTCGAACGTCGACGAAGCCGGGTTGTGGTTGTAGTCGATCGACACGAGCGGTGCGTCGTTGTAACCGAGAACGCCCTTCAGTGCGCCTTCCGACGCTTCCTTCATGATCGCGTTGACTTCCTCGACCGTCGTGTCGCGCGCGGCGATGAACGACAGGTCGACGACCGACACGTTGATGGTCGGGACGCGGATTGCGTAGCCGTCCAGCTTGCCGTTCAGTTCCGGCAGCACGAGGCCGACCGCCGATGCCGCACCGGTCTTGGTCGGGATCTGGCTATGCGTGGCCGAACGCGCGCGGCGCAGGTCTTCGTGGTACACGTCGGTCAGAACCTGGTCGTTCGTGTACGCGTGGATCGTCGTCATCAGGCCGTTCACGAGGCCGATCTTGTCGTTCAGCGGCTTGACCAGCGGCGCGAGGCAGTTGGTCGTGCACGATGCGTTCGAGATGACCGTGTCCGATGCCTTCAGCACGTTGTGGTTCACGCCGTAGACGACGGTCGCGTCGACATCCTTGCCGCCCGGCGCCGAGATGATGACCTTCTTCGCTCCGCCCTTGATGTGCGCGCTGGCCTTTTCCTTGGTCGTGAAAAAGCCCGTGCACTCCATCACGACGTCGACGCCCAGCTCGCCCCACGGCAGTTCGGCCGGGTTGCGGTTCGCCAGCACGCGGATCTTGTCGCCGTTCACGACGAGGTAGTCGCCGTCCACCGACACCTGGCCCGGGAACTTGCCGTGCGCGGTGTCGTACTGCGTCAGGTGGGCGTTGGTCTTCGCATCGCCCAGATCGTTGATGGCGACGATTTCGATATCGTGCTTCTTGCCGTTTTCATAGAAGGCGCGCAGGGTATTGCGGCCGATCCGGCCGTAGCCGTTGATTGCGACGCGAATCGTCATGATGTATCTCCTGATGGCTAAAAAATCCGTTTATGTTCGCCTGGTCGGACATCCGGTTCGGTGCGTTGCCCCGCGCAACCACGAGGGGCGCGACGGCAACGCGACGCAACCATCAGCCGAGAGCGGCCTTGACCGTCGCCACCACGTGCTCGACGGTGAAACCGAAATGCTTGAACAGCACACCTGCCGGGGCCGATTCGCCGAACGTGTCGATGCCGACCACGCCGCCTTCCAGACCCACGTACTTGCGCCAGAAATCCGACACGCCCGCTTCGATCGCGACGCGGCGCACGCCGTGCGGCAGCACGCGTTCGCGGTACTCGGCGTCCTGCTTGTCGAACACGGTCGTCGACGGAATCGACACGACGCGTGCGGCGATGCCTTCGCGCGCGAGCGGCTCGACGGCCTTCATCGCCAGTTCGACTTCGGAGCCCGTCGCGATCAGGATGATCTTACGCGCGACGATCTCTTCGTCCCAGTCGCGCAGCACGTAGCCGCCCTTCTCGATGTTGGCGATCTGCGCGTCGGTGCGCTCGTTGAACTGCAGGTTCTGACGGCTGAAGATCAGGCACGACGGACCTTCATGTTCGATCGCATGGGTCCAGGCCACCGCGGTTTCGACCGTATCAGCCGGACGCCATGTTTGCAGATTCGGGATCAGGCGCAGGCTCGCGACGTGTTCGATCGACTGGTGGGTCGGGCCGTCTTCGCCGAGACCGATCGAGTCGTGCGTGAACACGAAGATCGACTGCGACTTCATCAGCGCGGCGACGCGCAGCGCGTTGCGGCTGTAGTCCGAGAACGTCAGGAACGTGCCGCCGAATGCCTTATAGCCGCCATGCAGCGCGACGCCGTTGATCGCGGCGCTCATGCCGAATTCGCGCACACCGTAGTTCACGTAGTTGCCGGCGGCACGGCCTTCGGCGTTCACGCGCACCGGCTTCGCGGCCTTCCAGTTGGTCAGGTTCGAGCCGGTCAGGTCGGCGGAACCGCCGAGCAGTTCGGGCAGCACGGCCGACAGGCCTTCGATGGCCTGCTGCGACGCCTTACGCGTCGCGACGGTCTCGGCGCGTTCGTTCGCGCCGGCGATGATCGCCTTTGCCTTGTCCTTCCAGTCGGCCGGCAGCTGCTTCGCGCTGCGGCGCTTGAACTCCGCCGCTTCCTGCGGATACTTGGCCGCGTAGGCGGCGAACGCCTTGTCCCATTCGGATTCGAGGCGCCCGCCCGCATCCTTCGCATCCCATGCCGCGTAGACTTCCTGCGGAATCACGAACGGCTCCCACTTCCAGCCGATCGCTTCGCGCGTTGCCGCGATTTCCTTGTCGCCGAGCGGCGCGCCGTGCGAGTCGTGCGAGCCCGCCTTGGTCGGCGCGCCTTCACCGATCACGGTCTTGCAGCAGATCAGCGTCGGCTTGTCCGACAGCTTCGCTTGCTTGATCGCCGCGTCGACCGCGTCGACGTCATGGCCGACCACGTTCGGGATCACGTTCCAGCCGTACGCGTCGAAGCGCTTCGGCGTGTCGTCGTGGAACCAGTGCACCACTTCGCCGTCGATCGAGATGCCGTTGTCGTCGTAGAACGCGATCAGCTTGTTCAGCTTCAGCACGCCTGCGAGCGAGCACGCTTCGTGCGAGATACCTTCCATCAGGCAGCCGTCGCCGACGAACACGTACGTGTGGTGGTCGACGATCTTCGCGTCGGGCTTGTTGAATTCGGTGGCGAGCAGCGACTCGGCGAGCGCCATGCCGACCGCATTCGCGAGACCCTGGCCGAGCGGACCGGTGGTCGTCTCGACGCCCGGCGTGATGCCATATTCCGGGTGACCCGGCGTCTTCGAATGGAGCTGGCGGAAGTTCTTCAGCTCTTCCATCGGCAGGTCGTAGCCGGTCAGATGCAGCAGCGAGTACAGCAGCATCGAGCCGTGACCGTTCGACAGCACGAAGCGGTCGCGATCGGCCCATTGCGGGTTCTTCGGGTTATGGCGCAGATGACGCGACCACAGGGCAACGCCGATTTCGGCCATGCCCATCGGCATGCCGGGGTGGCCGGAGTTCGCCTTTTGAACGGCGTCCATGGACAACGCGCGGATCGCGTTGGCCATCAGGGAAG
The DNA here is from genome assembly GCF_040948765.1 of Paraburkholderia sp. BR10923. NCBI lineage: Bacteria > Pseudomonadati > Pseudomonadota > Betaproteobacteria > Burkholderiales > Burkholderiaceae > Paraburkholderia > Paraburkholderia sp. BR10923. Next base: position 95,743 of record NZ_JBFPKO010000015.1, on the reverse strand, counting down.
TGGGTGCGGGAGACGGGGTCGTCATGTCGAGTCCGGAGACAGAGTCAGAAAGCGGGGCGCGCTTGAGGCCCGGAAGCTCGGCGGCCAGTTCGCTACGGCGCACGATGCGGCGCCAGGAGACGCGAAACGGGCAGAGCAAGCGGACAAGGCTGAAAGCGTCACATTCTAGCAGAAGGTTAACCCCTAGCCGGCCGGAAAGCCGCCCGGCCGCGCGGTTCAACGCACTACGCCCGGCGGCGGCATTCACGATTCGAGCAGCTGATTTGCCCACGCTGCCGATCGAGCCCGTCCGCCGTGAACGCCCCGCTATTGTTCCAGCCTTGTGCCGACGCCGTCTACGGATTTCCTCATGCACGCCTCGATCCGCTCGATGCCCGGATGCCTATCGAGTTCCGCGACGACTCGCCCGATTCACCCGCTCGTCGAACGTCTCGCCGCGCGCGGCATCGATTCGCTGCGTCATGACGAACCAGCCCTGCACGCGGGGCTACTCTCGGCAGCGCGAACGGCGCGCGATAAACTGAGTCCGACGACGAAACCATCCATTTGAAGCGTGGGCACGTGGAGCGAACCAGTTCGAGCGAAGCCGGCATGCCGCGCCCGAGCGAAACCCGCAACAGTCGCACGCTGCCCCACGAAATCCGGAGAACTCCATGACCGCCCCCCGCCCCGCCGGTGTGCCCTGGCTGACCCCCTATCTGACGGTGCGCGACGCGCGCGCGTCGACGGCGTTTTTTTCGGCGGCGTTCGGCTTCGACGTGCGCGACAGCGTGCAGGACGACGGCGTCGTCATGCACGTCGAGATGACTTACCAAGGCCAGTTGATCGTGATGTTCGCACCCGAAGGCGCGTTCGGCTCGACCGCGAAGACGCCGAAAAGCGCGGGCACGATTGCGCCGCAATCGTTCTATGTCTATGTCGAGGACGTCGATGCCGTGTATGCTCGCGCGCTCGCGGCTGGCGCGAAGTCGCTGAGCGAGCCGCAGGACCAGTTCTGGGGCGACCGCTTCGCGCAGGTCGAAGATATCGACGGCTATCGCTGGGCGCTCGCCCGCCACCTTTCCTGAATCCGAGAGTCATTCGTCGATGCCCCGTTTTTTTGTTGACGCGCTGCTTTACCCCGACGACGTGATCGCATTGCCCGACGACGTCGTCCGCCACGTGGCCGTGCTTCGTCTGCAGCCTGGCGATTCGCTCGTGCTGTTCAACGGCCAGGGCGGCGAATACGGCGCCGAACTCGTCGAGGTCGAGCGCCGTTCGGCTCGCGTGAAAATTGGCGAATTTCGCGCGGTCGAGGTCGAGCCGCCGTATCGGCTGACGCTCGCCCAAGGCATCGCCGGCGGCGACAAGATGGACTGGCTGATCGAGAAGGCGGTCGAACTCGGCGCCTCTGGCTTCGTGCCGCTCGCGACCGCACGCAGCGTCGTGCGGCTGACCGGCGAGCGCGCGCAACGGCGGCAGCAGCACTGGCAAGGTGTGGTGCGGGCGTCGTGCGAACAGTGCGGGCGTAATCGGCTGCCGGACGTCATGCCGGTGTGTGAGATTGGCGCTTGGCTCGATACCCTGTCGCGCGAACCGGCACCCGACGAGTTGCGCCTGCTGCTGTCGCCACGCGCGAGCATCGGTTTCACGGCGCTGCCGGACGCGCCGCCGCCTGGCGGCGTGACGCTGCTGATCGGCCCCGAAGGCGGCCTTTCCGCCGACGAGGAAGCCGCCGCCGTTGAACAGGGCTTTGCCGCGGTGGGCTTGGGACCGCGTGTGCTGCGCACCGAGACCGCAGGGATCGCGGTGCTTGCTGCGCTTGCGGCGCGCTGGGGCGGTTGGTAAGCGGGAGCTATGCGCCAAACACCGCCACGAAAGCAAAGGCCCGCCAATTAGCGGGCCTTTAGCGTCTGTAGCGCGATGTTCGCCGTCAGAGCCAATCAACTACGCCTGAACAGGTGAAACATCCTACGAGCCTCAGGCGAACGAGTAAAACACCCGGAACGCGACCTTGCGCTCGGCCCAGAATTCGGCCGCTTCGCGGAACACGTCGAGCAGCGTCTCGCGCCCTTCCTTGTCGAATTTCTGCGCGATCGGCAGGTGTTCGAGCACGATCACGAAGCCGGGCTGCGCGCCGGCCTTGTGCACGAGGTCGGTCAGGCAGTCGTAGAGCGCGTCGTAGTTCTTGCCGAAATGCTTGGGAAACAGGAACGACGTCGCGATCGTCTCGAGCACTTCCTGCTTCGACGCGGCGTTCGCGCAGTATGCATACAGAAAGTGCTGGCCAAGGTGGTTGGCCTCGTCGGCTAGATCCTGCACGCGGAACGCGCGGATCGACTGCACGATGTTCGGCCGCACCGTCCTGAAAAGGCTCATGGGCTCTTCGTTCGATGAAACCACCGTGCCAGCCTCGCTTTGGTTGTCGCGACCCTGCTCGTCGGCGCGCATCTTCATGACGCGTTGGAACAAATTGCCGTCGCCGGCCGCGAAAAGATCCGTCGCGACTCCGGAATCGTGCGCGTAGATGTTGTCGCTCATGCCGTTCATCCCAATGTCATTCAACAATACGGTTAAAACTGGTGTAATGGTCGTCCGAGTAATAACAATTGTCGGTTCGCTGTAGCGGACCTCCGCAGACGATGCGGCGCGCCCCGCGATTGCGCGCGTGAGGCGTGGGGACGGTGTATTCGTGGTAATAGCCGCGCCAATGAGCGGGCAGCACCCGTTCGTAGTTGCCGAATACGATGCCATCCTTCTGATACGGGTAAGGCCCGCCGGTAGCAATGAGGTTCAACGTATCGACCGCTTCGCGCGGCAATTGCGCCAGCGCGATGGTGCCTACCTGCGCTTCCGCCGCAGCTGGCGCCGAGTTGTCTCGCGCCAGCGCCTCGGGCGCCGAACTTGACAACGCGCAGAGCGCGGCAGCACCGATCAGCACGCCTTTCATGCGCAACCAGTTGCGTGCCATGTATCAGGTTTCCCCGCTGTCAGACCACGAGTTTGACGACCATGAAAGTCGTAAGGGTATCGCTAATAGCCTTTGGAATCAACGTTCGACGGCCGGACGACACCCCGCCTCACGGCGCGCAAAGCCGGCCAATCGGGGCTTTGACGACTTTTGACAGAATATTTAGCTCGATCAGGCTAAACTGAGCTCAACCGCGATCGAGCGCAGCGCAAGCGATGCAAGCGGCCGGTGGCCGAGGCGCTCGCTCGCGGTTGTCAAAGCCTGGAACCATTCAGCCGAAAGGCTGTGTCATTGCCATTTTTCGGGGTGGCGATCCCCAGCTTGCCCCGAGGGCGTGCCCATTGCGGGCACGCCTTTTTTTTCAGGGCGCGCCGGTCGGAGAACCGGCGCCGGGCCTGTCGCGGCCCGGTCACGATGCGCGCTTAGCGGGTTGCGCTGACGTCCGCAACCAGCAGCGCCGCCATGTTGACGATCCGGCGTACGGTCGCCGACGGCGTCAGCACGTGCACCGGCTTGGCCGCGCCGAGCAGGATGGGGCCAATCGCGATGTTGTTGCCGGCCGCCGTCTTCAGCAGGTTGTACGCGATATTGGCCGCATCGATGTTCGGCAGCACCAGCAGGTTCGCGTCGCCTTCGAGCGTCGAATCGGGCAGCACTTCGCGGCGCAGATTGGAGTCGAGCGCGACATCGCCGTGCATTTCGCCGTCAATTTGCAGCTCCGGCGCGCGTTCACGCAGGATCTCGAGCGTATCGCGCATCTTCTGTGCGCTCGGCGCGTTGCTCGAACCGAAGTTCGAATGCGACACCAGCGCGACTTTCGGCTCGATACCGAAACGACGCACTTCCTCGGCCGCCATGATCGTGATCTCGGCCAGCTCCTCCGGCGTCGGATCGACATTCACGTGCGTATCGACGAGGAAAATCTGCCGATTCGGCAACACCAGCCCATTCATCGCCGCATACACCTTCGCGCCCGGCTTCTTGCCAATCACCTGGTCGATGAAATGGATATGGCGGTGCGTCGTGCTGACCGTGCCGCAGATCATGCCGTCCGCCTCGCCCTTCCTGACCATCATCGAGCCGATCAGCGTGGTGCGGCGACGCATCTCGAGCTTGGCCATCTGCGTGGTGATGCCCTTGCGCGACATCATCTTCGCGTATTCCTGCCAAAACTCACGGTAACGTTCGTCATGATCCGTGTTGACGACCGTGTAATCCTGCCCGGCGACGAGCCGCAGGCCATAACGCGCGATCCGCTGTTCGATCACGGCAGGCCGGCCGATCAGGATCGGTTTGGCGAGCTTTTCGTCGACGACGATCTGGATCGCGCGAAGCACACGTTCCTCTTCGCCTTCCGCGAACACGATGCGCTTCTTCTCCGGCTCGACGCTGCGGGCGAGCTGGAAGATCGGCTTCATCGTCGTGCCGCTGTGGTAGACGAATTGCTGCAGATGCTGCGCGTACGCGTCCATATCCTCGATCGGACGCTCGGCGACGCCGCAGTCCATCGCGGCCTTCGCCACCGCGGGCGCGACCTTCACGATCAGACGCGGATCGAACGGCTTCGGAATCAGATACTCCGGTCCGAACGACAGATCCTGGATGCCATACGCGGTCGCGACGATGTCGCTCTGCTCCTGGCGCGCCAGTTCGGCGATCGCGTTGACGGCGGCGATTTCCATTTCGCGCGTGACCGTCGTCGCGCCGGCGTCCAGCGCGCCGCGGAACAGGAACGGGAACACCAGCACGTTGTTGACCTGGTTCGGGTAGTCGGTGCGGCCCGTGCACAGCACCGCGTCCGGACGCACTTCGAGCGCGAGTTCCGGCAGGATTTCCGGCGTCGGGTTCGCGAGCGCGAGGATCAGCGGCTTGGCGGCCATCTTCTTGACCATGTCCTGCTTGAGCACGCCGCCAGCCGACAGCCCGAGGAACACGTCCGCGCCGTCGATCACCTCGGCGAGCGAGCGCGCGCTGGTTTCACGCGCGAAACGCTCCTTGTCCGGGTCCATCAGTTCGGTACGGCCCTTGTAGACGACCCCCGCGAGGTCGGTCACGGTGATGTTTTCGAGCGGCAGGCCGAGGTCGACCAGCAGGTCCAGACAGGCGAGCGCCGCCGCGCCCGCGCCCGAGGAAACCAGCTTGACTTCCTTGATGTCCTTGCCAACGACCTTCAGACCGTTGGTGACTGCCGCCGCGACGACGATCGCGGTGCCGTGCTGGTCGTCATGGAAGACCGGAATCTTCATGCGCTTGCGGCATTCGCGTTCGACGATGAAGCAGTCCGGCGCCTTGATGTCTTCGAGGTTGATGCCGCCGAAGGTCGGTTCGAGCGCGGCGATCACGTCGACCAGCTTGTGCGGATCGGTCTCGTTGATCTCGATATCGAACACGTCGATGCCGGCGAACTTCTTGAACAGGACGGCCTTGCCTTCCATGACCGGCTTGGACGCGAGCGGGCCGATGTTGCCGAGACCCAGCACCGCGGTACCGTTCGTGACGACGCCGACGAGGTTGCTGCGCGCAGTGAAGCGCGCGGCGTTCAGCGGGCTCTCGACGATTTCCTCGCACGCAAATGCGACGCCAGGCGAATACGCCAGCGCGAGGTCGCGCTGGTTGATCATCTGCTTGGTCGGGGCGATCGCGATTTTGCCGGGAGTCGGAAACTCGTGGTAATCGAGGGCTGCTTCGCGGAGTTTGGTATTGACGGGATTCGACATAAGGCGGGCTTCGGAGTGCAGATTAGAATAGACGTTCGACGGCATTGTAGCCCCAATTGCCTACGCAATTCCTTCAATACGGGTACAACTGCCGCGACTGAAACAGCGTGAAAGCGCGTTGCCCGTCGCACGGGGTGGTCCGGTGCTTGCGAAGGGGGCATTACGCTCGAACCTGGCCACCTACGCTATTTCTACGATCCTTCTCCGCTCATCGTCCGCCATCATGCTTTCCGAGTTTTCGCTGATCGACCGCTTCTTCGCCCGCCGCGCCGCCCACGCGCGGCCCTCTACTCCCGAAGACGGCACGCTCGGCATCGGCGACGACTGCGCGTTGCTGGCCCCGCCTGCCGGCGAAATGCTCGCGATATCGACGGACATGCTGGTCGAAGGCCGTCACTTCTTCGCCGATATCGATCCCGAAGCGCTCGGTCACAAGGCGCTGGCGGTCAACCTGTCGGACCTCGCCGCGATGGGCGCGCAGCCGCAGGCGTTCACGCTCGCCTTCTCGCTGCCGCAAGCCGACGAAGCCTGGCTATCGGGGTTCAGCGAAGGCCTGTTCGCGCTGGCCGAGCGCTACGGTTGCGAGCTGATCGGCGGCGATACGACGGGCGGACCGCTCAATCTGTGCATCACGGTGTTCGGCAGCGTGCCGCCGCAAACGGCATTGCGCCGCGATGCCGCGCAACCCGGCGACGACATCTGGATTTCCGGCACGCTCGGCGACGCGCGCGCCGGCCTCGGCGTGCAGCGCGGTGAATGGGCCGCCGATCGGAACGACGCCGCGGCGTTCCGCCAGGCACTCGAACGCCCCGAGCCGCGCATCGCGCTCGGCCTCGCGCTGCGCGGCGTCGCACACGCGGCGCTCGACCTGTCGGACGGACTCGCCGGCGATCTGCTGCATATCCTCGAGCGCTCGTCGGTAAGTGCGAGCGTCGACGTCGACGCGGTGCCGCGCTCGGCCGCGCTGCGCCGCCTGCCGCCCGAGGTCCAGCAGCGCTGCACGCTCGCCGGCGGCGACGATTACGAGCTGTGCTTCACCGCGCCCGGCGCCGCGCGCGCCGCGGTCGAGGCCGCCGCGCACAAGGCCGCTGTGCCGGTCACTCGCATCGGTACAATAAGCGCACTGGAGGCGGCCACCGACCGCCCGGCCATCGCGTGGCGCAACGCCACCGGCGTGCCGCTCACTTTGACCTTGCAAGGTTTCGATCACTTTCATGCAGAATGACCCCCCGCTCGGCCCCGCCGACGACTTCCTCGGCAACAAGCCGCCGCAAGTACCAGGACCGCGCGCGCCGAAGCCCGCTAAGCCACGCCGCGCGACCGCGCGCTTCATGCTGTCGCACCCAGTCCACATCCTGTCGCTCGGCTTCGGCAGCGGGCTGTCGCCCGTCGCGCCGGGCACGATCGGCACCCTGTTCGGTTGGGCGTCCTTCGTGGTACTGAGCCGCTATCTGACCGTTATCGAATGGGGCGTGCTGATCGGCGTCGGCTTTCTCGCCGGCATCGCGCTGTGTGGCTTTACGGCGAAGCGGCTTGGCGTCGAGGATCCGTCGGCGGTCGTGTGGGACGAAATCGTCGCGTTCTGGCTCGTGCTGCTGATGGTCACGCCTGCCACGCTCGCCGCTCAGATGTGGGCGTTCGTGATCTTCCGCTTCTTCGACATGGTGAAGCCGCCACCGATCGGCTACTTCGACCGCCGGCTGAAAGGCGGCTTTGGCATCATGTTCGATGACCTGATCGCCGCGTTCTTCACGTTACTCGTGATTGCGCTGTGGCGAATGTCGGTTTGAGCGCTGCCCGACCGCGATCTGAGTACCGTTCGACTCTTTCGGTCGCCACCCGGCCCCTGCCGTTCGCCGCGCCTCACGGCCGGCTTCGTTTTCCGGATTGACTGACGCCATGCCTACCGATTCCGTCGTTCACCAGCTTGCGATCCGCGTGAGCAACCGTCTGCGCGACGAGCGCCTGATGCTCGTGACCGCCGAGTCTTGCACAGGCGGCATGGTCGCGACCGCGATCACCGACATCTCCGGCAGCAGTGGCTGGTTCGAACGCGGCTTCGTCACGTATTCGAACCAGGCGAAGAGTGAAATGATCGGCGTGCCGGCCGACCTGATCGAAAAGCACGGCGCGGTCAGCGAACCGGTCGCGCGAGCGATGGCCGAAGGCGCGCTGCGCAACAGCCGCGCGCAAGTGTCGCTGTCGATAACCGGCGTCGCTGGGCCCGGTGGCGGCACCGAAACCAAGCCGGTCGGCATGGTGTCGTTCGGCTGGACCAACCGGCTGCATACGTCGGTGGAAACGAAGATTTTCAAGGGCGATCGCGAGCAGATCCGCGTGCAGGCGGCAGCGCACGCGCTGCGCGGTCTGCTGGCGCTACTCGACGAACGCGAGCATTGAGCGGCGCCTGACTATTACTGGAGAGGCGGACAATGCCGGATTCGCGCACCATCGCTGATGACCTGATCCGTCGCTTCGACCTGAAGCCACATCCTGAAGGCGGCTTTTTCGCGGAGACTTATCGCTCGGCCGCGCGCGTGCTGCGCGCCGGCGAAGCGAGCGAGACTGAGAACACCCGTGCGGCGTCGACCGCGATCTATTACATGCTGTGCGATCGCGCGCATTCGGCGTGGCATCGGATCCGATCCGACGAGGTCTGGCATTTCTACGCCGGCGAGCCGCTGCTGGTTCACGTGCTCGATGAAAGCGATGCCGGCGGTGCGCTCGTTACGCACCGGCTCGGCAATCCGCTCACGCATCCCGACACGGTGTATCAGGCCGTCGTGCCGGCCGGCATGTGGTTCGCGGCTGAGTGCGCCGATCCGGCGTCGTTCGCGCTGGTCGGCTGCACGGTCGCGCCGGGTTTCGAATTCAGCGAGTTCGAACTCGCGGAGGTCGATGCGCTGAAGGCGCGGCATCCGCGCCATGCGGAGTTGATCGGGCGGCTCGGACCGGCGCGCTGACGCGCCGCACGGCCCGGCGCGGGACCGCCCGCCGAATCAACGAAACGCGTTGATCCGGTCGCGGGTGTCCTTCGCGGCCTGCGCGGCCGCTTGCGCAAAGTCGTCGCCCTTGCCCGCGTAGATGATCGCGCGCGAAGAGTTGATCAGCATGCCGGTGCCGTTCGCGGTGCGTCCGGCGCTCACGGTTGCCTGCACGTCGCCGCCTTGCGCGCCGATGCCCGGAATCAGCAGCGGCATGTCGCCGACGATCCCGCGCACCACTTCGATTTCCTTCGGAAACGTCGCGCCGACCACGAGCCCCAGCTGGCCGCTCGCATTCCACTTCTGCGCGGCCAGTCGAGCGACGACCTGGTACAGCGGCCGGCCGCCCGTCTCGAGAAACTGCAAGTCCGAGCCGCCCGCGTTCGACGTGCGGCACAACACGATCACGCCCTTGCCCGCGTGCTCGAGATACGGTTCGATCGAATCGAAACCCATGTACGGATTGACCGTCACCGCGTCCGCCTGGTAGCGCTCGAACGCCTCGCGCGCGTACTGCTCGGCGGTGCTGCCAATATCGCCGCGCTTGGCGTCGAGAATCACCGGCAGGCCCGGATGGTTCGCGTGAATGTGGGCGATCAGCTGCTCGAGCTGGTCTTCCGCGCGATGCGCGGCGAAGTAGGCGATCTGCGGCTTGAACGACGACGCGTACGGCGCGGTTGCATCGACGATCGTGCGGCAGAACTCGAAGATCGCATCGGCGCGGCCCGCGAGCGCGCCCGGAAATTTGCTGGGCTCGGGATCGAGCCCAACGCACAGCAGCGAGTTCGTGCGCTGCCAGGCGTCGTTGAGTGTCTGGATGAAGTTGGACATGGTGAGTCTCGCGGCGAGCCTGTATTCGGGGGAGGCGCGTATTTTACCCGTCCCACGATCGCCATCCGTCGATGGCGGTCACCGCGCGGCCCGCACCTCATTGGCGGTAGCAGCGCCAGCCGCCCTTCCGGCGGCCCGGCGGCTGCGGCGACAACTACTGCCTGCGCCGCGCGCCACGCCCGCCCGGCATCGAGCGCAGCCCAGTCCGCTCGACGGTGAAGCGGAACGTGCGCGTCAACCGCTCGCCGCGCTTGAGCAGCGTCATGCCGTTTTCGCTCGCGCCGCCGGCCAGGTTCATCGCATTGATCGGATGATCGACCGGCTCGAAGCAGAAGAAGTCTTCGCCGGGCGGCGTGTACAGCACGTAGTAGTCGGTATCGGCGGCGATGTTCAGCGACAGCCGGCGCTTCGGCCACACCACCGCCGCCTGGCCGCTCCAGCCGGTGAACGCGTGATTGACGATCGTCTCCGGCAGCGGATACGCGACGCCGAACTGCCACGCGGGCGGCGCCGGCACGTGGCGCACCGGCAGCCAGTCGTCGCCCGACAGCCACAGGCCGCCAGCCGCCGCCGATAGCTCGGTGTCCGCGTCGCGCACAAAGAATGGATGCACGCCGAGCCCGAACGGCAGCGTCTCACGGCCGGCGTTTTCGATTTCGAGCGCGATGACGAGCGTCGGGCCGTCGAGCGTGTAGGTTTGCGTCGCGCGGAACGCGTACGGCTTGCCTTCGCAGCGCTCGAGCGCGAGGCGCACGTGCTCGCGGCCCGCGTCGAGCACCTCCCATTGCGCGAGCCAGCCGTCGCCGTGAATCGGCAGGGGTTCCTCGGCGCGGTTGCGCGGCACCTCGACGCGCCGCCCGCCCACGCTGAAATGACCGCCGCCGATGCGGTTCGAGTACGGCAACAGCGGATAGCAGGCAAGCTGGTTCGGTTCCGTATCGACGCCGACTTGACTGCAGCGCCGGAAGATCGGCGTCAGTGCGCCGTCGTCGCGCCAGTCGAAGCGGGTCACGCCGCCGCCGAGCGTCGGTGCGACATCGAGACGCAATTGCGAGTTGGCGAGCGTAATGCACGCGACATCGCCGGCACTGCCTTCGCCGAGCGCCACCGCCGACGTGCTCGGGCCCGCCAGCACGGGATTGGCCGCCGCGGCAAGTCGCGAGCGTCGCGTTTGAGAGGTTGGGGATGAGGCTGAAACGAGATTCGCAACAGTCATATCTGGCTCCATCGAGAGGCGTGGGACGTTGCCGTCAGGGTTGACGGGAGTTGCGGGCGACTTTTTATGACCAATTCGCCTCGAGTCCGAACTGCATGCTGCCGATTCGTTGCCGGCCGGTCGCGGGCGTATCGCTCGCGGACCGAAACTGCCACATCGACTTCTGCTTCACCTTCAGGATCGCGGCCCCGGCGCGCGGCCGGGGCTGCGTCATTCTGCGCTAGATAGGCGCGCCCTGGAACAGCGGTTCCGCAACACCACGCCGTGAAAGCGTCGCGACGAACAGGTCGCCCGCGAGCGTATCGGCCGCGCGCGCCGTTGCATCGAGTTCGGCGTAGGCGCTCGTGATGTACAGCGTGTCGAGCGCCGTCTCGCCCCGGGCGCTGCCCGGGGCCTCGCCGAGCGCGGCACCGCCGATCGCGACGCAACTAGGCTGCGTGGTCGGCACGTCGATGCGCTCGGTTTCCACACCGTCGGGACCGTAGCGCACCACGCGCGCGCCGCCCCACTGCGCGTTCCACAGGCCGCCGTCGCTGTCGACGGTCGAGCCGTCGGGGATGCCGTTCGCATCGGTTAGACGCGTGAACAGGCGATCGTTCGCGATGCTGCCATCGGCGCGATAGTCGCACGCGCGGATTTCACGCGTCGGCGAATCGCAGTAGTACATCGTCGCGCCGTCGGGACTGAATGCGATGCTGTTCGAAATTGCCGGCGCTGGCAACGGTAAGCGTTCGAGCGATAGATCGTGATTCAACCGATAGAAGCCGGCGACCGTCTGCCGTTGCCCGCTTTCGTCCTTGGTGCCGAACACGAAGCGCCCTTGCCGATCGCAGCGCCCATCGTTCACGCGCGTGTTCATGCCGGGCTCGACGTCGACGATGTGCTGCGTGCTGCCCTTCTCCAGATCGAAAAACGCGAGATGCGATGCGAGCCCGAGCAGCACGTAGCGCGGGTTTTCGCACAGCGCGAAGGTGGCGAGCCGCTCGGGCATGTCGAACGAATCGCTGCGGCCGTCGGCCGGATCGTAGCGCCACAGCCGCGCGCCTTCGATGTCGGTCCAGTAGAAACGGCCGCTGCGGGCGCACCAGGTCGCGCCTTCGCCGAGTTCGCACTGCGCGTCGAGCAGCAGCGTGGCCCGTTGCACGCGCGGGCTGCCGCTCACGCCCAGCCTCCGTCGACGACGATGTCCTGCGCGGTGATCATGCGGCTGTCGTCGGCGGCGAGGAATAGCGCCATGCGCGCGAGGTCGGCCGGCATCAGCTCGGCGTCGATGCATTGGCCTTCCTTGATCTGCCGGCGGCCGTTGTCGTCGAGCCACAGGCGCAGCTGCTTCTCGGTCATCACCCAGCCCGGCACGAGCGTGTTGACGCGGATATTGAAGTGGCCGAGGTCGCGCGCGAGCCCGCGCGTGAGCCCCTGCACCGCCGACTTCGACATCACGTACACCGGATAGCCGCCGTTCTTCAGCATCCAGCTGATCGAGCCGAGGTTGATGATCGAGCCGCTACGCGCGGCCTTCATGTCTTCCATCACGGCCTGCGCCGCGAAGAACTGGTGGCGGATGTTCACGGCGATGCCGGCGTCGAACGACTCGCGCGTCACGTCGGCGATCTGATGGCGCTTGTCGTTCGCCGCATTGTTGATCAGCACCTGGATCGGACCCAGCGCCGCCTTCACGTCGGCGATCGCTTTTTGCAGTGCGTCGACATCGGTCAGATCGCACGGGAGAAAGAGCGGCTTGTGCTTCGAATCGCCGAGCTGGTCGGCGAGGGCTTCGCCGGCGCTCGCATCGATATCGAAGAAAGCGACGCGCGAGCCCTGCGCCGCGAAGTGCTCGACGAACGATGCGCCGATGCCGGTCGCGCCGCCCGTGATCAGCACCGTACGGTCGACGAGGCTCGGATAGCGCGCGTACGCGGTGTCAGAGAGGCTGGCGTTTGCATTGGCCGGAGACGACATCGTTCGATTCCTTTATGAACTTGGGATGAGATGAAAGCGACTCAGTCGCGCGAGCCGCGGTTCTTCAACTGGTCCAGCAACACGGCCGCGAGCAGGATCGCGCCGCGCACCAGGTACTGGTAGAACGCGTCGATGTTCAAGAGGTTCATCACGTTCTCGACCGTGCCCATGATCAGCACGCCGATCACGACACCGGAGATCGTCGCGCGGCCGCCCAGCAGCGACACGCCGCCGAGCACGCACGCGGAGATCACGTTCAGCTCGAAGCCTTCGGCGGCGTTCGGCTGACCCGACGTGATACGCGACGCGAGAATCACGCCGGCGAGCGCGGTGACGGCGCCCTGGATCAGGAAGATGTAGACGCGAGTGCGCTCCACGTTGATACCGGCCAGGCGCGACGCTTCCGGATTACCGCCGATCGCGAGCGTATTGCGGCCGTACACGGTCTGGTTCAGCATCACGCCGAACACGATGAAGCAGATCAGGGTGACCCAGATCGGCAGCGACACGCCGAAGAACGTCAGGCCGCCCAATGCGATGAAGGTATCCGACGATACGCCGACCGCCTGACCATGCGACACGATGAAACCGAGGCCGCGGACGATTTCCATCGTCGCGAGCGTCGTGATCAGCGCATTGATGCGCAGATAAGCGATCACCGCGCCGTTGACGAAGCCGATCACCGCGCCCGCCGCGACCGCCGCGATGATCGCGATGACCGTGCTGTCGGTCGCGTTGAGCACCATCGCGCACAGCACGCCGGCGAACGCGACGGTCGAGCCGACCGACAGGTCGAAGTCGCGCGACGCGAGACAGAACATCATCGTGCACGCGACCATGCCGATCTGCGAGATCGACAGCGCGAGGCCGAGCATGTTCTCGATCGAGAAGAAATGATCGACGGTCAGCGACATCGTGACGAACATCACGATGAAGATCACGATCAGGCTGTACTCGGTGATCTGCTGCCACCACTTGGCCTTGTCGGTAGGCTGCGGAATCAGCGCGTCGGCCGCGCTCTTGGCGGCCTGCTGCGCGAGGTTTTCTCTGGCTTGCATGTTCAATACTCCTCCCCGTCCCCACGGGTTGCGGACTCTCGTCCGGATAAGGTTCAGGCCGCGCGCGAGCCGCTCTGGTTGGCCGCGTTCGCGTCTGCGTTCGGGTTTGCGGCATCAGGCAGCGCGGTCGAGCTTTGCGGCAGCGCGAGGCTCAGCACCGACTGCTCGGTCGCGTCCTTGCGCGCGAGCTCCCCGGAAATGCGGCCCTGGCGCATCACGACGATCCGGTCGGACACGCCGAGCACTTCCGGCAATTCCGACGAAATCATCACGATCGCGCAGCCGCGCTCGGCGAGCTGATAGATCACGTTATAGATCTCGTGCTTCGCGCCGACGTCGATGCCGCGCGTCGGTTCGTCGAGAATCACGACTTTCAGATCAGGCTCGGCGAGCCAGCGCGACAGAATCGCCTTCTGCTGATTACCGCCCGACAGGAAGCGGATCTTCTGCCGGCGATGCGGCGTCTTGATCTTCAGCAGCTTGATGAAACGGTCCGCCGTCTGCGCCTCTTTCTTGCGATCGAGAAACACGCCCGCGCGCAGATAGTGACGGCGGCAGCTGATGTTGATGTTCTCCGCGACGCTCGCCATCGCGACGATGCCCTCTTCCTTGCGATCCTCGGGGCACAGCACGATGCCGTGTTTGATCGCCTCGCCCGCGCTGCGCACCTTGATCGGCTTGCCGTCGAGCACGAGTTCGCCGCCCTTGCGATGCTCGGCGCCGTACACCAGATGCATCAGCTCGCTGCGGCCCGCGCCGACGAGTCCGAAGAAGCCGACGATCTCGCCGCGCCGCACCTCGAAGCTGGCCGGCTGCGCGAGCGGATGACCTTCGATCGCCTTCGCCGCGAAACGCACTTCGCCGAGCGGCCGCGCCGTATAGCTATAGATGTCCGAAATTTCGCGCCCGACCATCTCACTGACGATCGTGTCGCGCGACACGCCTTCGAGCGTCGGATGCGACGCGACCTTGCGGCCGTCGCGGAAGATCGTGCACGCGTCGCACAGCTCGTAGATCTCGTCCATCCGATGCGAGATGTAGATCATCGCGCGATTGTCGGCGCGCAGATCGCGCACCAGCTTGAACAGCACCTCGGTCTCGCGATGCGACAGCGAGCTGGTCGGCTCGTCGAGCGCGATCACACGCGCGTTGCGCATCAGCGCCTTGCAGATTTCGACCATCTGCCGCTGCGCGATCGACAGCTTGCGCAGTTTCGCGTTCGGATCGAGCGCGACGCCCATCGCTTCGAGCCGCTCGCGCACGAAGCGCTTCGCCTCGCGCTTGTTGACCCAGCCGAGAGAATTGGGCAGCTGGCCGAGCAGCAGGTTCTCCGCGACCGTGAGGTCGGGCACGTACTGAAGTTCCTGGTGAATCACCGCGATGCCGGCACCGATCGAGGCGGCCGCGCTCGGAAAGCGCACCTCGTTGCCGTCGATCATCATGCGGCCCGAATCGGGCTGATACTCGCCGCCGAGAATTTTCAGCAGCGTCGATTTTCCCGCGCCGTTTTCGCCCATCAGGCCGTGCACCTGGCCGACGTTGACGTCGAAGGACACACCGTCGAGCGCACGCACGCCTGGAAAAACCTTGCCGATATTGTCAAAACGTAGCGTCGCTGACACTTCGCCTCCTCATCCCTCATGTAGACCGTACGCGCGCCGCCCTCCGCAACTGGCAGAGAAAGCGGCGCGCCGGCGGTGTACTTCATGTCACCGCAAGACCCGCGATTACTTCGACGCGAGGCCCATCTTCTCGCGCACTTCGCCGACGTTGTCGCGCGTCGCCAGCATGCCGGTCGTGAGCGTCAGCAGCGGCGGCTCCTTGCCCTGGGTGATCCACGAGTACATCAGTTCCGAGGTTTCCTCGCCGTGGCGCTTCGGGCTGATGATCACGGTGCCGAAGAAACCCGTCGGCTGCGGCTTCTTGAACTCGTTCAGCGCGGAGTCCGAGCCGCCGATGCCGATACCGATCATGTTGTCGGCCTTGAAGCCACGGCCTTCCGCCGCGCGCACCGCGCCGAGCACGCCTTCGTCGTTCAGCGCGTAAGCGACCCAGTGCTTGAACTGCGGGTTCTTCGTCAACGCGATGTTGGCGGCGTTGAAAGCGTTTTCGGTGTCGGTCTTCGCTTGCGGCGCGGTGACGATGTTCGCTTTCGGGAAGCCCGCGGCGACGAGGGCGTCGGTCGCGCCGGTGGTGCGGTCATGCGCGGTCGGCAGCTGCTCATAGGTCACGTCGATCGCGCCGACGTCCTTCATGTCCCAGCCGCGCTTCTTGATTTCAGCCGCGATGCCGTCGCCGACCTGCTTGCCGATGTTATACGCCGAGATGCCCATATGCGGCACCGCTTCGATCGGCTTGCCCGCGCCGTCGACGAGGCGGTCGTCGACCGTCATCATCTTCAGGCCGTCGGCCTTCGCCTTCGCGACGATACCCGGCCCGAGCTTGACGTCGGGCGTGCAGATCACGAAGCCCTGCGCCTTCTGCGCGGCGAGGTTATCGATTGCGCTCATCACCTTCTCGCCCGACGGCGCGCCGATTTTCACGAGCGTGAAGCCCTTGTCCTTGGCGGCGATCTCGGCGAACTTCCATTCGTCCTGGAACCACGGCTCTTCCGGCTGCTTCACGACGAAGCCGATCTTGACCGTATCGGCTGCCTGTGCGACCGGCGCATTGAAGAGCACACCCGTCGCCGCCGCTGCCAGCGTGAGGAAAATTCTACGTTTCATGATGCGTGTCTCCTGACTAATTGATAACGAGAAGGTAATCGGCCGCGTCTTCTTATACCGGTCCTGACACACGCGGCCAGCGCGTCGTCCGGTGTTCTGTGCATCTCTTCGCGATGCGAATTCAGTCGTGATACAGCGCCGAGCGGCCGCCATCGACGGTGATGCAGCTCGCGTTGATGAACGGCGCCTCGTCCGACGCGAGGAACACCGCGGTCATCGCCACCTCCTCCGGGCGGCCGATGCGCTTCATCGGTTGCAGATCGAGCGTCGCCTGCTGCGCGGCGGCCGGATCGGGCTGCTCGTTCCACCAGTCGTGCGTCAGCTGCGTCTCGATGTAGCCCGGCGCGATCGCGTTCACGCGCACGTTGCACGGCGCGTACTCGATGCCGAGCGCGCGCGTGAGGCCGATCACGCCATGCTTCGCGACCGGGTACGGAAAGCAGCCCGGAATGATCTTGAACGCGTGGGTCGACGCGATGTTCACGATGCTGCCCGCGCCGCGTTCGACCATCCCCGGCAGTACCGCGCGACAGCCATTCCACACGCCGTCGAGATCGACCGCGAAGCAGCGCCGCCAGTCGGCGTCGGTCATCGTCAGCGGATCGCAAAACACGTTGATGCCCGCGTTGTTGACGAGGATGTCGAGCACACCGAACGCGCGCTCGCCTTCGCTCACCGCATGCCGCAGCGACGGGGGTTGGGTCACGTCGGTCTGCACGGCGAGCACGCGCGCGCCGGCGCCGAGTTCCGCCTCGATCCGCGCGGCCGTGCGCTGCGCCGTGTCGAGATCGAGTTCCGCCAGCACGACCGCCGCGCCCTCGCGCGCGAACGCGAGCGCGATCGCCGCGCCGATGCCGCGCCCGGCGCCGGTCACGAGAGCGGCTTTGCCGGCGAGCCGGTTCATTTCTTCGCTCCTGCGCGAGCGATCCGCAGACCGTTGATGAACGCCTTCGCATGCGACGCGGTCACCGCCGCGCTCTGGCCCGGCTTGTACAGCGCCGAGCCGAGGCCGAAACCGTTGGCGCCGGCGCTCAGGAACGGGCCCATGTTGTCCGGGTTGATGCCGCCGACCGGCACGAGCGGCACCTGCGCGGCGATCACCGCGCGCCATGCCTTGACGACCTGGCAGCCGAGCTGCTCGGCGGGGAACATCTTCAGCACGTCGGCGCCGTTCTTCAGCGCGATGAACGCTTCGGTCGGCGTCGCGACGCCGGGCGCGCAGGCAAGGCCGCGCGCCTTCGCGGCGATCACGACTTCCGGGTCGCTGTGCGGCATCACGACGAGCTCGCCGCCCGCCGACTTCACTTCGTCGACGTAGAGCGGATGCAGCACGGTGCCCGCGCCGACGATCGCGTCGGCCGGCAGCACCTTGCGGATCGCGGAGATGCTGTCGAAAGGCTGCGGCGAATTGAGCGGTACTTCGACGATGCGGAAACCCGCTTCGTACAGCGCTTGACCGTGATCGGCCGCGTCGGCGGGCGTGACGCCGCGCATGATCGCGATCAGCGGACAGACTTCGAACGCGGCGATCAGACCCGCGTGCGGCATGTACGGTCCGGGCAGATTGATATGTGGTTGCATGTCGGTTCCTTGTTTCGTGAGCGTCGTAAAGGGCTCTACCGCCGGTCAGCCCGCGCGCGCCGCCTGCGCGGACGGCTGCACGAGCCCCGCTGCTACGGCAACGCGCCACAGGCCGCGTTCGGTCGCGTGCCTGACCGGCTCCGCGCGCAGACAGCCGAATTGCGCGAGCGCGAGGCGGTAGCGCTCGCACAGCGCGTCGTTGCCGATCAGCCGCAGACTCTGCTGAGCGAGCGAGCTGCCTTGCTGCGCGAGTACCGCTTCGAGGCCGGCGAGTTCGTGTCCGATCAGCAGGCCCGACAGATAGTCGGGCTGTGCCTCGCTCGACAGCGCGCCGGTCAAGCCGAGCGTGCGCGTGCTGAACACGGTCGCGAGCACGCCCGCCTGACCTTTCTCGCGCGCGATGTTCACGCCGCGCAAAAATGCTCCGGTATCCGGCCGATCGGGCGTGACCATCGTGCGGCCGAGAATGGTGTGCTCGCGCAGCGCGGCGAATACCTCGCCGGTCATGAAGGTATGAAAACGCTCGATGCGCTCCGCTTGCACGACCGCCCATTTCGCGTGCGTGCCAGGCAGGCCGATCAGTGAACGGGCGGTACTGTCGACCGCGCTCGCGTCTTGCGCGCCGTTCGCGTCCGCGCTGAGCGCGCCGAAAATCTGTGTCTCCTCACCGCGCATCACGTTCGGCAACTCGCCGCGTTGCAGCACGCCCGGCACGATGTGCAGCGTCGCGCCGCGCGCGGTCGGCACGCGGACGATGCCGGCCACCAGCGCATCGGCGTTGGCGGGCGTCTCGACATACGGCGCTTCGAGCCAGCCTTGCGCGCTGCCCACCATCCCCGCCGCGATCACCGGCACGCCGCGCGCGTGCTCGAGCCACGCGCCGCAGGCGTCGTCGAACGCCGCGTCGAAGCCGCTCTCGGCCGCGCTGCGCGGCAGATTCATGATGCCGGCCGTCGATGCGCGCGTCGCCAGCACGCGACCGTGCGCGTCGAACAGATAGGCGCGCAGCGACGTCGTGCCCCAGTCGAGCGCGATCAGCGCGGCATGCGTGAAATCGACGGCGGCGGTATCTGTGCCATCGGTCGCGTCCGGCTCCCCGCCCGAGGTGGGCGCGGCGGGCGCCTGGTGGTTCGCCAGCGTGGCGGTGCCCGCTTGTTTCATCGCTTGATCCTGCGCGTGGCCGGTTGCGGTGCGCGCCAACCAAGTTCTTCCGAAATCGCGCGCGCCTCGCGCTGCACGACCGGAATCAGTTCGTCCATCCGTTCGAGCGGCATATACGGAATCGTGCTCGCCACCGACAACGCCGCGACGATCGCGCCCGACGCATCGCGCACTGGCGCCGCGACGCAACGGATCGACGCTTCGTTCTCTTCGAGATCGAACGTGTAGCCGCCGGCCGCGTAGTTCGTCATGCGCTGCAGGAAGGTCGGCGCGTCGGGGCGGTTGTCGGGCTTGAAGCTGACCCCCGCGAGCGCGCGGCGCGACGCGTCGAACAGCGACTGCCATGCGTCCGGCGCGAGGTCGAGCATCATCGCCTTGCCGATGCCGGTCGACGCGAGCGGCATCCGATGGCCGACGCGCGAGCGCATTTCGAGGCCGCGCGTGCCAGGGATCTTGTCGATGTACAGCACGTCGTCGCCATCGCGCACGCCGAGGTGGATCGTGTCGAGCGTCTGCTCGGCCAGCGACTGCAGATGCGGACGCGCGACGGCCGTCAGCGGCATCTGTTCGAGCGCGATCGTGCCGAGCTCGATCAGCTTCGGCCCGAGCAGATAGCCGCCCTGCACCTGACGCAGATAGCGCGCCTGCACGAGGCTGCTAACGAGTCGATGCGTGGTGCTGCGGGTGGTGCCGAGCGCGGCGCCGAAGCTGCGCAGATCGCGCACGCCGGCCGCCGCCGCCTCGAGAATCGCGAGGCCGCGCAACAGTGTCTGTGTGCCGGCCTGCTGCGGCGTGATTTCCAGCAATGTGACCGGCAGCCCGAGTCCGTCGACGGTTGCCGCGCGCTGCACCGGGCGCGACGCCCTCGCGGTAGCGGACGCACTGGCGGCGACATTGGCGGTGACGGCTGAAGCCTCGCGCGGCGCGGGATTCGCGGCACTGTCCGGCCCGCCGTTCGACCCCGGCGCCGCCTCGGCCGGGCTAGCCCCGTGAGTAGGCATCGCTTTGTTCATGGCGATTCGCTTTCCGATGGTTTCTGCGCTTAGCGCGCGGGGCCGGAGCACAGGGCGGGAATGCGTGCGGCGCCGCGCTCGCGCGGCTGCTGTGGTTGGCTGCCAGACATGTTGGCCTCGTCTCCGGTTTTTCTGTCGCAGTTCGCTGTTTCGGCGCGCTGGAGCGTCTACTTGCGATGCATGTTGGCTTGGATTGTAGGGCGACTTTTGAGAATCACCAATATGTGAATGTTGAGTCCAGATACTGAGATTTTAGTGGGCGATCAACTGTTTAGCGGGACGCCATGCCCTGCGAAAAGACACAAAAAAACCCGCGCGAGGCGGGCTTCGGAACCGAAAACCAGGGAGATCGACGGCGCTTTTCAATCCGGCAATTCGGCCGCGCCCATCCGCCGCGCGATGACTCGCGCGCGTTGTGCGAGATACGCCGAATTCCTGTGTTCATCGAAATATTTGGGGCGCGGCAGCATCACCGCGAGCCGCGCGGACTGCGCGGCCGTGAGTTTGCTCGCCGAGGTCTTGAAATAGTACTGCGCGGCCGCCTCGGCGCCGTACACGCCGTTGCCCCATTCGACCGAGTTCAGATAGATCTCGAAGATGCGCTGCTTGTCCATCAGCGTTTCGAGCATCCACGTGATGATCAGCTCCTGGCCCTTGCGGATATAGCTTTTCTCGCGCGACAGGAACAGATTGCGCGCGAGTTGCTGCGAGATCGTCGAGCCGCCGCGCACGATCCGGCCTTGCGCCTTGTTGCGCTCCCATGCCTGCAACATCGCGTCGGTTTCGTAGCCCTTGTTGTTGACGAAGTTCGCGTCCTCGGACGCGATGATCGCGCGCTTCAGGTTGCGGGAAATCTGCTCGTACGGCACCCACGTGCGCTGCACCGACAGATCCGGCCGGTCCTGCGACAGACGCCACGCGTCCGAGCGCATGAACGCGGTCGAGCGCGGATTGACGACGTTCCAGATCGCGATCTGCGCGAAGTAGTACGCCTGCGTCGCGAGCCAGGCGATGGCCACGACCGCGATCAGCCAGGCGAGCCAGCGCAGCGGGCCGGCCTGGCCGCGCGAACCGCTGGCGCGCCGCGTCGCTGTCATGGTGCGTGCTGTCCGCGCGCTGACGTTATGCGGGCGACGGCGCCGTCAGCAGCGCCCGCAATTCGGCGAGCACCGGCGCGCCATCGGGGCGCACACCGCGCCACACATAGAACGATTCGGCCGCCTGCTCGACCAGCATGCCGAGACCGTCGGCGCCGCGCGCGCCGAGCTTCGCCGCGTGCTGCATGAAGACAGTTGGATGCGCGCTGTACATCATGTCGTAAGCGAGCGTGCCGTTGCCGAACGCGCGGTCGTCGCACTCGGGCAGCGACGCATCGAGGCTGCCCGCGGTCGCGTTGACGATCACGTCGTACTGGCCCGCTTCGATCGCGCGGGCGCTGCCGCCGCTCAGCCGGCAGCGCGCGTCGCCGGCTGCCTGCGCGAACTGATCGACCAGCGCCTCGGCCTTCTGCGCCGTGCGGTTGACGATCGTCAGCGTATGCGGCGCGCGGTCGAGCATCGGCAGCACGACACCGCGCGCGGCCCCGCCCGCGCCGAGCAGCAGGATGCGCGCGCCTTTCAGCGACACCCCGAGATTCACCTCGATGTCGCGCACGAGGCCGAAGCCATCCGTGTTGTCGCCGTAGATGCCGTCGGCGTCGACCCTCAGCGTGTTTACCGCGCCGGCCGCCGCCGCGCGCGGCGACAGCGTGTTCGCGAACGCATGCGCGTCGAGCTTGAACGGCACCGTCACGTTCAGGCCGCGCCCGCCCGCTTCGATGAACGCGCGCACGTGCGGCACGAACGCGTCGACCGGCGCGAGCAGATGACCGTACTCGATCGGCTCGCCGGTTTGCGCGGCGAAGCGGCCGTGGATGAACGGCGACTTGCTATGCCCGACCGGGTTGCCGATGACCGCGTAGCGATCGCGCGTTGGGTTGCCGTTCATCGTCCCGGCTCCGTGATGTGTTGGTCGTTGTCGGCGGTGTTCGATGCGTCGTTGCCGTTGCCGCTGCCGTTGCCGCTTGCCGCGGATTCGTCGGCGCCGGGGTTGTCGTTCGGATTACCGCCGTCGGCTTCCGCTTGCGCCTCCGCTTCGCTTTCGGCGCTGTCGTCCGCTGCGTCGAGCAACTCTTCGTCGCCCTCGTCCTCGCCTTCTTCGGCTTCGGCGCCGCTCGTCACGGTCGGCGCATCGAGCACGTGCAACAGACGCACAGACGCTTCGATCGTCAGTTCGTCGATCGACATCACTTCCAGCTGCAAACGCGTGCCGCGCGCATGCACGCCGAGACCCGGCACGTGCAGCAGCAGCGGAATTTCCTCTAGACGCACGAGATCGCCCTTCACAACCGATGCGACTACCTGCTTGCGGTTTTCCTGCGTGAGCCAGCGCAGACACCAGAAGTACTCCATGCGGCGCTGGTAGTCGGCATATGCGGTATAGGTGTCGTCGAAGCCCTGCACGACCGCGAACAGATCGGCGTCCTTCGGCTTGAACGGCGCGGCGAGCTTGGCAGTCACGCCATGCTGCACGCAGGCGATCAGCTGCCACTGGTTCACGAGGTCGACGTAGCGGCGCAGCGGCGACGTGCTCCACGCGTATTGCGAGACGCCGAGCCCTTCGTGCGGCGCGGCGTTGGTCTGCATGCGCGTGCGCTTCGGGCCGCTTGGCGCGCCGAACGCGCGCTGCGTGCGATAGATGCCCGGCACGCCGTGATCGTGCAGGAACGCGCCCCACGACGAGTTCGCGAGAATCGCCAGCTCGGCGACGATCGTGTCGAGCGGCGAGCCGCGCCGGCGCGGCGTAATCGTGATGTGCTCGCCGTCGACGTAGAAATTGAAATCGGTATTGCGCTGCACTTCGCGACGCAGGCCGTAGCCGGCGCGCGCGGTCTGGCGCTTTTCGAACAGCGCCTGCGCGAACGGCCACAGCACGGCGATATCGTCCTTGTGCGGATACTCGCCGGTGCCCTCGGCGAGCGCCTCCTCGGTGACGACTTCGTCGAGCGTGTTGTGGCGCAGGTTGCTCTTGACGAACACGCGCTCGGCGCGCGTTTCGCTCGCGACGATCTCCTGCGTCTCGCGATTGACGATCACGTACAGCGATAGCGCTGGCCGATAGTCGCCCTCGCCGAGCGTGAAGGTGTCGACGACGCTGTCGGGCAGCATCGTGATCTTGTCGCCGGGCATGTAGACCGTCGACAAACGCGCACGCGCGATCGCATCGACGTCGTCGCCGCGCTGGATGCCGAGCGCCGGCGCGGCGATGTGCACGCCGATCCGCACACGGCCGTCGGCCAGATGCTCGACCGAAAATGCGTCGTCGATTTCCGTCGTGGTGATGTCGTCGATCGAGAACGCTTCGACGTCGGCCTGCGGCAGATCGTCGGGCACGTTCGCGGCCGCAACGGACGGGAAGCCGGTGCCATGCGGGAAGTACTCGGACAGGAATTTCGCTTCGTGCAGCGCGCGCGGCGACGCGATCGCGCCGCATTCGAGCATCAGCCGCGCCTGCGAGATGCCGCGCGCGGCCGCGGCGTTTTCGAGCGCCTTGTACTCGATCGTGTTCTTGTCGGGCTTCGTCAGGAGCGCGAGGCCCTTGCCGCCCGCGAACGCTTCCGGTAGACGGCCTGCCTTCAGCTCTTCTTCGTACTGCGCCTGCACGAGCGCCTGCTGGCGCTTGCGCTCGAGACCCGCGAGCGCCATCTTCAGCTGCTCTTGCGGCGCGCGCTGGTACATGCCGCGGCCCTTGCGCCGGAAGTACACCGGCGAGCCGTGCATGCGCAGCACCAGCGCCGCGCGCTCGACCGCGCCGAAGCTCGCGCCGAAGTACTCGGCGCCCAGCGTCGCGAACGGGAATTCATCGTCCGGCGCGCATTCCCACAGGAAGTCCAGATCGATCTCCTGCGCCAACGTGTCGGCCTGCTGCATCAGTTCGGCCGCAGTGGGTTTCTCGAACTCGATCAGCACATCTTTCGCGCGCACCTTCGCGCGCCGGCCGCCCGGCAACTCGACCTGAAACGCGTCACCCTGACGCGACAGCACGCTGCCGGCCTTGAAACTGCCCGATTCCTCGAAGAAAACGTTCACTCAATACTCTCGTTCTGACTTGCATCTGCCGGCGCGCCCGACGCCCTGTGGCGATCGATCACTGCATGCGCGGCACGGCAACCTGTTCGTGATAGTGAATCCGCGGCGCGCACTGCGCGTGCCAGCGGGTTGAATCTTGCGACCAGCGGTTGCGGTCGGTGTGTCTTTACGGCTGATGTCCTTGCAGGCATCGGTGCCGCCGCCCTGGCGCGCCGTCAGGCCGCCGCGCGCGGCGCCGGCGGCTCGACGTCTTCGCCGTCGCAGAAGGCCAGCACGTCGTCGAGGTACTGCGCGAACTCGCTGATCGCATGGTCACTGCCCTCGATCAGCGTGGTGCGCGCGCCCGGATAGTGCGCGAGCATTTCGCGGTAGTCGAGCACTTCGTCGCCGGTGGCTGCCATCAAATAATAGCGTTCGGGCCGCGTGATCGACGCGACGCCGAGCGCGCGCAATTCGTCCAGATGATGCGGCTCGACGACGATGCTGCCGCCGCCATGCCACAACGGCTGCTCGCCGAGATACGCGCTCAGGTCGCGCTGCGGCACGACCGCCGGGTTCAGCAGCACGGCCGGCCAGCCGTGCTTCTCGGCCAGGTGCGTGGCGAAGTAGCCGCCCAGCGAACTGCCGATCACGGTCACTTGTCGTGCATCGCCCTTCGCGCGTGCGTCGGCGACCAGCGATTCGGCGAGCACCACGGTTTCGAACGGCGACACCGGCAGCATCGGGCAGCACCACTCGTCGGCGCGGCCCAGTTCGGCAAGACGCGCCGCGAGCAGACGCGCCTTGAACGAATTCGGCGACGAACGGAAACCGTGCAGATAGAGAATCACGACGCGCCTCGCGTCGAAAGACCGTCGAGCAGCTTCTGATGCACGCCGCCGAAGCCGCCATTGCTCATCACCAGAATCTGATCGCCGGGGCGCGCCGCGTGGACCACCGCTTTCACGAGCGCGTCGAGGTTGTCGAACGCCTGGGCCTTGCCGTCGAGCGGCGCGAGCGCTTCGCCGAGGTTCCAGCCGAGCGCGTCGCGCCCGCTCGGCGCACCGTAGCCGAACACGAGGTCGGCGTCGGCGAGGCTTGCCGGCAGTTGCGCTTTCATCACGCCGAGCTTCATCGTGTTCGAGCGCGGTTCGAGCACCGCGAGAATTCGCGTGTTGTCGCGACCGACGCGCGCACGCAGCCCGGCCACCGTCGTCTCGATCGCGGTGGGGTGATGCGCGAAGTCGTCGTATACGGTCACGCCGTCGACGCTGCCCCGCACTTCCATGCGGCGCTTCACGTTGCGGAAGCTCGACAGCGATTTCGCGGCCTGCGCGGGCGGCACGCCGACGTGGCGGGCGGCGGCAATCGCGGCGAGCGCGTTCATGCGGTTATGTTCGCCCTGCACCTGCCAGTCGACCACGCCGACGCGCTCGCCGTTGTGATAGACGGCAAACCGTTCGTCAACGGGCACGCCCTGCTCCGCCGGCTGGATCTCCCAGCCACCCTGGACGCCAAAGCGCTCGACCTCGCTCCAGCAGCCGCGCGTCAGCACGCGCTCGAGCGCGTCCTCGCGGCCGTTCGTGACGACCCGGCCGAGGCGCGGCACCGTGCGGATCAGATGATGGAACTGGGTTTCGATCGCGGCGAGATCGGGGAAGATGTCGGCGTGATCGAATTCGAGGTTGTTCAGCACCGCCGTTTTCGGGCGGTAATGGACGAACTTCGAACGTTTATCGAAGAATGCGGTGTCGTATTCGTCGGCTTCGATCACGAAGAAGCTCGAATCGGTGAGCCGCGCCGACACGCCGAAATTCAGCGGCACACCGCCGATCAGAAAGCCCGGATTCAGGCCTGCGTCTTCGAGCAGCCAGGTCAGCATCGAGCTCGTGGTGGTCTTGCCGTGCGTGCCGGCCACGGCCAGCACCCATTTGCCGTTCAGCACGTGCTCGCCGAGCCACTGCGGACCGGACACGTACGGCAGGCCGCGGTCCAGAATCGCTTCCATTAGCGGGTTGCCGCGCGTGACCACGTTGCCGATCACGAATAGATCCGCGTTCAGGCCGTTCAGCTGTTCCGCGTCGTAACCCTCGATCAGGCGGATGCCTTGCGCCTCGAGCTGCGTGCTCATCGGCGGATAGACGCCGGCGTCGCAGCCGGTCACCGTGTGGCCCGCATTGCGCGCGAGCACCGCGAGTCCGCCCATGAAGGTGCCGCAGATGCCGAGGATGTGGATATGCATAAGCCTGTCGTGCCGTGGGGGCGTTTTTTGCGAGGGATGGGAGGCCGCAGGACGGCCGGAACGACCGTCTGCAAAGGACGCCTATTGTAACCGACACGGCGCGCGCCGCCCCTGCGGGCCACGCCCGGCGCCGCCCCGTCCGGGCCGCCCGAGCGCGTCACCCGACCGCGTCGCCAGGCCCGATCTAGTATGATGCAGGGATGGTCCGCAAATCACATTTCGATCCGCAACGCGTGCGCGAGGAAATCGCGATCGCGGCTGCGCGCCTGATTGCCGAAGACGGTCTGGACTACGCCAGCGCGAAGCGCAAGGCGGCCCGGCAGGTCGTCGGCGAGACCCGTGTCGCCGGCGAATGGCTGCCGGACAACGACCAGATCGAAGAAGAAATCCGCGAATATCAGTCGCTGTTCCAGGGCGACAGCCAGCCGGCGCTTTTGCGGCGGCTGCGTGTGATCGCGGTCGAATGGATGGAGCGGCTCGCGCCGTTCAATCCGTATCTGACGGGCGCGGTGCTCGGCGGCACGGCCGGCGAGCATTCGGACGTCCATCTGCAGGTGTTTTGCGACAACCCGAAGGAAGTCGCGATCTATATGCTGAACGCGAACATCCAGTACGACGTGTCGGAAACGCGCCATTTCGCGGGACGCGGCTATGTGGAGACGCTGAGCTTTCTGTGGCGCCCGGCAGACGATCGCAACGCCGAGCCGGTCGGCATCCACGTCGCGCTGTATGAAACCGACGACCTGCGCGGCGCGGTGCGCGCCGACGCGCGCGGCCGCACGGCGCGGGCGAATTTGCCGGCGGTGCAGGCGCTGCTCGACGGCGACCAGGTGCCGTCCTTCACCAATTGACCAGACAGAACGGAGCACGATGAACACAAGACGTATGCTGGCGGGCGCGGCCGTCGCGCTGGTCGCCGCGGGCGGCGGCGTGCTGGCCAATCACTGGCTCAATCGCGGTACCGACGTCGCGTACGCGGCGCAGGGCGGATCACAGCCTGACACCCATGCGAGCCCCGTCCAGCAGCTGTGGAGCGCGCCGGTCACGAATGTCGACGGCAAGCCGCAGTCGCTGAGCATGCTCAAGGGCCACCCGATCGTCGTCAACTTCTGGGCGTCGTGGTGTGGCCCGTGCGTCCAGGAAATGCCTGAGCTGTCGCAGATCCAGCGCGAATACGCGAAGAAAGGCATCCAGTTCGTCGGTCTCGGCGTCGACTCGGAAAAGAACATCCAGACCTTCCTGCAGAAGGTCAAGGTCGCGTACCCGATCTACGTGACCGGCTTCGGCGGCGCCGACCTCGCGCGCGCGTTCGGCAACAATGCGGGAGGTTTGCCGTTTACCGTCGTGATCGACGCAAAAGGCAACATCCGCTCGACAAAATTGGGCCAGATCGACCCCACGGCCCTGCGCCAGACGCTCGACACGCTGTAAATTTCCCCGATTTCTGACGCTGCGCTTTTGGCACCCGCTTGCGTGCAGAACGAGCGAAAATGCGCGGATATTCCCCGAATTTGAGTGAAGTTCGGCTCACGGTTGGGCGGCGGCCCGCCCCGGCCGTCGCCGCGTACGCGCACGAAACTAGACAAGTTTCTCTAATCAGCGCTAAAGTGCGCGCAATTCCACGGAAAAAGAAGCGACCATGACGCGCCTGCTGGTACTGCACGGACCCAACCTCAACCTTCTCGGTACCCGGGAACCCGAGGTCTACGGTCGCGTGACCCTGCCGCAGATCGATCAGGCGCTAGCGGACCGTGCAGCCGATGCAGGCGTCGAGCTTGCGTCGTTCCAGAGCAATCACGAAGGCGCGCTGGTCGACCGCATTCAGGCGGCCCGCACCGAGCAAACCGATTTCATCCTGATCAATCCCGCCGCGTACACGCACACCAGCGTGGCAATTCGGGACGCACTAGCGGGGGTTGGCATCCCGTTCGTCGAGATTCATCTGTCGAACGTGCATCGCCGGGAACCGTTCAGGCATCACTCGTATTTCTCCGACCAGGCAGAGGGCGTAATTTGCGGCCTCGGCTGGAAGGGGTACCTGTACGCGCTCGAATTCGCGCTCGACCGGCTCACCGCCGGCACGTCGCGCGGCTGAATCCAAACACGTCCAATTTGAGCCGGCTACTGCACGTTTGCACGCGCCGGCACACTACGCATTGAAAGGGGCACCCTGATGGATCTACGTAAACTCAAAACTCTGATCGACCTCGTCTCGGAGTCCGGTATTTCCGAACTCGAAGTGACCGAGGGCGAAGGCAAGGTCCGCATCGTCAAGAATGCGCCGCCGGTTTACGTCCAACCGTCCGCCTCGTACGCTGCACCGCAATTCCCGCAAGCCGCGCCGGCAGCAGTCGAAGCGCCGGCCGCCGCGAACGCTCCCGCTACGCCGGCAGCCGCCGCGCCGCAGGGTCACGTCGTCACCTCGCCGATGGTCGGCACGTTCTACCGCGCGCCGTCGCCGGGTGCCGATCCGTTCGTGCAGGTCGGCGACACGGTCAAGGAAGGCCAGACCATCTGCATCATCGAAGCGATGAAGCTGCTCAACGAGATCGAGGCGGACAAGTCGGGCGTGGTCAAGGAAATCCTCGTCGAAAACGGCCAGGCGGTCGAGTACGGCCAACCGCTGTTCGTGGTCGGCTAACGCGGCACGCACCATTCGCCGCCCGCGCGCCGCTCATCCCGAGGCGCGCGACCGGTCCTCTGCGGCAGCCGGCGTCTTGACCGACCCGGCGCCCATTGATGAGTCGAAAACCCGCTATGTTTGAAAAAATCCTCATTGCCAATCGCGGCGAGATCGCGCTTCGTATCCAGCGCGCCTGCCGCGAGCTCGGCGTCAAGACGGTCGTCGTCTACTCGGAAGCCGACAAGGAAGCCAAGTACGTGAAGCTCGCCGACGAGGCGGTCTGCATCGGCCCGGCCCCGTCGAATCTGAGCTATCTGAACATGCCCGCGCTGATCAGCGCGGCCGAAGTCACCGACGCGGAAGCGATCCACCCCGGCTACGGCTTCCTGTCGGAGAACGCCGACTTCGCCGAGCGCGTCGAGCAGTCCGGCTTCACCTTCATCGGCCCGCGTCCGGAAACGATCCGCATGATGGGCGACAAGGTCACCGCCAAGCAGACCATGATCAAGACCGGCGTGCCCTGCGTGCCGGGTTCGGAAGGCGCGCTGCCGGACGATCCGAAGGAGATCGTGAAGATTGCCCGCCAGATCGGCTACCCGGTCATCATCAAGGCGGCGGGCGGCGGCGGCGGCCGCGGCATGCGCGTGGTCCACACGGAAGCGGCGCTCGTCAACGCGGTCAACATGACCCGCGAGGAAGCCGGCCGCGCGTTCGGCAACCCGCAGGTCTACATGGAGAAATTCCTCGAGAACCCGCGGCATATCGAAATCCAGGTGCTGGCCGACTCGTTCAAGAACGCCGTGTGGCTCGGCGAGCGCGACTGCTCGATGCAACGCCGTCACCAGAAAGTGATCGAGGAAGCGCCGGCGCCGGGCATCGCGCGCCGTCTGATCGACCGCATCGGCGATCGTTGCGCGGATGCGTGCAAGAAAATGGGCTATCTCGGCGCGGGCACATTCGAGTTCCTGTACGAAAACGGCGAGTTCTACTTCATCGAGATGAATACGCGCGTGCAGGTCGAGCATCCGGTGACCGAACTGATCACAGGTGTCGACATCGTGCAGGAACAGATCCGCATCGCGGCCGGCGAGAAGCTCGCGTTCCGTCAGCGCGACATCCAGTTCCGCGGCCATGCGATCGAATGCCGGATCAACGCCGAAGATCCGTTCAAGTTCACGCCGTCGCCGGGACGCCTGACGTCGTGGCATATGCCGGGCGGTCCCGGCATCCGCGTCGATTCGCACGCCTACAATGGTTATTTCGTGCCGCCGAACTATGATTCGATGATCGGCAAGCTGATCGCTTACGGCGCCACGCGCGAACAGGCGATCAGCCGGATGCGCATCGCGCTGTCGGAAATGGTGGTCGAAGGCATTCAGACCAACATCCCGCTGCACCGCGAGCTGATGCTCGACGCGAAGTTCGTCGAAGGCGGCACCAGCATCCACTACCTCGAAAACCGGCTGGCCGCGCGTCAGCAGGTCGCGGAAGAAGCGTAAGTCATGAGTTATCGGGAACTGGTCGCCGAACTGGCGCGCGAGCACGCGGAGGAGTTGTCCGACGCGCTGCTCGAGCTGGGCGCGCTGTCCGTGTCGGTTGAAGATGCCGACGCCGACACGCCCGACGAGCAGCCGCTGTTCGGCGAGCCCGGTCTCACGCCGGATCGCACGGCGTGGCAGCATTCGCGCGTGATCGCGCTGCTCGCACCGGAGCACGATCCGGCCGCGCTGCTGACCGCCGCGGCCAACGAAATCGGACTCGATGCCGCGCCGGCCTATACCGTGCGCGAGGTCGAGGAGCAGGACTGGGTGCGGCTCACGCAGTCGCAGTTCGATCCGATCCAGATCGGCGAGCGCATCTGGGTCGTGCCGTCGTGGCACGATGCGCCGGACCCCGACGCGCTCGTGCTCGAACTCGATCCGGGCCTCGCGTTCGGCACCGGCAGCCACCCCACCACGCGTCTGTGCATGGAGTGGATCGAGCAGTCGATCAAGCCCGGCCAGTCCGTGCTCGACTACGGCTGCGGCTCCGGCATTCTCGCGATTCTCGCGAAGAAGTGCGGCGCCGATCCGGTGATCGGCATCGACATCGATCCGCAGGCCGTCGAATCGGCGCGTCACAATAGCGAGCGCAATCACGCCGAAGTCACCTATGGCCTGCCCGATGCCTGCCCGGCCGGCGAATTCGACGTGGTGGTCGCGAACATTCTGTCGAATCCGCTGAAGCTGATGGCGTCGATGCTGTCGTCGAAAGTGAAGCCGGGCGGTCGCATCGCGCTGTCGGGCATCCTTGCGCGCCAGGCCGACGAAGTCGCGCAGGTCTACGCGCGCTGGATCGATATCAGCGTGTGGCGGGAACATGAAGGTTGGGTGTGCCTCGCCGGAACGCGCCGCGAAAGCAATTAGAATAAGGCGTATTGTCAACCTAACGGCCTCTGGCTCAACGGCTCGATATGCACCTGGCGACGCGTTGCCCCTTCTGCGAAACTGTTTTCCGTCTGCAACCGGCGCAGCTTGCTCAGCGCCGCGGCCTCGTGCGGTGCGGGCACTGTCAGGAAGTCTTCGACGCGTCGAGCAGTCTGTTCGACGTCCCGGAAGGCGGCGATTTTTCCACGGCCAAACCGGTTGCCGCCGCGGCAGCGATCGAAGCGCTGTCGGGAGTGCGGCAACCAGGCCCGGACTTTAGTGATGACGCATGGGCCCCGGGCGCACCGGCTCCGGAACAGGACTCGACCAGCATTTCACGCAGCACGCTCGACTCCCGTTTGCGCGACCACGCGAGCAGCGTGCCGCTCGCGCCGCTGCCGCTTGGCGGCACCGGGCACGCAACAGTCACGTCGGGCACGCCGCGCCAGGCCACCGAACCTGAACTGCGCGCTGGCGCTTTCTCGGCGCCGCTACCCGCGGACGATGAGCCGACGCTGGCCGACGCGCCGCTCGAACCGTTCGCCTATCCCGCCGACGAAGCGGTCGATGAACCGCCTGTCGCCCCGCCCTCCGCGCCTGCTGCCCCACCGCGAGTCGAAAACGAAGCGCAACGCGTCTGGCGCAAGGTCGAACGCCCCGAACCGTCCACGCTCGACGAACCCGCGCGGCGCGAGCCAGCAGGCCTGCATGACATGCGCGACAACGAACCGCATTTCGGTGCGGCCGGCTTAGGTGCGGCCGGCTTCGGCGCGGCCGGCCTAGGCGCGGGCGCGGCCGCGGGCGCTTCCGGCGCCGGCGGCCCCGGCGGCCCGCGCCCGCCGGGAGGTCCGGCGCCCACCCCATCGAGCGGCGAGCCGTTCTCGGTCAATCCGCCGATCAGCGCTGGCGACGATCCGGTCCCGGGGATGCGCGAAACCCGCCCGGTGGACGCCGGGCGCGTCGGCTGGATCGTCGCCGGCGTGGTGCTCGCCGCGCTGCTCGTCATTGCGCTGCTCGCGCAACTCGCGTGGTGGCAACGCGAGACCATCATGGTCAACGTGCCGCGCTCGCAGATCCTGTATGCGCAGGCCTGCGCGCATCTCGGCTGCCAGCTGACGCCGCCGCACGACATCGAAGGCTTGCTGGTCGAGCCCTCCGATCTGCGGCAGATCGACGGTCCGCACAAGCTCGAGCTGAAGATGCCGCTGCACAACCGCCTGAACATCGCGCTCGCCTATCCCGCGATCGAACTCACGCTGCTCGACGATCAGAACAACGTCGCAGTGCGGCGCGTGCTATGGCCGCAGGATTACGTGCCACCCGGCACCGTGATCGCGGCCGGCCTGCCCGCGCACGCGACGCAGACGATGATCGTGCACCTCGACACCGGCACCGCAATCGCCTCCAATTTTCGCGTACAGATTTTTTATCCGTAACGCACCCTCGCGCGCCCGCTCCCGAGCGGGCGCATCATTGTCGTCACTGACGCCCTTTTCGGAGCACAACACATGAGTCAAGTCACGCTGGGTGGCAACCCGATCGAAGTAAGCGGCACGTTCCCGTCGGTCGGCCAGCAGGCCGCCGCATTCTCGCTGGTCGGCCGCGACCTGAAGCCGCTGACGCTCGCCGACTTCGCCGGCAAGCGCAAGGTGCTCAACATCGTCCCGAGTCTCGACACGCCGACCTGCGCGACGTCGACGCGCAAATTCAACGAAGCCGCCGCGAAGCTCAGCAACACGGCCGTGATCGTGGTGTCGGGCGACCTGCCGTTCGCGGCGTCGCGCTTTTGCACGACCGAGGGCATCGAGAACGTGGTCACCGCGTCGACGTTCCGCGGCCGCGAGTTCGCGCAGGCGTACGGCGTCGACGTGACGAGCGGTCCGCTGACCGGCCTGACCGCGCGCGCGGTCGTCGTGCTCGACGAGAACGACAAGGTCGTGCACGCCGAGCTGGTCGGCGAGATCAAGAACGAGCCGAATTACGACGCAGCGCTCGCCGCGCTGAAGTAAGCCCTCTCGCGCGCGAACGACGGCGCCGCGCCTCGCGCGGCGCCGCCGGCGCGGCGCGTCTGTCTTCCCATCCCACCGTTTTCATACAGGAACGCTCGCCTTGGCTACGCTCATCTGCGGCTCGCTCGCGTACGACAACATCATGACCTTCGAAGGCCGCTTTCGGGAGCACATCCTGCCGGAGCAGGTCCACATCCTGAATGTAAGCTTTCTCGTGCCGACCATGCGTCGCGAGTTCGGCGGCTGCGCGGGCAACATTGCGTATGCGCTGAATCTGCTCGGCGGCGACGCGCGCATCATGGGCGCGATCGGCGCCGTCGACGCGCAGCTCTATCTGGACCGGCTCGCAGAGCTCGGCCTGTCGACGGAAAACGTGCTCGTCGTGCCCGACACCTACTCGGCGCAGGCGATGATCACGACCGACCTCGAGAACAACCAGATCACCGCGTTCCATCCGGGCGCGATGATGCAGTCGCATCAGAACCGCGCCGACGAGGTGAAGGGCCTGACGCTCGGCATCGTTGCGCCGGACGGCTATGACGGCATGGTTCAACACTCCGAGCAGCTGGCCGCCGCAGGCGTGCCGTTCATCTTCGATCCGGGCCAGGGCTTGCCGCTGTTCGACGGCGAGACGCTGCGGCGCGTCATTGAACTTGCTACCTATGTAGCGGTCAACGATTACGAAGCCGCGCTGGTGAGCAACAAGACCGGCTGGTCGATCGAGCAGATCGCGAGCAAGGTCGATGCGCTGATCATCACGCTCGGCGAGAAGGGTGCTCAGATCCATCACGGCGGCGGTATCGAAGAGATCCCGGCGGTCACGGCCAGGCGGGTACTCGATCCCACCGGTTGCGGCGACGCGTTTCGCGGCGGCTTGCTCTACGGTATCGAGAAGGGCCTCGGTTGGGCCACCACCGGCCGTCTCGCCAGCCTGATGGGCGCACTGAAGATCGAGCATCAAGGCCCGCAAAACTACGCGCCCAGCCGGGCGGAAATCAACGAGCGGTTCAAGCAGGCCTTCGGATACGACCTGCACTGATATCGCGTGCTATGGGAGTTTGGGAATGAGAACCTCGAGTCGCCTGATCGTCGCCACCGTGATCGCCGGTTCGCTGGCCATGTCGGGATGTGCGGTCAACAGCAGCTCTCCCGACGTTTTCACCGCTTCGCAGGCGCAGCGCGAACAGACGGTTCGCATGGCCACGGTGGAGAGCGTACGCGCGGTGCGCATCAGCACGAACGAAGGTCAGCCGATCGGCATCGGCGCACTCGGCGGCGCTGCGCTCGGCGCGCTCGCCGGCACTGCGTTCGGCGGCGGACGTGGCCAGGTCGCGACGGGTATCGTCGGCGGCATCGGCGGTGCGGTCGCCGGCAATGCGATCGAAAACCGTGTGGCGATGCGCGACGGCATTGAAATCACCGTGCGGCTCGACAACGGCGACATGCGCGCCATCACCCAGACTGCCACCGGCGAAATCTTCCGCGCCGGCGATCGCGTGAGGCTGCTGTCGAGCGGCGGCGTCACGCGCGTCACGCACTAAGCGCAGTTCCCCCTCCCGCGCGGCCGCGCGTAGTTCAGCGCCGCGACGACGACATCACACGCATGCGCCCTCACGGGTCCATGCGTGTTTTTCTTTCAGGTGAGGGCAAAAAAAAACCCGCCACCGGCACACCGGTAACGGGACATTGACCGGGTGGCGCTCGCAACAGCTCGAGCACGACCCGGTCATCCGACACATCGTGCGATGAGTCGACGTACTGCTACAGCTACCGCTTACGGACGGCTGCCCGTCGGGAACGGCCATGCCGCTGCCGGGTTCAGCGCGGTCTTCACCGTCGCCGCCGGTGCGCTCGAGACAGCAGGCGCAGCAGCGGGAGCAGGCGCGGCCTTCTTGGCGACAGCCTTCTTCGCAGGTGCAGCCTTCTTCGCAGGCGCAGCGGCCTTCTTCGCGGCAGCCTTCTTGGCAGGTGCAGCTTTCTTGGCTGCAGCCTTTTTCGCAGGCGCGGCCTTCTTGGCAGCGGTCTTCTTCGCCGTGGCCTTCTTCGCCGGTGCTGCCTTCTTCGCTGCGGCCTTCTTCGCCGGTGCCGCCTTCTTCGCTGCGACCTTCTTTGCTGCGACCTTCTTCACCGCGGCTTTCTTCGCCGGTGCTGCCTTCTTCGCCGCGACCTTCTTGGCTGCGACCTTCTTCGCCGCGACCTTCTTCACTGCGGCTTTCTTCGCCGGTGCTGCCTTCTTTGCCGCGACCTTCTTCGCTGCAACCTTCTTCGCTGCGACCTTCTTCACTGCGACCTTCTTCGCGGCGACCTTCTTGGCCGGAGCAGCCTTCTTAGCCGGAGCAGCCTTCTTGGCTGCGGTCTTCTTTGCTGCGGTCTTCTTGGCCGCGGCTTTCTTTGCAGTTGCCATCATTTTCTCCTTCAGGTTTTCAGATGAGGTCAGTTCAAACTACACCCTTCGTCAAAACCCGCTTCCCGCGGACGCTTCTCAGGGCGCGCGCTACGAAGCGGGCTATTCATCGGCGTACGCAGGTGCAACGCGCTTACGCTAATGAATGCGGTAAGGCGCGCCGTGCCCCAAGGCACCGCGCGCCAAATCTGGTCGGCGTCGCGACGCGACGCCGGCAATTGCTTGATCGGGCCGCCGGCAACGACGCCAGCGGCTTTTTCCGGGGGGAAGTTTGCCCATCCCACTGAAGGGTCCGCAAAGTGCCTGTCATGTTTGTGGGCCGTCAAGGCACCGGGCACGCTTTGCATCAGGCCGTTCTGCTCCTAACCCGGGGCGCCGCGGCCACAGGCGGCGGCATCCCCATCAATGAAACCATCCGCGACGCGAATCCCGGCTCACTCCCAGGAAAGCGCACCGCCAGTCTGATATTCGATCACTCGCGTCTCGAAGAAATTGCGTTCTTTCTTCAGGTCGATCATCTCGCTCATCCACGGGAACGGGTTTTCCTCGTTCGGGTACAGCGGATCGAGACCGATCTGCTGGCAACGGCGGTTGCAGATAAAGCGCAGATAGCTCTTGAACATCGACGCGTTGAGGCCGAGCACGCCGCGCGGCATCGTGTCTTCGGCGTAGCGGTATTCGAGCTCGACCGCCTGCTGGAAGATCGCGCGAATTTCGGCGCGGAACTCAGCCGTCCACAGGTGCGGGTTTTCGAGTTTGATCTGGTTGATCAGGTCGATGCCGAAGTTGCAGTGCATCGACTCGTCGCGAAGGATGTACTGGTACTGCTCCGCCGCGCCGGTCATCTTGTTCTGGCGGCCGAGCGCCAGGATTTGCGTAAAGCCAACGTAGAAGAACAGGCCTTCCATCACACAGGCGAACACGATCAGCGAGCGCAGCAGCGTCTGGTCTGCTTCGAGCGTACCGGTCTTGAAGGCCGGGTCGGTCAGCACGTGGATGTACGGAATCAGGAATTCGTCTTTCGCGCGGATCGACGGGACCTCGTGATACGCGTTGAAAATTTCGCCCTCGTCGAGACCGAGCGACTCGACGATGTACTGGTAAGCGTGCGTGTGGATCGCCTCTTCGAACGCCTGGCGCAGCAGGAACTGGCGGCATTCGGGCGCCGTGATGTGGCGGTAAGTGCCCAGCACGATGTTGTTGGCGGCGAGCGAGTCGGCCGTCACGAAGAAGCCCAGGTTGCGCTTGACGATGCGGCGCTCGTCTTCGGTCAGCCCGTTCGGGTCTTTCCACAGGGCGATGTCGCGCGACATGTTCACTTCCTGCGGCATCCAGTGGTTGGCGCAACCCGCCAGATACTTTTCCCAGGCCCACTTGTACTTGAACGGCACCAGCTGATTGACGTCAGTCTGGCCGTTGATGATGCGCTTGTCGGCGACATTGACGCGCGCTTCGGAAGCGGCCGCCGCGTTGGCAGCATGAGCGACGGGAGCGACAGCGATGTCGTTCGCGAAGACTTCTTGAGCGGATGGAGCATGAGGAGCGGAACGCGTTCCGATTTGCGAACCCACAACCGACCCCGCAGCGTTGCGCAACACGTTCGGTTGCGTCGCGCTCGAGGGAGTTACGGCAGTGATCTCGTCATCCCAGTTGAGCATAAATGTCACCATCAATTTAGAACGGTTTGTACCATCTTTTCACGAGCGATAAAAGAGCTCACTCGCGAAAATTCCTGTTTTCGATTCGCGTTGCTACGTTCATACAACACTTTGTTCGACATGCTGCGTGTGACTCATGCAGTCACGCATCGAGTGACGCGTGATGATCGCGTGTTGAACATGTGTTGCCGAGGTCCTTTGCGAACTCGAAGAGCAACGTTTCGAGACGACGTTTCGTTGCTCTATCTATATGTATTGCGCAGCGTGTTCGCGGCATCCGCCGACTGATCGATGGACCGGTCGATGCCGCGCGAATCGCTCATCGCGAGAGTCGGCGGTGAGCCGCGTCGAGCGTGTTGCGTCAGCGTTGGCGGTTGAGGTGCGATGCCATGTCGAGCGATCGTCTGGTGTTGCCAACTGCTGTGTTGCTTCGCTGCATCGACGAGCGGTGAGACTTCGATACTGCTCACCGCTCATCGACCTGCTTCTACTTCATTAACGGGGCGCGTCGCTCGCCGCCTGCGGGTCATCACCTACGACCCTCGTGTGCAGTTAGCAAGCATCGCTCCCGCTGCTTGCCTCTAGTTACTGGCAAGCCTCGCACTCGTCGAAGCCGGGATCGCCCGGACGCAT
The DNA here is from genome assembly GCF_040948765.1 of Paraburkholderia sp. BR10923. Classification (NCBI taxonomy): domain Bacteria; kingdom Pseudomonadati; phylum Pseudomonadota; class Betaproteobacteria; order Burkholderiales; family Burkholderiaceae; genus Paraburkholderia; species Paraburkholderia sp. BR10923. Next base: position 57,467 of record NZ_JBFPKO010000015.1, on the reverse strand, counting down.
CATGCAGACCGGACCATCCGCTTCGGGTGCCGCTTCGACTGCGACCGCGGCAGTCGCTGCCGCTGCCTGGAAGCCGCCGCTCACGCCACCCGCCGCGCCGCCCACGCCGAAGCCGCCTGCCGCGCCGCCTGCGCCACCCGAGCCGTCATGACCCGAGCTCACCGCGTTCAGCGCGCCGTGCGCGACCGTCGACTTCTCGACGTGCGTCGCCGCCATCGTGCGCAGATAGTAGGTGGTCTTCAGACCGCGCAGCCATGCGAGCTTGTAGATCTCGTCGAGCTTCTTGCCCGATGCGCCCGCCATGTAAATGTTCAGCGACTGCGCCTGGTCGATCCACTTCTGACGACGCGAGGCCGACTCGACGAGCCACACCGGATCGACTTCGAACGCGGTCGCGTAGATCGCGCGCAGGTCGGCCGGGATGCGGTCGATGCGCGACAGCGTGCCGTCGAAGTACTTCAGGTCGGCGACCATCACTTCGTCCCACAGACCGCGCGCCTTCAGGTCGCGCACCAGGTAGTCGTTGACCACCGTGAACTCGCCCGACAGGTTCGACTTCACGTACAGGTTCTGATAGGTCGGCTCGATGCACGCCGACACGCCGATGATGTTCGAGATCGTCGCGGTCGGCGCGATCGCCACGCAGTTCGAGTTGCGCATGCCGTAGGTCGCGATGCGCGAGCGCAGCGCCGGCCAGTCCATCGACTCGCTCGAATCGACCTCGACATAACCGCCGCGCGCTTCGGCGAGCAGCGCCACCGAATCCTGCGGGAGGATGCCGCGATCCCACAGCGAGCCGCGGTAGCTCGAGTAGCGGCCGCGCTCTTCGGCGAGCTCGGTCGACGCGTAGTACGCGTAGTAGCAAACCGCTTCCATCGAGCGATCGGCGAACTCGACCGCTTCCTGCGACGCGTACGGCGTGCGCAGCACGTGCAGGCAGTCCTGGAAGCCCATGATGCCGAGGCCGACCGGACGGTGCTTCAGGTTCGAGTTACGCGCCTTGGCGACCGCGTAGTAGTTGATGTCGATCACGTTGTCGAGCATGCGCATCGCGACGCTGATCGTGCGCTTGAGCTTGTCGTGGTCGAGCGCCACCGTGCCGTCGGCCTGCTCCTTCAGGTGCGCGACGAGGTTCACCGAGCCGAGGTTACAGACGGCGATTTCGGCGTCGCTGGTGTTCAGCGTGATTTCCGTGCACAGGTTCGACGAGTGAACGACGCCGACGTGCTGCTGCGGCGAGCGCACATTGCACGGGTCCTTGAACGTGATCCACGGATGGCCGGTTTCGAACAGCATGCCGAGCATCTTGCGCCACAGTTGCGCCGCCGGAAGCTTCTTGAACAGCTTGATCTCGCCGCGCGCGACCTTGTCTTCGTAAGCCGTGTAAGCCGCTTCGAATTCGGCGCCGAACTTGTCGTGCAGATCCGGGCAGGTGGACGGCGAGAACAGCGTCCAGTCGCCGCCTTCCATCACGCGCTTCATGAACAGGTCGGGAATCCAGTTCGCGGTGTTCATGTCGTGCGTGCGACGACGGTCGTCGCCGGTGTTCTTGCGCAGCTCGAGGAACTCCTCGATGTCGAGGTGCCACGACTCGAGATACGCGCACACCGCGCCCTTGCGCTTGCCGCCCTGGTTCACCGCGACCGCCGTGTCGTTGACGACCTTCAGGAACGGCACCACGCCCTGCGACTTGCCGTTGGTGCCCTTGATGTGCGAGCCGAGCGCGCGCACACGCGTCCAGTCGTTGCCGAGACCGCCGGCGAACTTTGACAGCAGCGCGTTTTCCTTGAGTGCTTCGTAGATGCCGTCGAGGTCGTCGTCGACCGTGGTGAGGTAGCACGACGACAGCTGCGAGCGGCGCGTGCCAGAGTTGAACAGCGTCGGCGTCGAGCTCATGAAGTCGAAGCTCGACAGCACGTTGTAGAACTCGATCGCGCGCGCTTCGCGGTCGATCTCGTTCAGCGACAGACCCATCGCGACACGCATAAAGAATGCCTGCGGCATTTCGATACGCACGTTGTCGTGATGCAGGAAGTAGCGGTCGTAGAGCGTCTGCAGACCGAGGTAGCCGAACTGCAGATCACGGTTCGCGTCGAGCGCGGCGCCCAGACGCTTCAGGTCGAACTGCAGCAGCTTGTCGTCGAGCAGCTCGGCTTGCACGCCGCGCTTGATGAACTGCGGGAAGTACTCGGCGTAGCGCTCGCCCATTTCGGCTTGCGTGACTTCTTCTTCGAGGATCTCGCGGCGGATCGTGTGCAGCAGGATGCGCGCGGTGACCTGGCTGTAAGCCGGGTCCTTTTCGATCATCGTGCGGGCAGCGAGGATGGCCGAGTCGTACACCTGGCTCATCGGCACGCCGTCGTACAGGTTCTTCACCGTTTCCGCGACGATCGGCTCGGCGCTCACCGCGTCGCCGAGGTTCGCGCATGCGGACTCGATGATGCCGCGCAGCGCGGCCATGTCCAGCGGACGCGTGATGCCGTTGTCGGTCACGTTCAGGCCCGGCGTGCTCGCGGCATCTGCATGGTCGTCATGTGCGCGCGCCTGGTTGCGCTTCTCGCGATACAGCACGTAAGCACGCGCGACGTTGTGCTCACCGCCGCGCATCAGCGCGAGTTCGACCTGATCCTGAATGTCTTCGATATGGAACGTGCCGCCGTTCGGACGGCTGCGCAGCAGCGCGCGCACCACGTTCTGCGTGAGTTGCTCGACCAGTTCGCGCACCCGTGCCGACGCCGCGCCCTGACCACCGTTGACGGCGAGGAACGCCTTCGTCACGGCGATCGCGATTTTCGACGGCTCGAACGACACCACGGTGCCGTTGCGGCGGATCACCTTGTAGTCGGCGTAGCTCGCTTGCGGCGCGAGCGACTGTGCGCCGTGAGTCTGGCCGAAAGCCTGGCCAGTCGGTGAGCCCTCGTACCGGGTCGTCACGTTGTCGGTGGTTTGCATGTGCAAAGCTCCTGGTCTTGGAAATGGCGGCGGGTGCCGCGGATTAAATCGAACGCCGCGCCGTCGCGTGCGCGAGCGATGAGGTGCAGGAAGGCCGGCTACGCCGGTTGGCGGGATGCAACTGCGAGGAAGCCTGGTTCGATTTGATGACGGTCTTCATCGGGTCGGTCGCGATCACTGGCTGGTCCTTTCCTGAATGCTTCTGGATGCGGCCGGAGATCCCCCAACGGCTGCGCCCCAGGAATTTTTTTCGCTGCCTGGAATGCTTGCGGCGCCGTGCTCGGGGAGCGGGGCGCCGCAGACTTATCCACTCTTATTCACTCGGTTATGCACATGGTTATTCACAGCACAACACAAGATATAGTGCGAAACTCAGTTGTCGGCACCAAGTATAGTGGAGATTCGAGACAGGTCAAACCGTTTTATTTGCGTTCGAAGTCTTGACTTTTGCGTCGCGCGACGCGCATAAGCTCCCCGGAGAAGCAGGCTGCGCCTCGTTCTCTGCGGATCACGCAAGATCGTGCGAAGGGGGATTACCGCGTTTCGGAAAACTTGAGATAGGGGAAATACCGACCGTCGAGCAACGTGTCGCGTTGCAGCCGCGGCCACTCGAAATGTGGACCGGGATCGGTCTTGCGACCGGGCGCGATGTCGGAGTGACCAGCAAGCGCGTCGATCGGATAGCGCGCCTTCAGTGCGCTCACTAGCGCGGCGAGCGTGCGGTATTGCGCCGCTTCGAAGGCGGTGGTGTCGCTGCCTTCAAGCTCGATGCCGATCGAGAAATCATTGCAGCGCTCGCGGCCGAAAAAATTCGACGGTCCCGCGTGCCACGCGCGCTCGTTGCACGACACGAACTGCTCGAGCGCGCCGTCGCGATGAATCACGAAATGCGCGGACACACGCACGCCGCGCAGATGCGAGTCGTAGTACGGGTGAGCGTCACAGTCGAGCGTGTTCTGGAACAGCTCGGCAATCGCGGTGCCGCCGAACTCGTTCGGCGGCAGGCTGATGTTGTGAACGACGATCAGGGTCGGCACCGCGCCTTGCGGCCGCGCTTCGAAGTTCGGCGAGGGGAGCTTGCGTGCGGCGGGAACCCAGCCGTCGGCATCGACGGTGAAGACGTCGCTCATCGGGCGTCGCGGCCGCTCGGACGCGCGCCGTGACGCTGCGCGTGCGCGGCGCAACAGAACGCCTGCCCCGCGACGCTGACCGAATCGCTCTTCGGTGCGTGCACGCCGCACTCGACGCAGCGAATCATCGGTTCGGCAAGCTGCGGCTGTTGTCCATTCGAAGAACGCGCGCCGCCATTCGCGGCGCCGGCACCGTTGGCGCCGCGCGCGCCGGTGCGTTGCGTGTCGTGGCGGCGCAGTGCCTTCACGAGCCACTGTCCGACGATGAACAGCAGAATCAACAAAAAGATTTGTCGCATGGGGACGCTCACACTACAGGCCGGTGCAACAGCACCTCTAAAACGAAACGGCTGCCGACGTACGCGAGCAACAGCGCGACGAACGAGGCCAGCACCCAGCGCAATGCCGCACGGCCGCGCCAGCCGGACACCTTGCGCGCCGTCAGCAGCGCGCCGAACATCACCCACGAAAGAATCGCGAACACAGTTTTGTGATCGAGCCGCAACGCGCGGTCGAGCAGTTGCTCGCTGAACAGGATGCCCGACAGCAGCGTCAGCGTAAGCAACACGAAGCCGGCGCCGATCAGACGGAACAGCAGCTTCTCGAGTGTGAGCAGCGGCGGCAGCGTGTCGAGCCAGCTCGACCACCAGCCGTTGCCCGACGCCGCGTGTCGCTGCGCGAGAGCGCCGCGCATCGAATGCAAACGCCGCTCGACCGCCAGCATCAGCACCGCGTGCAGCGCGGCGATCGCGAACAGACCGTACGCTATGTTCGCGATCAGGAAGTGCAGCTTGAACATCGGCGCGGCCGCATACGGCAGCACGCGCACGCCGCCGAACGCGAGCGGCAGCAGCGATGCGGCGCACGCGAGCGGCAACACCAGCAGGCGCAGTCCGTCGAGCGGGAAGAAGAAGCTTTCGATCCAGTAGATGCCGGCGCCGAGCCAGAACATCGCCGACAGCGCGAACGCGAAGCCGAACACCATCGCGTTCTGCGGGAAGATCGTGGTATGCAGCAGTACGCCGTGAGCGAGCAGCGCGACGAATAACAGCGCGCGCCCGGGCGCGCTCATGCCAGAGGCCACCAGAGCGCCCGCGTGCACGGCTTGATCGGGCAGCGGCGGCACGCTCTCGAGCAGCGGACGCACGGCCGCGTGCCGGTGCGAGCGCCAGCCGGCCACGGCAAGACCGCCGTAGAGAAGCGCGGTGAGGGCATACAGTACAATATCCATATTCGAAGTTTACACTAGGGCCCTTCCCCGCGACGCCTTCTGCTTCGCGCGCTGCGCGGGCCCCACCGTTCATCGCTCCCCATGCTCGACAATCTGACTCAACGGATGGCGCGCGTCGTCAAGACGCTGCGCGGCGAAGCCCGGCTCACCGAGGCGAACACCCAGGAAATGCTGCGCGAGGTGCGTCTCGCACTGCTCGAGGCCGACGTGGCGCTGCCCGTCGTGCGCGAGTTCATCGCGAAGGTCAAGGAGAAGGCGCTCGGCGAGGAAGTGATCGCCAGCCTGTCGCCGGGTCAGGCGCTCGTCGGCGTGGTGCAGCGCGAGCTGACCGCGGTGATCGGCGGCGATTACGAGGGCAAGGCCTCCGAACTCAATCTCGCCGTCACGCCGCCTGCGATCATCCTGATGGCGGGTCTGCAGGGCGCCGGTAAAACGACCACGGTCGGCAAGCTCGCGAAGCTGCTGCGCGAGAAGTACAAGAAGAAGGTGCTGACGGTTTCGTGCGACGTCTATCGTCCCGCCGCTATCGCGCAGCTGAAAACGGTGACCGAGCAGGTCGGCGCGGACTTCTTCCCATCGGAGCCGAACCAGAAGCCGGTCGACATCGCGCGCGCCGCGGTCGACTGGGCCAAGCGCCACTATCACGACGTGCTGCTCGTCGACACGGCCGGACGTCTCGGTATCGACGAAGCGATGATGCAGGAAATCGCCGCGCTGCACGCCGAGCTGAAGCCGGCGGAAACGCTGTTCGTCGTCGACGCGATGCTCGGTCAGGACGCGGTCAACACCGCGAAGGCGTTCAGCGATGCGCTGCCGCTCACCGGCGTCGTGCTCACCAAGCTCGACGGTGATTCGCGCGGCGGCGCGGCGCTGTCGGTGCGTCACGTGACGGGCAAGCCGGTCAAGTTCGTGGGCGTCGCCGAAAAGCTCGACGGCCTCGAAGTATTCCACCCCGACCGCATGGCGAGCCGGATTCTCGGCATGGGCGATATTCTCGCGCTCGTCGAGGAAGCGCAGCGCGGCGTCGACGTGCAGGCCGCGCAGAAGCTCGCCGACAAGGTCAAGAAAGGCGGCGACTTCGACCTCAACGATTTCCGCGCGCAGCTCTCGCAAATGAAGGGCATGGGCGGCTTGTCGTCGCTGATGGACAAGCTGCCCGCGCAGTTCCAGCAGGCCGCCGCCGGCGCCGACATGAGCCAGGCCGAGAAGCAGATGCGCCGCATGGAAGGCATCATCAACTCGATGACGCCGGCCGAGCGCGCCAAACCCGAACTGATCAAGGCGACCCGCAAGCGCCGCATCGCCGCGGGCGCGGGCGTGCAGGTGCAGGAAGTCAACCGCATGCTGAACCAGTACGAACAGATGCGCACGATGATGAAGAAGCTCAAGGGCGGCAACCTGCAGAAGATGATGCGCGGCATGAAGGGCATGATGCCCGGCATGCGCTAAGCTTGATGGGACCGGCGCGCGCTCGCGCCGATGCGCGGCGTGGCTGACTTCGGCATCGTGCGGGTTTATTCTGTAGCGCATCGCGTCGTCCCTCGCGGGAACGTCCCTCGGGATGTTGCCACTCACACTATGTATACAGTTATCGGCCGTCAGACGTCATGAACCGCGAAGAAGCCCTGCAGATTTTTCAACATTCCGAAGAGATCGTTTCGGCCTCGGACGTCACTGCGTCAATCACCCGCATGGCGGCCGCCATCCGCGACGAGATGAGCGAGGACTTCCCGCTCGTGCTGTCGGTGATGGGCGGCGCCGCGGTGTTCACCGGCATGCTGCTGCCGCACCTCGATTTCCCGCTCGAGTTCGACTACATCCATCTGACGCGCTACCGCAATACGACGAAGGGCAGCAACGAGATGCAATGGCGCGTCGCGCCGGCCGAGTCGGTCAAGGATCGCGTGGTGCTCGTGCTCGACGACATCCTCGACGAAGGCGAGACGATGGCCGCGATCCGCGACCGCATTCTCGCGATGGGCGCGAAGCGCTTCCTGTCCGCGGTGCTGTGCGAGAAGATCATTCCGAAGGCGAAGCCGCTGCGCCCTGATTACTGCGGCTTCGAAGTGCCGGACCGGTACGTGTTCGGCTGCGGGATGGATGCGAAGGGCTACTGGCGCAATCTGCCGACCATTCGGGCGTTGACCGAGGGGGCGTGAGCGGCGCATCCGCGTACCGGCGAAAAAAAGCAGCCTGCCCGGCTGCTTTTTTTATGGCTGCGACGGTGGCGGCTCGCGCACCGGCTCCCGCCTTACAACTTGTGCACGAAAGAGCGGATCCCGCCGAGCATCATCTCGACTGAAATCGCGACGAGCACCAGCCCCATCAGCCGCTCGAACGCCGCCATCACCCGTTCACCGAGCCACGCCTGAATGCGCTCGGCGAGCATCAGCACGATCGCGCAGATGATCATCGTGACGGTCAGCGCGCCGACCCACTCGAACGTCTTGCCCGGCGCCTGCGAGGTCAGCAGCATGACGGTCGCCAACGCCGACGGACCTGCGAGCGCCGGAATCGCGAGCGGCACGATCAGCGGCTCGCCGCCGCGCGCGTCGCCGCCGAATGGACCGTCCGGATGCGGAAACACCATGCGCAGCGCGATCAGAAACAGCACGATGCCGCCGCCGATCCGCAGCGACTGGTCACTCAGGCTCATCATGCGCAGAAAGCTCTGCCCGAGCACCATGAACACCAGCAGGATCGCAAACGCGATCGCGACCTCGCGCAGGATCACCACCGTGCGGCGCTCCGGCGACACCCCACGCAGACAGCTGATGAAGATCGGGATGTTGCCGAGCGGATCGGTGATCAGGATCAGCAGCACCGTCGCGGACAGGAAGGTGTACTCCACTGCCCGCCCCGCTTAGTTCGCGAGCGCCGCGCGCACTTTGTCGATCACGGTCTGCGCGGCGTCCGCGACTGGCAGCAGCGTCGCTTCGGCGTCGCGACGGCCCTGATACTCGATCTTGCCGTCCTTCAGCCCGCGGTCGCCGATCACCAGCCGATGCGGCACGCCGATCAGTTCCCAGTCGGCGAACATCACGCCCGGACGCTCGCCGCGATCGTCGAGGATCACGTCGATGCCGGCCGCGACGAGTTCCGCGTACAGCTTGTCGGCCTGCTCACGTACCGCGTCGCTGCGGTCGTAGCCCATCGGGCACAGCACGACTTCGAACGGCGCGATCGACTCCGGCCAGATGATGCCTTTGTCGTCGAAATTCTGTTCGATCGCGGCGCCGAGAATACGCGTGACGCCGATACCGTAACAGCCCATTTCCATCGGCCGCGGCTTGCCGGTTTCGTCGAGACAGGTCGCGTTCATCGCTTCGGAGTACTTCGTGCCGAGCTGGAACACGTGGCCCACTTCGATGCCGCGGCAGATGTCGAGCACGCCCTTGCCGTCCGGCGACGGATCGCCCTTCTTCACGTTGCGGATGTCGGCGACGACCGGCTCCGGCAGGTCGCGGCCCCAGTTCACGCCGGTGGTGTGATAGTCGACCTCGTTCGAGCCGACCACGAAGTCGCTCATGTTCGCGACCGTGCTGTCGGCGATCACCTTGACCGGCTTCTTCGTGTTGATCGGACCGAGATAACCCGGCGGCGTGCCGAACGTCTCGATGATCTCGGCTTCGGTCGCCATGCGGAAGTCGGCGAGGCCGGGCAGCTTGCCGACCTTGATCTCGTTCAGGTCGTGGTCGCCGCGCAGCATCAGCAGCCAGATGGTCGGCTCGGCGCCTTCGTTTTCGGTGGCGAGAATGACCGACTTGATCGTGCGCTCGAGCGGAATGTTCAGCAGTTCGGCGACCGCCTCGCACTTCGCCTTGCCGGGCGTCGCGGTCTTTTTCATGTCCTCGGCCGGCGCGGCGCGTTGCGCGATCAGCGGCAGCGCGTCGGCGGCCTCGACGTTCGCGGCGAAATCGGAACTCGGGCAATAGGCGATCGCGTCTTCGCCGGTGTCGGCGATCACGTGGAACTCATGCGAGCCGCTGCCGCCAATCGAGCCGTTGTCCGCCGCGACCGCGCGGAACTCGAGGCCGAGGCGCGTGAAGATGCGCACGTAAGCGTCGTACATCTTGCGATACGACTCGCGCAGACCTTCCGCGTCCTTGTCGAACGAGTACGCGTCTTTCATGATGAATTCGCGGCCGCGCATCACGCCGAAACGCGGACGGATCTCATCGCGGAACTTCGTCTGGATCTGATAGAAGTTGACCGGCAACTGGCGATAGCTCTTGATCTGGTTGCGCGCGATGTCGGTCACGACTTCCTCGTGCGTCGGGCCCATCACGAAATCGGCCTGCTTGCGGTCCTTGAAGCGCAACAGCTCGGGACCATACTTTTCCCAGCGGCCCGATTCCTGCCACAGTTCGGCCGGCTGCACGGCCGGCATCAACAGCTCGATGGCGCCTGCCCGGTTCATTTCCTCGCGCACGATCGCTTCCACCTTGCGGATCGAACGCAGGCCGACCGGCAGGTAGTTGTAGATACCGCCCGCGACGCGGCGGATCATGCCCGCGCGCACCATGAGCTTGTGGCTGATGATTTCGGCGTCGGCGGGCGCTTCTTTGAGGGTGCCGATAAAGAAACGGGAAGCTTTCATTCAAGGTGTCCAAAAGCGGCGGCTTCCGGTGGGACCGCCAGAAAAGGTGAAAACATGGGGAAAATCGACACAGATCAGCGGCGAAGCCAGCGGGGTTCGCCCGACTGGCGGCGCCCTGCCCCCGTGCGGCGCCGAAACCGCCGCGCAAAGCCTCTCGCAAGGGATCGGGCACGCAAAACCGACAGGCTACCGCAAACACGGGCTGTTGCGGCGAATCGCGGCAATCTCATGCGATTCGGTGCGTAGGGTCCGTTATCTGTTTATAATCAAAGCAATTTTAAAGGATTCGAAGGTGGTTGTATGCTGGATCGTGAAGGCTTTCGCCCGAACGTCGGCATCATCCTCTTGAACGCGCACAACGAGGTGTTTTGGGGCAAACGGCTCCGTGAACATTCCTGGCAGTTTCCGCAAGGGGGCATCAAATATGGCGAGACCCCCGTGCAAGCGATGTATCGGGAGTTACACGAAGAGACCGGACTGCTTCCTGAGCACGTCAAGGTGATCGGTCGCACGCGCGACTGGTTGCGTTATGAGGTGCCTGACAAGTTCATCAAGCGCGAAGTACGCGGTCATTACCGCGGCCAGAAACAAATCTGGTTTTTGCTCCGGATGGTAGGACGCGACTGCGACATCTGTCTGCGCGCCACCGACCACCCTGAGTTCGATGCGTGGCGTTGGAACGAGTATTGGGTACCGCTCGACTGTGTGATCGAGTTCAAGCGGGATGTGTATCAGTTGGCGCTGACGGAGTTGTCCCGTTTCATGCGCCGGCCTGCGCCGCGTGCGGAAAAACCTGGCGGGCATCATGGGTCGCGTTATCCTCGGATAGCGTCGTCGATGCAAAGCCCGCCGGATTCCGCGGTAAGCACGGTGGTCACCACCGTCACTACCGTAAGTTCGGTCAGTGTCGAAACTTCGACGCGCGTGCTGGTCGTGCCGGATTGCGGCCCCGGCTCACCGGATGCAAACATTGCACCGGAGCATGAGCACGAAACGGCCGAAGCCGACGAGGTCGGCGCCCCGTCAGTCCGACGAGGGGTGCGCGATTAACCATTCCAAGGCGGCGGCTCACGCCGCCTCTCTCTGGCGCGGCCTTCGGGCCGCGTCCGTCTTTCGAGGGAATCAGATTGAAAGCATTTGCACTCGCCGTGGCATGCGTCGCCACCGGCGCCCTGCTGGCAGGCTGTTCGAGCGCCGGCAAACCGACCAATAAAGACGACAGCGAGTTCGTCTATCTGCTGGATCGTAAGAGCAACTGGGTTGAAAACAAGGTCGACACGTTGCCGCCGCTGCCCACCGACACGAACCTGCTGCCGTTCGAGGTCTCCGGCAATACGCCGCTGCAATTCGCGATCGACCCGAAATCGGTCAGCGTCGGCGACGACGGTGTCGTGCGTTACACGGTGGTCGTCACGAGCCCGGGCGGCGCGCGCAACGTCAATTACGAGGGCATCCGCTGCGATACGTATGAATGGCGTCAGTACGCGGGCCTCAACGCCGATCACGACGGCTGGGACACGACGGTCGCGAACCAGTTTTCGCGCATCGAAAACGGTGCGCTGAACGCGTACCAGGCCGCGCTGTATCAGGACTATATGTGCGCGAACAAGATTCCGACCGGCAACGCGCAGCGCATCGTCGAGAACATTCGTTACAAGCGCACGCAGACGTCGCAGATTCATTGAGGCCGTTTGTGCGGCACACCTGATTCAGGCGCCGTTGCCTACGCATGACGACAAAAAGCCGTTCCAGCCTGCGCCGGAACGGCTTTTTTGTCGGCGCTTTGTGCGCTCGCATCCTGAAAGATCAAATCAGCACGAGATTGTCGCGGTGAATCAGCTCGGGCTCCAGCATATAGCCCAGCACCGACTCGATTTCGCCGCTCGGACGACGCTGGATCAGCTTGGTTTCCGCGCTGCTGTAGTTCGTCAAACCACGTGCGACTTCACGGCCCGACGCGCTCAGACACGCGATCACCTCGCCGCGCGCGAAAGCGCCCTGCACGCCGACGATGCCGATCGGCAGCAGGCTCTTGCCGCCGGCGGTCAATTTTTCGACCGCGCCGTCATCGATCACGACGTGGCCGCGCACCTGCAGGTGATCGGCCATCCATTGCTTGCGCGCCGCCATGCGCGCGGTGCGCGCGATCAGCTGCGTGCCGATCGCCTCGCCGGCCGCCAGTCTCAGCAGCACGTCCGCTTCGCGCCCACTCGCGATCACCGTATTGGCGCCGCTATGGGCTGCGCGCTTCGCGGCAAGAATTTTGGTCAGCATGCCGCCGCGGCCGAGGCTCGAGCCCGCGCCGCCCGCCATCGCTTCCAGATCGGGCGCGCCGGCGTCGGCTTGCTGGACGAGCGTCGCGTTCGGGTTCTTGCGCGGATCGGCAGTGAAGAGCCCTTGCTGGTCCGTCAGAATGATCAGCGCGTCGCCCTCGATCAGATTGGCGACCAGCGCGCCGAGCGTGTCGTTGTCGCCGAACTTGATTTCGTCGGTGACGACCGTGTCGTTCTCGTTGATGATCGGTACGACACCGAGCCGCAGCAGCGTGAGCAGCGTGGAGCGCGCATTCAGATAGCGCTCGCGGTCGGCGAGGTCGGCGTGAGTGAGCAGGATCTGCGCAGTCTGGATGGAATGCTCGGCAAAGCGGCTTTCGTACACTTGCGCGAGGCCCATCTGGCCGACCGCCGCAGCCGCCTGCAATTCATCGATTTCACGCGGCCGCTTGTTCCAGCCGAGCCGCTGCATGCCCTCGGCGATCGCGCCCGAACTGACCAGCACGACTTCCTTGCCCTGCGCGCGCAGTGCGGCAATTTGCGCGGCCCAGCGGCCGATGGCCGCATGATCGAGGCCGCGTCCGTCGTTTGTGACGAGGCTCGAACCGACTTTGACGACCAATCGCCGTGAATCTGCGATGACGGAACGCATTGTGCGCTGTCTCCCAAGATGACGCGTGATGCATGCCGACACCCGCCGCAGGCGCCGGCGCTCGAGTTGTTATTCCTGCGGATCGGTGCCGGCTTCGCGGGTCGCGGCCGGTACTTGCGTCCCCTCGCGGAAACGCACGTCGGAGGCGAGGTCTTCGGCTTCGGCCGCGCGTTGCGCGTCCGAGTGCTCGGCGAGGTAGTCGAACACCGCATAGCAAAGATTTTCACAGCCCTGGCCGGTCAGAGCCGAGATCTCGAACACCGGACCATCCCAGCCGAAACCTTCGAGGAAAGCCGCCACGCGCGCTTCGCGATCGTCCTCAGGCACCATGTCCAGCTTGTTCAGCACGAGCCAGCGCGGCTTCTGATAGAGCTCTTCGTCGTACTTGCGCAGTTCGTTGACGATCGCCTTCGCTTCCGCGACCGGATCGATCGATTCATCGAACGGTGCGATGTCGACGATATGCAGCAGCAGCCCGGTACGTTGCAGGTGACGCAAGAATTGATGGCCGAGGCCGGCGCCTTCCGCCGCGCCTTCGATCAGCCCCGGAATGTCCGCAATCACAAAGCTGCGGCTCGGTCCGACGCGCACGACGCCGAGGTTCGGCGCGAGTGTGGTGAACGGGTAATCGGCAATTTTTGGCTTCGCGTTCGACACCGACGAGATGAACGTCGACTTGCCTGCATTGGGCATGCCGAGCAGACCGACGTCGGCCAACACTTTCAGTTCGAGGCGGACCATGCGGCGCTCGCCCGGCTTGCCGTCGGTCTTTTGACGCGGCGCGCGGTTCGTGCTGGACTTGAAATGGAGGTTGCCGAGACCGCCGGCGCCGCCTTGCGCGATTTGCACGCTCTGGTTGTGCTCGGTCAGATCTGCGATCAGCTCGCCGGTTTCCATGTCCGTGATGGTCGTGCCAACCGGCATGCGCAGCGTGATGTCGTCGCCGCCCTTGCCGTAGCAATCGGAGCCGCGGCCGTTTTCGCCGTTGCGCGCCAGATGTTTTTTCGCGTAGCGGTAGTCGATCAGCGTGTTGATGTTGCGGTCAGCAACCGCGATCACGCTGCCGCCCCGGCCGCCATCACCGCCATCGGGACCGCCGAACGGAACGAACTTCTCGCGGCGCATCGACGCGCTGCCATCCCCTCCGTCGCCGGCGATGACTTCAATCCTCGCTTCGTCAATGAACTTCATGCGTTACTCCGTCCCGTGGTGTACTGCCCGATTCGATGCAGGGGTTGATACTGATTGGATGCTTGCTATTTTGCCGCGCGCGCCGCGCGTTGATCAATCGACCGAACGGCATAGTCGCCGGTGATGAGCTGTCGGCTGCGCGGCTTCGGCGCCACACGAAAGAGGCGCCGCAATAAAAAAAGCCCCGCGAACTTCGCGGGGCCTTTTCCGGTCCTGAAGCCCGTGCCTGATTAAACTCAGGCTGCCGGGACGACGGAAACGGTGTGCTTCTTCGCCGCGCCCTTCGTCGAGAACTGGACGTGGCCGTCCTTCAGCGCGAACAGGGTGTGATCCTTGCCCATGCCGACGTTCTCGCCAGCGTGCATACGCGTACCGCGCTGACGCACGATGATGCCACCAGCGTTGATAGCCTGGCCGCCGTAAACCTTAACGCCGAGGCGCTTCGATTCGGAGTCGCGGCCGTTCCGGGACGATCCGCCTGCCTTTTTGTGTGCCATTTGATTTGCTCCTTAACCGGTGCGCTTACGCGTTGATCGCGTCGATGCGCAGTTCGGTATAGTTCTGGCGGTGGCCGCCATGCTTCTGGTAGTGCTTCCGGCGACGCATCTTGAAGATCGTCACTTTGGCGTGACGCCCTTGCGACACGACGGTAGCCTTGACGGAAGCCCCACTGACCAGCGGCGTACCGAACTTAATCGATTCGCCTTCGCCCACTGCGAGAACCTGGTCGAGCGTGATTTCAGCGTCAATGTCTGCCGGTATCTGTTCTACTTTAAGTTTTTCGCCGACGGCAACCTTGTACTGCTTGCCACCGGTTTTTATGACCGCGTACATTGAAAACCTCACTCTGTATTCATTTTTCCCACGCACCGCGCGCGGAAACTCTCAATTATACATAGAGTTAGCTGCTCGGTCAAAACCTGCTTACCAAACCGACTATCGTTCGGGCTCGCCCTCTCTCGCAGGCGCTCGCAGAGACTAAACCAGCGACGCGCGGCGGCCCGCAGACGCCCTTGGCGAGCGGCCCTCGCACCATGCGGAAAGCATCCGCACGGCAGCCGACGACCCGGAAGCGCCCCGATCGCCTTATAATTCGCGGCACTACCCAATTCAGCCATCATGTCGTCGACTGCCACCACCTCCCCCAACGTCGCCAGCCTGCTTGCTCCGATCGCCGAAGACATGCAGCAGGTCAATCGCGTCATCCGGCAACGTCTTGCGTCGGACGTGATGCTGATCAACCAGATTTCCGAGTACATCATCAGCGCCGGCGGGAAGCGGCTGCGGCCCGCGCTGCTGTTGCTGGTGGCGGGCGCGCTGGGCGACACGACGGGACACCGGCACGAGCTTGCCGCGGTCGTCGAATTCATTCACACGGCCACGCTGCTGCATGACGACGTGGTCGACGAGTCCGACCTGCGGCGCGGCCGCCAGACCGCCAACGCGCTGTTCGGCAACGCCGCGAGCGTGCTGGTCGGTGATTTCCTGTATTCGCGCTCGTTCCAGATGATGGTCGGCGTGGGCAAGATGCGCGTGATGGAAATTCTGTCGGAGGCGACCAACATCATCTCCGAAGGCGAAGTGCTGCAGTTGTTGAACATGCACGATGCCGACGTCGACGAAGCCCGCTACATGCAGGTGATCCGCTACAAAACCGCAAAGTTGTTCGAGGCGGCCGCCCAACTCGGCGCGGTGCTCGCCGGCGCGGACGCGAAAACCGAAGCCGCCGCCGCCGAATATGGCCGCCGCATCGGCACCGCGTTCCAGATCATGGACGACTGGCTCGACTACACGGGCACGGCCGAGTCGATGGGCAAGAACGCCGGCGACGATCTGCGCGAAGGCAAACCGACGCTGCCGCTCATCTATCTGATCGAACGTGGCACGCCCGAGCAATCGGCGCTCGCGCGCGAAGCCATCGAGCAAGGTGGCACCGACCGTTTCGATACGATTTTCGACGCGATCACGCGATCGGGCGCGCTCGACCACACGCTCGAGTGCGCGAAACAGGAAGCGCAAGCAGCCGCGGCAGCAATTTCTTCATTTCCCCATTCCATTTTCAAAGAGAGCCTGCTAGAATTATGTTCTTACTCGACGGCAAGACAGTCTTGAACGAGACTGAAACGACGAATTAGTCCGAGTCGAGTCAGCAGTACCAAATCGGGGTGTAGCTTAGCCTGGTAGAGCGCTACGTTCGGGACGTAGAGGCCGGAGGTTCGAATCCTCTCACCCCGACCAGATTTCCCCTTGTTAGCTCAAGGTTCAAAAACCGCCGCAGCAATGCTCGGCGGTTTTTTGTTTTGCGCGGCACCTTTTTGCTACTGTCGTGCTGCCTTTCGCTGCATTCTTTTCCTCCGGCTAGACAGGCCCAGCGCGCACGTCGCGACGTTGTCGTTCGAGCGGCGTCAGCCGCCGTTCACGGCGGAGCGCGTGGCCCCCTCTGCTATATTCTCTCCATCCTTTCCCTTATTTTTCACGACGCGTGGAACAACTTCCCTTATGGGCGCAGATCGGCGCCGTCCTTCTGCTGCTTGTCTGCTCCGCCTTCTTTTCCATTTCCGAGACAGCGATGATGGCGCTGAACCGTCATCGGCTCAAACATCTCGCCAGCAAAAACACCCTCGGCGCGAAAACTACCCAGGGACTGCTTGCGAAAACCGATCAGTTGCTGAGCGTGATCCTGATCGGCAACAACCTGTTCAACACGATCATTCCGGTACTGACTACATCGCTCGCGTTGCATACGTTCGGCCGCAATAGCCTCGTGCTGTCGATCGCGACCGGTATCGTCGCCTTCCTAATCATCGTGTTCGCAGAAATCACGCCGAAGATCGTCGGCGCAACCTTTCCCGAGAAAATCGCGCTGCCCGCGAGCCTGCTGATCGCGCCATTGATGCGCATCGCGAAACCGGTGATCTGGTTCGTCAACCTGTTCGCCACCGGCATCCTGCGCGTGCTGCACATTAATACGAAGGGCGCGCGCGATCAGCGCCTGTCCACCGAAGAACTGCGCACCATCGTGCTCGAGTCGGGCAGCTTCATGCCGACCAAACACCGCAGCATCCTGCTGAATCTGTTCGACCTCGAAAACATCTCGGTCGATGACGTGATGATCCCGCGTCGCCGCATCGAAGCGCTCGACTTCGATGCACCGTTCGAACAGATCCTGCATCAACTGGAGACCTGCTATCACAACAAACTGATCGTCTACCAGGGCGACATCGACCGAGTGCTCGGTGTGCTGCACGTGCGCAAGACCCTGTCAGCGCTGCACAACCAGGAGCTCGAACGCGATACCTTGCGCGAGCTGCTCGCCGAACCGTATTTCGTGCCAAGCGGCACGCCGGTGTTCCCGCAGTTGCAATACTTCCAGGAGAGCCGGCACCGCATCGCGCTCGTCGTCAACGAATACGGCGAACTGCAAGGCCTCGTCACGCCGGAAGACATCATCGAGGAGCTGATCGGCGAATTCACCACGTCGATTCCGCGTGGCGCCAGTTCGCGCGGCGGCTGGAACGAAGCGGGCGAATGCATCGTCGCCGGCAGCATGCCGTTGCGCGAGCTGAACCGCTGGCTGCAACTCGCGCTGCCCACCGATGGCCCCAAAACGCTCAACGGCCTCATTCTCGAAATTCTCGAAGACATTCCCGACGGCGACGTCTGCGTGCGCATCGGCGACACCAAGCTCGAAGTGATGCGCAGCGACGATCAGGCAATCCGCACCGTCAAGCTGTTCAAACCGCCGTCGCGCACCAAGGCCGGAAAAGCAAGGTCAGGCTGAAGCCCGCACAGTCGCTCGCTAATTCATGGTCAGCATTGCACGGGCTCGCGACGCGCGCCATTAGCCGAATGGCCGAATGGCATTCGGACGCCCGCATCCGGAAGATGAAGCCGTCATGTTCTACAGGCGGTTCATCACCGGTCTCTCATGCAAACACCCTTTGCCACCGCTGCGGCATTGCCGCGCCCACTCGCTGCCGACGGCGAATCCAACGCAACGAATCTGAACGATCCGGACAACGCCCCGGCCGTGCGTCTGTTGACCGACACGTTGCACGAAGCGACGCGGCGCAATGCGTCCGATATCCACATCGAGCCGGCCGAGCACGGCTGGCGTGTGCGGCTGCGCATCGACGGCGTACTGCATGAAATCCCGCGGCCGCCCGCGCATCTACGCGATGCCTTCGTCACGCGGGTGAAGGTGCTCGCGCGCATGGACATCGCCGAGCGACGCGTGCCGCAAGACGGCCGGCTACGCCTCGCGACGTCGCCCGGGCGACTCGAGGATTACCGCGTCAATTCACTGCCGACGCTGTTCGGCGAAAAGCTCGTGCTACGACGGCTCGACGCGCTGCCCGCTGATCTTTCGCTCGATTCGCTCGGCCTCGATCCGCGGCAGCGCGAAGCCGTGGACGCCGCGATCCGCGCGCCGCACGGTCTGATGCTCGTCACCGGACCAACGGGCAGTGGCAAGACGCTGTCGCTGTACTGCTTCCTGAATCTGCTGAACGGCGAGGCACGCAACCTCTGCTCAGTGGAAGATCCGGCCGAGATCCAGCTGGCCGGTATCAACCAGGTCAGCGTGCGCGAAAAAGCCGGGCTAACGTTCGCGGTCGCACTGCGCGCGTTCCTGCGTCAGGACCCGGACGTGATCATGGTCGGCGAAATCCGCGATAACGAAACCGCCGACGTCGCCGTGAAGGCCGCGCAAACCGGCCACCTCGTGCTGTCCACGCTGCATACGAACGACGCGCCCGCGGCCATCGCGCGGCTCATCGATATCGGTGTCGAGCCGTACAATCTTGCAGCCGCGCTGCGGATGGTGACCGCGCAGCGGCTGGTGCGGCGACTATGCGTCGCGTGCCGCGCACCCGCGCCGCATTCGGCGACGGCGCTCCACGCCGCTGGCTTCGGCGAACAGGAGCTCGACGGCTGGCAACCGTATGCGGCGACCGGCTGTGCGGCTTGCCATGGCATCGGCTATAGGGGGCGCGTCGGCATCCATCAGGTGATGCCCGTTTCCGAAGCGATGCGCGAGCTGATCGTCGCAAGCGCGGGTGCGCACGAGCTGGCCCGCCTCGCGCAGACCGAACAGGTCGCGACATTACGCGACGCGGCGCTAGCGCGCGTACGCGACGGCACCACCAGTCTCGCCGAAGCGCTCGCCGCCACGGAGGTCGCATGAGTACCGCCGCGCAGTCACCGACACGGCCCGTCTCAGCCGACCTGCGCTTCAGATGGCGCGGCGTCGACGCGGACGGCAAGCGCCATAGCGGCACGCTGATCGCGCCCGACGCGAGCGCCGCGCGCACGCTGCTCAAACGCGACAGCCTCTTTATCGTCGAAGTCGCAACGCAAGGCCCGGCGCCACGCCCGAAGACCAGCGCGGCCGATGTCACGCTGTTCACGCGGCAACTTTCCAGTCTCCTGCGTGCCGGCTTGCCGCTCGCGCCCGCGCTCGAACTGCTCGCACAGACGCCGGCGTCGGGGCAGCGGCAAGGCATGCCGCGCATCGTCGGCACGGTCGCGCGCGACATCACCGCCGGCCTGCGGTTTTCGGCGGCCTTGGAGCGGCACCCGGCGCAGTTCAATGCGCTGTATTGCCAACTCGTCGAGGTGGGCGAAGCGGCGGGCGCGCTCGTCACCGTGCTCGCCCGCCTCGCCGACGATCGCGAACGCGCCGCCGCACAGCGTGCAAAGGTGCGCGCGGCTCTCACCTATCCAGTCGCGATCCTGCTGCTCGCGATCGCGATAACCGCCGCGTTGCTGGTGTGGGTCGTGCCGACGTTCAAGCAGATCTTCGATGGCTTCGGCGCCAGGCTGCCCGCGCCGACGCAGTTCGTGCTGGCGCTCTCGGCGGGTGCCGCGCGCTGGAGTGTGCCGCTGTTCGTGCTGATGCTCGCAATGAGCTCGGCCATCACATTCGTGCTGCGTCGATCGATCAGCGCGCGCATCCGCTTCGCTCGCCTGTCGCTCAACCTGCCAGTGGCCGGCCCGCTGCTGCGCACGCTGTGCGCAGCGCGGTGGAGTCGCGCGCTCGGCACCCTGCTGTCCGCTGGCACACCGCTCGCCGACGCGTTAGATTCGCTCACGCAGGCAACCGGCAATGCCTTCTTCGACCGGGCGACCGCGAGCATCGCCATTAGACTGCGGCGCGGCGAAAGGCTCGCCGCGGCGATGCGCGCGGCCCGCTGCTTTCCTGCCGAGGTCGTGCAGCCCGTTGCGGTCGCCGAGGAATCCGGCGCGCTCGACAGCATGCTGCTCGATGTCGCGTCGCTTGCGGATCGCCAGGTCGACGACAGGATCGGCACGCTATCGAGCCTGTGCGAACCGCTCGTGATCGTCGTGCTCGGCACACTGGTCGGCGGCCTCGTCATCGCGATGTATCTTCCCATTATTCAACTCGGCAACGTGGTGTAGCATCGCAGCCGAATCCAATTCATGACCATACAGGCTCCTCCACCGCTCGTGCCACAAACTTCCTCCAGCCTGCTCGCGGGCTTACTGCCAGGCCGCTTTGCAGGCGATATCGGCCTCGCGCTCGCGAGTCTGCCCGCCGGGGCGCAGATCGCGTTCGCGATCGTGCTCGGCCTCGTGATTGGCAGCTTCCTGAATGTGGTCGTGCATCGGCTGCCGATCATGCTCGAGCGTGCGTGGCGCGCCGAAATCAGCGAGGCCACCGACGCGCCGCAGCCCGGCGACGGACTGCCCGAGCGCTACAACCTGTGGGTGCCGCGTAGCGCGTGCCCGCATTGCGGCCACGTGCTGAGCGCGTGGGAAAACTTGCCGGTGCTGAGCTACCTGCTGTTACGCGGCCGCTGTTCCGCATGCGGCACGCACATCAGCGCACGCTATCCGCTGCTCGAAATCGCGAGCGCAGCGTTCGCGGCAGGCGCACTGATGGCGTTCGGCCCGACGCTGATGGCACTCGCCGCGTTCGGCCTGTGCGCGACGTTGCTTGCGATGAGCGCGATCGATATCGACACGCATCTGCTGCCCGATTCCTTGACCTTGCCGCTGTTATGGGCCGGCCTGATCGTCAATTTCAACGGCATGTTCACGAACCTGCATGATGCGGTGCTCGGGGCTGTCTTCGGATATCTGGCGTTATGGGCCGTGCATTGGGCGTTCAGGCTCGTGCGCGGTATCGAAGGCATGGGCTATGGCGACTTCAAACTGCTCGCGGCGCTCGGCGCGTGGCTCGGCTGGCCAGCGCTGCCGCAAATCGTGCTGGTCGCCGCGGTGGCCGGTGCCGTGATCGGGCTCGCGGCGACGTGGCGCGGCCGTATGCGCTTCGAGGAGCCGCTGCCGTTCGGGCCATTTCTTGCGGCGGGCGGTGCGCTCACGCTATTTGCCGGCACGCCGCTTTACCTTGCTTTGGGAGGCTGAAGCATGTTCGTTGTGGGACTCACCGGCGGCATCGGTAGCGGCAAGTCGACGGTTGCCAATCTGTTCGCCGCGCGCGGCGTGCCGCTCGTCGATACCGACGTGATCGCGCATCGCATCACCGCGCCGCATGGCCTGGCGATGCCGCACATCGCCGCCGAATTCGGCGCGGAGTTCGTCGCCGCCGACGGCTCGCTCGATCGCGCGCGCATGCGCACGCTCGTGTTCAGCGACGACACCGCGCGCAAACGTCTCGAAGCCATCACGCATCCGCTGATTCGCGCGGAAACCGAGCGCGAAGAGCGCGAAGCGAAAGGACCCTATGTGATCGTCGTGGTGCCGTTGCTGGTCGAGTCCGGGACCTGGAAGAACCGTGTGAATCGCGTGCTCACCGTCGATTGCAGCATCGACACGCAAGTCGCGCGGGTGATGAGCCGCAACGGCTTCAGCCGTGAGCAGGTGCTCGCGATCATCGCGCGCCAGGCCACGCGCGAAGCGCGCCTCGCCGCCGCCGACGACGTGATCGTCAATGACAACGCGCCGCCCCTGGAGCTCGAAGCGCAGGTGGACGCTCACCATCAAGCGTATCTGTCGCTCGCGAAGGGTGAGGCCGCGTCATAGCGCGCGGAGGCCCCAGGTCGGCCTCGCTGCAAGCATCAAGCGCACGATGCCCTGTGAAGGCAGATACGCATCTTCGGCACGCGTCGTCACCGACACAATTGAACTTTGCGCGCATGCGAGAGCCGAAGCGCTCATAACACCGGGAACTGACAAAAAAGTTGCGAAAGCACGCGGAAAGCGTGCGTGATTGCCTGGGTAGTCCCACGGCATTAGAATGTTTTGCATTCCTGTCACCGACCACGCCCGAGGCGAGCCCGCTTGATCCTTTACGAGTACCCCTTCAATGAGCGAATCCGGACGCTGTTGCGACTCGAAGATCTGTTCGAGCGCTTCACGTTCTTTCTGACTCAGGAAGACGCGCGGGAACATCACGTCGCACTGACAACGCTGTTCGAAATCTCCGAAGTAGCTGGCCGCGCGGATCTGAAGTCGGATCTGATGAAAGAACTCGAACGCCAGCGGCAAACGCTCGCGCCGTTTCGCGGCAATCCGGGCATCGAGCAGAACGCGCTCGAAGCGGTACTCGGCGAAATCGAGCAGACCCTTGCGGGGCTCACGCAGATGCAAGGCAAAACCGGCCAGCATCTTGCAGACAACGAATGGCTTGCAAGCATTCGCAGCCGCGCGATCATCCCCGGTGGCACCTGCAAATTCGACCTGCCCTCGTATTACGCGTGGCAACAGTTGCATCCCGATCAGCGTCGCCAAGACATCGCCAAGTGGGTCACGCCGCTTTTGCCGCTGCGCGACGCGGCCACGATCGTGCTGCGGCTCGCGCGCGAGTCGGGCCAGGCGTCGAAGGTGATGGCGATGCAAGGCAGCTATCAGCAAATGCTGTCGGGCCGCTCGTATCAATTGATGCAGGTTCGTGTCGCGCCCGAATTGCGCGTGATTCCCGAAGCGAGCGCCAACAAGTACATGCTGTGGGTGCGCTTCACGGTGCAGGACGGCGATCTGCGGCCGCGCGCGGTTGACGTCGACGTGCCGTTCCAGCTCACGCTCTGCAGCCTGTAACCGCCTGACAATCGCCGCGCACCGAGCAGCGCACACCGGATTTGACCGAACGCGCCTTTGAAGCGGCGCGAAATAGCCCTATATTCGTTACTTGTTCCGTTTGCGATTGACCGTCCGACCGTATGCCTACCGTCGTCAAATGTCCTACTTGCGGTAAAGATGTCCGCTGGACCTCCGAGAGCCGCTTCCGTCCTTTCTGCTCCGAGCGCTGCAAGCAGATCGATCTCGGCGCATGGGCCGCCGAAAAATACCGGATTGGCGGCAACGAACAGGAAGGGTCTTCGTCCGAAGAGGAAACGCCGCGCGGCGACTACAACCCGCACTGAGCGAGCCAGTAAAAGCCACGCGAACCGCGACGCTGCCGAGACAGCGCCCGCTATCGCGTGGCTTTTTCAGTCGCTCTGTTTCAACCAATCACCTGTTCTCGGCCGCGAGCCACTCCAGCACCGGGATTGTGGCCGGCAGCAATGGCGAGACGTCCGCAGGCAAGCTCTGCCACACGAAGGCCTGGCCTTCACGCCCGTGCGGCTCGCCCGACCATTGCGTCACCTTGCAGAAGAAGAGGCGCACATAGGCGTGCGGATAATCGTGTTCGAGCGTATGCCACAGATGGCTCGCCTCGACCTCGATTCCCAGCTCCTCGTGCAGCTCGCGCGCAAGCGCGGCCTCGATCGATTCGCCCGCTTCCAGCTTGCCCCCCGGAAACTCCCAGTAGCCCTCGTACGGCTTGCCCGCCGGACGCTGCGCGAGCAGATAGCGGCCATCCGGCTGCACCAGCACGCCGACCGCGACTTCGGTGACGGGACGGCCGGCGCCGTTGGTGCCGGCACTATTGCCCGCGTTTTTGCTAGCGTCACTCATGCCGGCGTCTTACGGCCGGACCAGTCGCGCGCAAACTGCCACGCGACCCGCCCCGAGCGCGAACCGCGTTCGAGCGCCCACACGAGCGCATCGCCGCGCGCCGATTCGATCTCGGCGTCGTCGCAACCGAAATGACGCAGCCAGTGCGCGATGATCGTCAGATAGTCGTCCTGCTTGAACGGATAGAAGCTGACCCACAGCCCGAAACGCTCCGACAGCGAAATCTTCTCTTCGACCAGTTCACCCGGATGAATCTCGCCGTCCGACGTGTGCTTGTAAGTCTCGTTGTCGCTCATGTACTCGGGCAGCAGATGGCGGCGGTTCGACGTCGCGTAGATCAACACGTTGTCGGACTGCGCGGCGACCGAGCCGTCGAGCGCGACCTTCAGCGCCTTGTAGCCCGACTCGCCTTCTTCGAACGACAGGTCGTCGCAGAACACGATGAAGCGCTCCGGGCGCTTCGCGATCAGATCGACGATGTCGCCGAGGTCGTGCAGATCGTCCTTGTCCACTTCGATCAGACGCAGGCCGTCTTTCGCGTACGCGTTCAGACACGCCTTGATCAGCGACGACTTGCCGGTGCCCCGCGCGCCCGTCAGCAGCACGTTGTTGGCCGGCTGGCTGCGCACGAACTGGCGCGTGTTCTGTTCGATCAGCCCTTTCTGGCGATCGATGTTCTGCAGGTCGTCGAGCGTGATCGACGAAATGGCGGGCACCGGCTGCAGGTAGCCGCGCCCCTGGCGCTTGCGCCAGCGAAAAGCGACCGCGGCCGACCAGTCGATGTCCGGCGCGGCGGGCGGAAGCATCGCTTCCAGGCGGCCGAGCACGGCTTCGGCCCGGGTCAGAAACTGTTCGAGTTTGTCCATGGTAAGTGGGCGGCCAGCGGCCGCGCTTTGAACCTGATTACGAGCGGTAGTCGGCGTTGATGCTCACGTAGTCGTGCGACAGGTCGCAGGTCCAGATCGTGGCTTGCGCATTGCCGCGGCCGAGCACGACGCGAATCCCGATCTCGCTCTTTTTCATCACGCGCTGGCCGTCTTCTTCGCGGTAGGCCGGGTTGCGGCCGCCGGCAGTCGCGACCAGCACGTCGTCTAGATACAGATCGATCTTGCCGACGTCGAGATCATCCACGCCGGCATAGCCGATGGCCGCGAGAATGCGGCCGAGGTTGGGGTCCGATGCGTAGAAGGCCGTCTTGACGAGCGGCGAGTGGCCGATCGCGTAGGCGATCAGGCGGCATTCGCCGACGCTCGAGCCGCCCTCGACATGCACGGTCATGAACTTGGTCGCGCCTTCACCATCGCGCACGATCAGCTGCGCGAGGCTCTGCGCGACCTCGGTCACCGCGTCGCGCAGCGCTGCATAAGCGGGCGAATCGGTGGACGTGATCGCGGGCAGGCTCGATTTGCCCGATGCGATCAGGATGAACGAATCGTTGGTCGACGTATCGCCATCGATCGTAATGCAGTTGAACGAGCGGTCCGCGACGTGCTTCACGAGCTCGTCGAGCACGGGCTGCACGACGGCCGCGTCGAACGCGAGGAAGCCGAGCATGGTCGCCATATTCGGCTTGATCATGCCGGCGCCCTTGCTGATGCCGGTCAGTGTGACCGTGTGGCCGTCGATCGTGACCTGGCGCGAGCTCGCCTTCGGCAGCGTGTCGGTCGTCATGATCGACTGGGCCGCGTCGTACCAGTTCGCTTCCTTGCGGTTCGCGAGCGCGGCCGGCAAACCGGCCTTCAGACGATCGACCGGCAGCGGTTCGAGAATCACGCCCGTCGAGAACGGCAGCACCTGCTCGGGCGCGATGTCGGCGAGACGCGCGAGTTCCGCGCAGGTTTCGCGCGTCGCCGCGAGGCCCTGCTCACCGGTGCCCGCGTTCGCGTTGCCGGTGTTGATCACCAGCGCGCGAATCGGCTTGCCGCCCGCGCGCACGCGCTGCAGGTTCTCCCGGCAGACCGTGACGGGCGCCGCGCAGAAGCGGTTCTGCGTGAACACGCCGCCGACCGTCGCGCCTTCGTCGACGGAAATGACGAGCACGTCCTTGCGGTTCGGCTTGCGGATATGCGCTTCCGCCCAGCCTAGCGTGACGCCGGCGACGGGGTGGAGTTGAGCGGGATCGATCGAGGGAAAGTTGACAGCCATGGTCGCGACCTGTCGAAGAAAATGCCGGCGGACGCCGGCATCGGGGAAACGGAACTGATGACCCGGGCGTGTTGCCGGGTCACCCGCGAAATCAAAATGGCCAAGCGGCACTCAAAAACGACGCGGCGCGCCCTGAAGCGCGCCGCGTCGGCAATTATGCGATCTTGCCGTGGCACTGCTTGTACTTCTTGCCGCTACCGCACGGGCACGGGTCGTTGCGGCCGACCTTCGGCACGTTATCGGTATGCATATGCACGGCCGCCTGCGGCGCTGCGCCGTGGCCATGGCTCATCGCGTCGCCGATCATCGCGGCGGTGGCCGCTTCGGCTGCAACCGGCGCGGCGGCGCCGGCTTCCGCGAACTCCGCATGACGGAACTCGACATTCTCCAGATGACCGCCCTGCTCTTCCATTTGCTCCGCGGCCGCTTCGAGCTGCTCCGGCGACTGGATCTGCACGTTCATCACGATGCGCGTAACTTCGAGCTTCACCGCGTCGAGCATCGCGGCGAACAGTTCGAACGCCTCGCGCTTGTATTCCTGCTTCGGGTTCTTCTGCGCATAGCCGCGCAGATGGATGCCCTGACGCAGATGGTCGAGCGCGGCCAGATGCTCGCGCCACGCGCGGTCGAGCGTCTGCAGCATGATCGAGCGCTCGAACGCGCTGAACGATTCGCGGCCCACCAGCTGGACCTTCGCCTCGTACCCCTCGTCCGCGGCGGCTTCAACCGCTTCGAGAATCTCGTCCGGGCTGATCGAGTTCGACTCGTTGATCATTTCCTGGATCGCGAGATCGAGCTGCCATTCGTTGCGCAGCACTTCTTCGAGCTCGGGCACGTCCCACTGTTCTTCGATGCTGCCCACCGGCACGAACTGATGCACGATGTCGCCGATCACGCCGTGACGCATCGCGGTGATGGTCTCGGTGATGTCGTTCGCTTCGAGCAATTCGTTGCGCTGCTGGTAGATCACCTTGCGCTGGTCGTTCGACACGTCGTCGTATTCGAGCAATTGCTTACGAATATCGAAGTTGCGCGCCTCGACCTTGCGTTGCGCCGATTCGATCGAACGCGAGACGATGCCTGCTTCGATCGCCTCGCCTTCCGGCATCTTCAGGCGGTCCATGATCGCGCGCACGCGGTCGCCCGCGAAAATGCGCAGCAGCGGATCTTCCAGCGACAGATAGAAGCGCGACGAACCCGGGTCACCCTGACGGCCAGCACGGCCGCGCAGTTGGTTGTCGATCCGGCGCGACTCATGACGCTCGGTGCCGATGATGTGCAGACCGCCCGCGGCCTTCACCTGATCGTGCAGCGTCTGCCATTCGTCATGCAGCTTCTGGATGCGGCGTTGCTTTTCGTCGTCGGAGAGCGTTTCGTCCTGCTCGATGAACGACGCCTGCTTCTCCGCGTTGCCGCCGAGCACGATGTCCGTGCCACGGCCGGCCATGTTGGTTGCGATCGTGATGCGTTGCGGACGGCCCGCTTCGGCGACGATCGCCGCTTCGCGCGCGTGCTGCTTCGCGTTCAGCACTTCGTGCGGCAAGCCGGCCTGCTTCAGCAGATGCGACAGCAGCTCCGAGTTCTCGATCGACGTCGTGCCGACCAGCACCGGCTGCCCGCGCTCGTAGCACTCGCGGATGTCGCGGATCACCGCGTCGTAGCGTTCCTTCGCGGTCTTGTAGATCTGATCCTGCTTGTCGATCCGCTTGGGCGGACGGTTGGTCGGGATCACGACCGTTTCGAGACCGTAGATCTCGTTGAATTCGTACGCTTCGGTGTCGGCCGTGCCGGTCATGCCGGCCAGCTTCGCGTACATGCGGAAGTAGTTCTGGAACGTGATCGACGCGAGCGTCTGATTCTCGCTCTGGATCTTCACGTGCTCCTTCGCCTCGACCGCCTGGTGCAGACCGTCCGACCAGCGGCGGCCGGCCATCAGACGGCCGGTGAATTCGTCGACGATGATCACTTCGCCGTTCTGCACGACGTAGTGCTGATCCTTGAAGAACAGCGTGTGCGCGCGCAGCGCCGCGTACACGTGATGCATCAGCGTGATGTTCTGCGGCGCGTACAGGCTTTCGCCCTCGCCGATCAGGCCCCACTCGGAGAGCAGCCGCTCCGCCTTTTCGTGGCCAGACTCGGTCAGGAACACCTGACGGCCTTTTTCGTCCAGCGTGTAGTCGCCCGGCTTCTCGACGCCGGTGCCGTCCGCCTTCTCTTCGCCGATCTGGCGCTCGAGCAGCGGCGGCAGCGCGTTCATGCGCACGTAGAGTTCGGTGTGATCTTCGGCCTGGCCGGAGATGATCAGCGGCGTACGCGCTTCGTCGATCAGGATCGAGTCCACCTCGTCGACGACCGCGAAGTTCAGGCTACGCTGCACGCGCGCGTCGGTCTCGTAGACCATGTTGTCGCGCAGATAGTCGAAGCCGAATTCGTTGTTGGTGCCGTAGGTGATGTCGGCGGCGTACGCTTGCTGCTTCGCCGCGTGCTCCATCTGCGACAGGTTGATACCGACCGACAGACCGAGGAAGTTATAGAGACGCGCCATCCATTCGGCGTCGCGCTGCGCGAGGTAGTCGTTGACCGTGACCACGTGCACGCCGCGCCCCGACAGCGCGTTCAGGTAGACCGGCAGCGTCGCGACGAGCGTCTTGCCTTCGCCGGTGCGCATTTCGCTGATCTTGCCGTAGTGCAGCGCCATACCGCCGATCAGCTGCACGTCGAAGTGGCGCATCTTCAGCACCCGCTTGCTGGCCTCGCGGCAGACCGCGAACGCCTCCGGCAGGATCTTGTCGAGCGATTCGCCGCTCGCGACGCGCTGGCGGAACTCACCCGTTTTGGCGCGCAGTTGGTCATCCGTCAATTCCTCGATCTGCGGCTCGAGCGCATTGATCGCCGCGACGGTCTTTTGATATTGCTTGACAAGCCGCTGATTACGGCTGCCAAAAATCTTCTGTAGAAAACCGGTGGTCATCGGATCGGTGTCTGCGTCGCGGCTTCGGCTGGCTCGCGGTGTGCGCTACATGCATACCGCGCCTGGGTCGGAAAGTCCTCGGCGGCTTAGTCCAAGAGTGAATTCGAATCGGGCATTTTAGCACGCGCCTCCGGCTGCGCTCGTGTCGTAGCCGTGACGGCGCCGGCTCTGGCCGGCCCTGTCGGGCAACCTTCGGCGCGGCGCTGACCGGCATCGCAAGCTGCCCGCGCGGTACAATCGCGGCGTGAGCGCGCATGGGGCGAGCTCACGTGTCAATGCCAAACATGAGCCGTTTTTCGTCCTTTTCAAGGCCGCCGAAGCAGTTCGATCTGCGCCGCCCGCAACCGCTCGCCGAGGTTCTCGGCCGCACGGACGCGTTCGCGGCGCTGCGCGCGGGCGTCGAACAGATCGCCGCGCTCGAGAAGGACCTGCGCGAGCTTTTGCCCGATTATCTGGCGACGAGTGTCGAGCCCGGCTTCATCAAGGAGGGCGTGCTGGCCCTATTCGCCGCGCACAACGCGCTTGCGGCGCGTCTGCGGCATCTGGAGCCGCGGCTGCTGGTGGATTTGCAGCAGCGCGGCTGGCCCGTGCAGTCGCTGAAAATTCGCGTGCGGCCGCAGCCGCTGAAAGAACCGCCGCCCGTCAAACAGGCGCGCATGACGCCGGCCGGCGCCGCCGCGCTGCAGGCGTTGAGCGAATCGCTCGAGCCGTCGCCGTTGCAGGAAGCGCTTGCGCGCATGGCCGCGCGGCATCGGCGCAATCGCTGAACGCTGAACGAAAAAAACGGCCCCGAGGGGCCGTTTTTCATTTGCCTGCCTGTCACGCTGGCTTTATGCGAACGCCGTCTGCGTTTCGTACGCGAAGCCGCGCGGGGCTTTCTGCGTGTCTTCGAAGGTGACGATTTCGTACGAGTCTTCGTGCGCGAGTAGCTCGCGTAGCAGCGCGTTGTTCAGGCCGTGGCCCGACTTGTACGCGGTGTACGACGCGAGCAGCGGGTGACCGACCACGTACAGGTCGCCGATTGCGTCGAGCATCTTGTGCTTGACGAACTCGTCGTCGTAACGCAGACCGTCGTTGTTCAGGATGCGGTACTCGTCGAGCACGATCGCGTTGTCCATGCTGCCGCCGCGCGCGAGGCCGAGCTCACGCATCATTTCCACTTCATGCGCGAAGCCGAACGTGCGGGCGCGCGCAATTTCGCGCACGTACGACGTGTTGGCGAAATCCACTTCCAGCGCCTGACCGGTTTTGTCGACGGCGGGGTGACGGAAGTCGATCGTGAACTTGAGCTTGAAGCCGAAATACGGATCGAGGCGCGCGAACTTGTCGCCGTCGCGGATTTCGACCGGCTTCGTGACCTTGATGAATTTCTTCGGCGCGTTCTGCTCTTCGATACCCGCCGACTGGATCAGGAACACGAACGAACCCGCGCTGCCGTCCATGATCGGGATTTCTTCGGCGGTGACGTCGACGTAAAGGTTGTCGATGCCAAGACCGGCGCAGGCGGACATCAGATGCTCGATGGTCGACACGCGCGCGCCGTCTTTCTGCAACACGGAAGCCAGACGCGTATCGCCAATCGCCATCGCCGACGCAGGAATGTCAACCGGCGTGGGCAAATCCACGCGCGAAAACACGATGCCAGTGTCCGGCCCCGCCGGACGGAGCGTCAGATTGACTTTACGGCCGGAGTGCAACCCGATGCCGACAGTCTTGACGATCGATTTGATTGTGCGCTGCTTCAACATGGTGGTCTTCTGTTCGATTGGAAATCCTAATCAGGATTTTTTATTCCATAGCCGCAATTATACTCCAATCCCCTGACCAGCGTCTTTGCGGGGAACGTGACAATCTGTTTCGCTGCATTACCCATTGGGCTTAGCGACGGAAAGCGTGACGGGCCGATGCCCCGGAACGGAGGCGTTTCCGGTCATCGGCCCGCGTAACGGCCTGTCACAAAAGCGTCGTAATCACCGTTGCCGTCGCGCCACGCGACACACGCGGGACGCGGCGAAGGTGCGACGTCAGCAACTAGCTCAACGTGGCGAGAATACTGGCGGCATCGCTGACTTCGAATTTGCCGGCAGCCTCGACGTTCAGCGTCTTGACCACGCCGTCGTCGACCACCATCGCGTAGCGCAGGGAACGAATCCCCATGCCGCGCGCCGACAGATCCTGCTCCAGACCAAGCGCCCGTGTAAAAGCCGCACTACCGTCCGCCATCATGCGCACCTTGCCCGAGGTGTGCTGATCGCGTCCCCACGCGCCCATCACGAACGCGTCGTTGACGGACACGCACCAGATTTCGTCGATGCCGGCAGCGCGCAACTGCACGGCATGCTCGACATAGCCCGGTACATGTTTGGCCGAACAGGTCGGCGTGAACGCGCCGGGCAATCCGAAGATCACCACGCGTTTGCCCGCCGTCTGCTCGCGCACGTCGAAACTGTTCGGTCCGATCGTGCAGCCCGCCCGGTCGTCTTCGACATACTCGAAGAGCGTCGCGTCGGGCAGCTTTTCACCTTCCTTGATCATGCTCAGTCCTTTGCATCGATGCGAAGCACGCTCGCACGTCATCGTGTCGCAGTGAATATCGGTTCGGCCCTTTCAACTATAAGCCAGACCGTGCGGCGACAGTCACTCCGTCCGCTTCGCGAATCCGCAGAGGGCAGTTGCCCCCGCCGCGAACCAGACGATACGCGACCTGCTTGCCGTTCACCCGCCACGCTCGTGCATTCGTCCGCCAGCGCTGCACCTGCGATGCGACTCGCAGCGCGGCAACGAAGCCTGCCCGCGCGCTCAGTCCGCCTGCTTGCGCAGGAATGCCGGAATGTCGTACGTATCGACGCCCTTTTCCTGCAGCGCCTGCACGTGCGAGGCCGCCGTATCGCGCGACGTGCGCCACACCGCCGGCGTGTCGAGCGCGCCGTAGTCGGCCGTGCTGGCATGGCCTGCCGCCGGTGCGTACGCTGCGTGCGCCATCGCGCCGACCGGCTGGTTGTCGGTGCCGGTGCGCAGCAGCGTCATCGGTGCCGATTGCTGCTTCTTCGCCGCACGGCCGAGACCCGTTGCCACGACCGTCACGCGCAGCGCGTCGCCCATCGCATCGTCGTACACGGCGCCGAAGATCACCGTGGCATCTTCCGCGGCATAGCTCTTGATCGTGTTCATCACTTCGCGCGTTTCCGACAGACGCAGCGAACGGCTCGACGTGATGTTGACCAGCACGCCACGCGCGCCCGACAGATCGACACCTTCCAGCAGCGGGCTCGCGACGGCCTGCTCGGCCGCGAGACGCGCGCGATCGACACCGGCGACCGTCGCCGTGCCCATCATCGCCTTGCCCTGCTCGCCCATCACGGTCTTCACGTCTTCGAAGTCGACGTTCACAAGACCGTCGACGTTGATGATTTCCGCAATGCCCGCGACCGCGTTGTTCAGAACGTCGTCAGCGCACTGGAAGCACTTGTCCATCTCGGCGTCGTCGCCCATCACCTCGAACAGCTTGTCGTTCAGCACGACGATCAGCGAGTCGACGTGATCCTCCAGTTGCTGCGAACCGGCTTCCGCCACGCGCATGCGCTTGCCGCCTTCGAATTCGAACGGCTTGCTGACGACGCCGACGGTCAGAATACCCATTTCCTTCGCGATCTGCGCGACGACCGGTGCCGCGCCCGTGCCCGTGCCGCCACCCATGCCGGCGGTGATGAACACCATGTGCGCGCCGCGCAGTGCGTCGGCGATACGCTCGCGTGCTTCTTCAGCGGCGGCGCGGCCCATTTCCGGCTTGGCTCCTGCGCCCAGCCCCGTGTTGCCGAGCTGGATCACCGCGGTGGCGCGCGAGCGCGACAGAGCCTGCGCGTCCGTGTTCATCACGATGAAGTCGACGCCTTGCACGCCTTTGTTGATCATGTGCTGAACGGCATTGCCGCCAGCGCCACCGACTCCGACGACCTTGATGATGGTGCCGCTCGTTTCGGTTTCCAGCATCTGGAATTCCATGTTGCCTCCGTCAAGATAAAAAGTTACTGCCACTCGGCGTTATCCGGCAGGAGATCGGGCAACCTCCTGTCGCGCACCGGCCGCCGGCACCAGCGCGAATTTCTCGAAACCCTTGCTCAGAAGTTGCCGAGGAACCAGTCCTTCATGCGCGAGAACACCTGTCCCATCGACCCCGACTGCACCGCAACCTTGCGCCCGCGCATCCGCTGCGAGCGCCCTTCGACGAGCAGGCCCATCGCCGTCGAATAGCGCGGATTGCGCACGACGTCAGCGAGACCGCCCGCGTACTCCGGCACGCCAATGCGCACCGGCTTCAGGAAAATGTCCTCACCGAGCTCGACCATGCCGATCATCATCGACGCGCCGCCCGTCAATACGACGCCTGAGCTCAGCAGTTCTTCGTAACCCGACTCGCGCACCACCTGCTGCACGAGCGAAAACAGTTCTTCGACGCGCGGCTCGATCACGGCCGCCAGCGCCTGGCGCGACAGCGTGCGCGGACCGCGCTCGCCGAGACCCGGCACCTCGATCATCTCGTCCGGATCGGCGAGCGCCTGCTTGGCGATGCCGTAATCGACCTTGATGTCTTCGGCATCCGGCGTCGGCGTGCGCAGCGCCATCGCGATGTCGCTGGTGATCTGATCGCCGGCGATCGGAATCACGGCGGTGTGGCGGATCGCGCCTTCGCTGAAGATCGCGATGTCCGTCGTGCCGCCGCCGATGTCGACCAGCACCACGCCCAGTTCCTTTTCGTCTTCCGTCAGCACTGCGAGCGACGACGCGAGCGGCTGCAGGATCAGGTCGTTCACTTCGAGGCCGCAGCGGCGCACGCACTTGACGATGTTCTGCGCCGCGCTGACCGCGCCGGTGACGATATGCACCTTCACTTCGAGGCGGATGCCGCTCATGCCGATCGGCTCGCGCACATCTTCCTGACCGTCGATGATGAATTCCTGCGTGAGGATATGCAGCACCTGCTGATCGGTCGGGATGTTGATTGCCTTGGCCGTTTCGATCACGCGCGCGACGTCGGCCTGCGTGACTTCCTTCTCCTTGATCGCGACCATGCCGCTCGAATTGAAGCTGCGGATATGGCTGCCGGCGATCCCGGTGAACACGTTCGTGATCTTGCAGTCGGCCATCAGCTCGGCTTCCTCGAGCGCGCGCTGAATCGACTGCACGGTGGCTTCGATATTCACCACCACGCCCTTCTTGAGCCCCTTCGATTCGCTCTGGCCGAGACCGATCACCTCGTAGTGACCCTCGCCCTTCAACTCGGCGACGATGGCCACTACCTTCGACGTCCCGATGTCGAGGGCGACCAGCAGATCCTTATAGTCTTTACTCATAGCGTGCTCAGTGCGTGTGATGTCCGTTTACTTCTTGCCCTTGTCGGGTTCGCTGATGAAGCGCATGCCAGCGGCACGAATCGCGAAACCGTTCGGATAGCGCAAGTCCGCATTCTCGATATCCTTTCCCCAACGTTGCGTCACCGCGCCCCATGCCGCGGTCAGGCGTTTGCTGCGATCGGCCAGCGTGTCCTGATTGCGTTCGCGGCCCAGCTCCACCCGCGTGCCGTTCGACAGCTTCACCGTCCACGCATAGCGCGGCGACAGCGTCACTTCCTCGGGCGTCGCGTTGATCGCCGCGAACCACTTCTGGAAGTCGTGATACCGCGCGACGACTTCCTTCGCCGTACCGTCCGGGCCGTCGAACGCGGGCAGTTCTTCGTCGAGCTCGCCCTGGTTCGCGGTGAACAGCTCGCCGTCCACGCTCACCAGCTGATCGCTGCCCCACGTCCCTAGCGGCTTGTACTCCTCGAGCGTGACAGCCAGTGCATTCGGCCACACGCGCCGCACGCTCGCGTGACGCACCCACGGCATCTGTTCGAACGCCTGCCGCGCGGCGTCGAGATCGACCGTGAAGTAGTTGCCCTTCAGGCGCCCCACCACGCCGGCGCGCACCGTCGGCGAATTGATGTGCTCGGTGTCGCCGTCGATCTGGATCTCGCGCAGCGCGAAATTCGGGCGCTGGATCATCCAGTAACCGCCCGCCGCCAGCAGCACGAGCACCAGCAACGCGTGCAGCGCGTTGGTGGCGAGATTGAGCTGGCGAACGTTGTTCCACATGGTGTTGCTTGCGCTTACCCTGGTTAATCCTGCAGCGTCAGCGCCAACACGCCGACCACGAGTTCCTGATAGCTGATGCCGACCGCGCGCGCCGCTTTCGGCGGCAGCGAGTGATCGGTCATGCCAGGCGCCGTGTTCACTTCGAGGAAGTACGGCTTGCCTTCGCCATCGAGCATGAAGTCCGCGCGGCCCCAGTCGGTGCAGCCGAGCACGTCGAACGCGCGGCGTGCGAGCACTTTCAGGCGCGCTTCCTCTGCGGCGCCCAGACCGCACGGAATCAGATACTGTGTGTCGTTGGCGATGTACTTCGCGTGATAGTCGTAGAACTCGCCGGCCGGCACGATGCGGATCACCGGCAGATCCAGATTGCCGGCGATGCACGCGGTGTACTCGCCGCCGCCTTCGATGCTCTTCTCGACCACGACGATACGGTCGTACTTCACGGCCTCGATCAGCGCGGCCGGCAGCGCGTCCGCGCTCTTCACCTTGATCACGGCGACGCTCGAACCTTCGCTCGCCGGCTTCACGAACAGCGGCAGACCGAGCTTCGCGACGATTTCTTTCGCGCGCGCTTCGTAGTCGTCACCGCGCAGCACCGCTTCGAACGGCGGCGTCGGAATGCCGAGCTGCTGCCACACGAGCTTGGTGCGGAACTTGTCGAGACCGAGCGCGGAGCCGAGCACGCCGCTACCGGTGTAGCGGATGCCGTAAAAATCGAGCGCGCCCTGGATCTGCCCGTTTTCGCCGTAGCCGCCATGCAGCGCGTTGAACGCGCGCACGAAGCCCTCTTCCTTCAATGCCGACAACGGACGCTCGGCCGGATCGAACGGATGCGCGTCGACGCCGGCGTCGCGCAGACCTTGCAACACGAGGCGTCCGGAATTGAGCGACACTTCGCGCTCGGCGGAATTACCACCGAGCAGCACGGCCACCTTGCCGAATTGTTTGGCGAGTTGATCCTGATTAATACTGCTCATCTCACACCTTCAGTTCCTGAGCGAGGCGACCCGGCACACCGCCGATCGAACCCGCGCCCATCGTAATCACCACATCACCGTCGCGCACCACCGTAGAGAGCGCGTCCGGCACTTCATCGACCGTATCGACGAACACCGGCTCGACCTTGCCCGCGACACGCAGCGCGCGCGCCAATGCGCGGCCGTCCGCGGCGACGATCGGCGCTTCGCCGGCCGCATAGACTTCGGTCAGCACGAGCGCGTCGACGGTCGACAGCACTTTCACGAAATCCTCGAAGCAATCACGCGTACGCGTGAAGCGGTGCGGCTGGAACGCCAGCACCAGGCGCCGGCCCGGAAATGCGCCGCGCGCCGCCGCCACCGTGGCGGCCATTTCGACCGGGTGGTGACCGTAGTCGTCCACCAGCGTGTAGGAGCCCGCGGCCTGGCCGTCGCTGACGACCGGCACTTCGCCGTAACGCTGGAAGCGTCGGCCGACGCCGTTGAAATCCGCGAGCGCTCGCTGGATATCGGCATCTTTCACTTCAAGTTCAGTCGCAATTGCAATGGCGGCCAACGCGTTCTGCACGTTGTGCTCGCCCGGCAGGTTCAACGTGACGTCGAGCGGCGCCGCGTCTTCGCGCATCACGGTGAAATGCATGCGGCCTTCGCGCGCTTCGACGTTGACCGCGCGTACCTGCGCCTCGGCAGCGAAACCGTAGCGGATGATCGGCTTCGACACGAACGGCAGGATCTCCTTCACGTTCGGATCGTCGACGCACAGCACCGCGATGCCATAGAACGGCAGACGGTGCGTGAATTCGATGAACGCCTGCTTCAGACGCGCGAAGTCGTGACCATAGGTATCCATATGATCGGCGTCGATGTTCGTGATGACTTCGATCACCGGGAACAGGTTCAGGAACGACGCGTCCGATTCGTCCGCCTCGGCGACGATGAAGTCGCCGGTGCCCAGACGCGCATTCGCGCCTGCACTGATCAGCCGGCCGCCGATCACGAAGGTCGGATCGAGCCCGCCCGCGGCGAGCACGCTCGCGACCAGCGACGTGGTCGTGGTCTTGCCGTGCGTGCCGGCGATCGCGATACCCTGCTTGAGTCGCATGAGTTCCGCGAGCATCACCGCGCGCGGCACGATCGGAATGCGGCGATGACGCGCGGCCAGCACTTCCGGGTTGTCGCTGCGCACCGCGGTAGACACCACCACCGCGTTCGCGCCTTCGATGTTCTCCGCCGCGTGCCCGATCGAAATGCGCGCGCCGAGCCCGGCGAGGCGCTCGGTGACCGCGTTGCCCGACAGGTCCGAGCCGCTCACCTGATAGCCGAGATTGACGAGCACTTCGGCGATGCCGCTCATGCCGACGCCGCCGATGCCGACGAAATGAATGTGTTTGACGATGTGTTTCA
Source organism: Paraburkholderia sp. BR10923 (assembly GCF_040948765.1). Classification (NCBI taxonomy): domain Bacteria; kingdom Pseudomonadati; phylum Pseudomonadota; class Betaproteobacteria; order Burkholderiales; family Burkholderiaceae; genus Paraburkholderia; species Paraburkholderia sp. BR10923. Next base: position 19,928 of record NZ_JBFPKO010000015.1, on the reverse strand, counting down.
TTGCTTTCCTTCTGGGCTCACGCCCGCCATCGAACCCGCACCTGCCACCGTCGCGCAGATCTGCGCGACCTGTTCGGTGGCATCCGGTTTCGCGAGCGAGCGCGAACGCTCCGCCATTTCCGCGAGACTTTCCCGCGTCTGGCTGCGCAACCAGTCGGCGAGCTTTTCCGCCGACAGGTCGCGTTGTTGCACGACCAGCGCCGCGCCGTTGTCGGCGAGAAACGCTGCATTAGTGGTCTGGTGATCGTCGACCGCGTACGGGAACGGCACGAACAGCGCCGCGACGCCGACCGCCGATATCTCCGACACCGTCATCGCGCCCGAGCGGCAGATCACCAGATCGGCCTGCGCATAGGCGCTCGTCATGTCGTCGATGAACGGCACGAGCGACACGTCCGCGCCTGCCTGCAAGCCTGCGGCCGCGTAGTTCTCGCGCAGCGCGTCGATATGCTTCGCACCCGCCTGATGCACGATGCGCGGTCTTTCATTGGGCGCTAACAGCGCGACCGCACGCGGCACGACTTCGTTCAACGCGGCGGCGCCGAGACTGCCGCCCACGACGAGCACGTTCAGCGGACCGTTACGCTGCGCGTAGCGTGCTTTGGGTGCATTCGCGCGCGCAAGTTCCTCACGAATCGGATTGCCGGTCCATTCGCCGTGCGGCAGCGCATTCGGAAACGCGACCAGAACGCGTTTCGCGAGCTTCGCGAGCACCTTGTTCGCGAGACCGGCGATCGAATTCTGTTCGTGCAGCACGAGCGGGCACCCGCTCAGCGCGGTCATCAGCCCGGCCGGGAACGTGATGTAGCCGCCCATGCCGAGCACGACGTCGGGTTTCACGCGACGCAGCACACTCAGGCTCTGCGTGCACGCGCGCAGCAGGTTGACCGGCAGCATCAGCTTGGTCTTCAGACCTTTGCCGCGCACGCCGCCGAAGCGCACGTACTCCATCGGAATGCCGTGCCTCGGTACCAGCGTCGCTTCCATGCCCGCGGGGTTGCCGAGCCATACGACTTTCCAGCCCCATGCCTGCATCAGATGCGCGACCGCGAGCCCCGGGAACACGTGTCCCCCGGTGCCGCCGGCCATCACCATCAGCGTGCGTTGTGGCAGAGCCGTCATACCTTGCCCCCGCGCATCAACACACGATTCTCGTAATCCACTCGCATCAGCACGGCGATCGCGACACAGTTCAGCAAGATGCCCGACCCGCCGTAGCTGACGAGCGGCAACGTGAGGCCTTTGGTCGGCAAAAGACCGAGGTTCACGCCCATGTTGATGAAGGTCTGCGCACCGAACCAGATGCCGACGCCCTTCGCGACCAGCCCCGCGAACGTGCGATCGAGCGCAAGCGCCTGGCGGCCGATCTCGAACGAGCGGCGCACGATCCAGTAGAACATGAGGATCACGACGAGCACGCCGACGAAACCCAGTTCCTCGCCGATCACCGCGAGAATGAAGTCGGTATGCGCTTCGGGCAGATAGTTGAGCTTCTCGACGCTGCCGCCGAGACCGACGCCAAACCACTCGCCACGCCCGAACGCGATCAGCGAGTGCGTCAGCTGATACGCCTTGCCCTGCGCGTAGCGATCGTCCCACGGATCGAGGTACGCGAAAATCCGCTCACGACGCCAAGGCGACGCCCACACCAGCAACGTGAACGTGCCCACCGCGGTCGCGACGAGACCGCCGAACAGCTTGCCGTTCACGCCGCCGAGGAACAGCACGCCCATCGCGATCGCCGCGATCACCATGAACGCGCCCATGTCCGGCTCGAGCAGCAGCAGCGCGCCGACCAGGCCGACCGCGACAGCCATCGGCAGAAAGCCCTTGGCGAAGCTGTGCATGTATTCCTGCTTGCGTACCGTGTAGTTCGCCGCGTAGATCGTCACCGCGAGCTTCATGATTTCCGACGGCTGCATGTTCGTGATGCCGAGCGGAATCCAGCGGCGCGCACCGTTCACGCCCTTGCCGACGTGCGGGATCAACACGATCACGAGCGCGACGAGCGAGATCAGGAAGAGCTTCGGCGCGTACTTGTCCCACGTCGAAATCGGAATGCGGAACGATACGATGCCGACCGCCGAGCCCATCAGCACGAAGACGATCTGGCGCACGAGGAACGCCCAGTCGCGGTACGACGCGTACTTCGGCGAATCGGGCATCGCGATCGACGCCGAGTACACCATCACGATGCCGAGTCCGAGCAGCGCGACGACGACCCACAGCAGCGAGTGGTCGTAGTCGAGCATGCGCGAGCGCAGCGGCCGCACGCCGTTGACCGCGCTCGCGAGACCGCTGCCGCCCGTGCGGGTGGTCGTGCGGGTAGACGTACCTGCGGCGGCGCCGTTGCCGCCGGTGGCTTCGCGCGAGCCGAAACGTTCCGACCAGCTCATATCATCGTCCCCCGTTCGGCCGCGATATCTTCGACCGTGCTGCGGAATACCGCCGCACGATGTGCATATCCCTTGAACATGTCGAAGCTCGCGCACGCGGGCGACAACAGCACCGCGTCGCCGGGCTGCGCGACGGCGGCGGCCGCGCGCGTCGCTTCTTCGAGCGTCGCGTGATCGGTCATCGCGACGCCGCAATGTTCGAGCGCCTCGCGAATCTGCGGCGCGTCACGGCCGATCAGCATCACCGCGCGGCACCAACGCATCACCGGCGCGGCGAGCGGCTCGAATTCCTGGCCCTTGCCGTCGCCGCCCGCGATCAGCACGACGCGCTGCGCGAGACCATCGAGCGCGGCGACCGTCGCGCCGACGTTGGTGCCCTTGCTGTCGTCCACGTAGTCGATGCCGTCGATCGACGCGATCAGTTCCACGCGATGCGGTTCGCCGCGGTATTCGCGCAGGCCGTGCAGCAGCGGCGCGCCGGGCAGACCGATCGCACGCGCGAGCGCGTACGCGGCTAATGCGTTGGCGGCGTTGTGCAGGCCGCGGATGCGCAGCGCGTCGGCGGGCATCAGACGCTTCAGCGCGATGTCGGGCGTTGCGGCTGCTTCGTTCTTGCGACGGCGCTTCGGCGTGGACGCCCCGAAGGAAGTCCCCTTGGGGGATTCGTCGGTCGCATCACGATCTTGTGCTTCGACGAGCCACACCATGCCGTTGTCGCGCAACAGGCCGTAGTCACCGTCGTTCTTCGGCTCGGTCACGCCGAACGTGATGACCTCCGCCTCGCCGCTGGTGGGCGCAAGCGACATCACACGGGCGTCGTCGCGATTCAGCACGCGCACCGTTCGTGTACCGAAGATGCGGCCCTTCGCGGCCGCGTACGCATCGAGTCCGCCGTGCCAGTCCAGATGATCCTGCGTGATGTTCAGCACGACCGCCGCGTCCGGCGTAAAGGTATGCGAGGTCTCCAGCTGGAAGCTCGACAGTTCGAGCACCCACACGTCGGGCAGCGCGGTCTGATCGATCGCTTCGGACAGCTTGTCGAGCAGCGACGGGCTGATGTTGCCCGCCACCGCGACCTTCTTGCCCGCGCGTTCGCAAAGCAGGCCGGTCAGGCTCGTGGTCGTGGTCTTGCCGTTCGTACCGGTGATCGCGATCACCTTCGGCGCGTAGCCGGACTCACCGAGCGTGCGCAGCGCCTGCGAAAACAGTTCGAGTTCGCCCCACACCGGAATGCCCCGCTCGCGCGCCGCCGTGATCAGCGGCAGCAAATCGGCGGAGAGCGGCGACAGCCCCGGGCTGATCGCGACCAGTTCGACACCTTCGAGCAGCACCGGCGAAAACGGACCGCCGACGAAATCGGCATCGACACCATGCGCTTCGAGCGCGGACAGGTTCGGCGGCACTTCGCGCGTATCTGCCACGCGCAGCCGACAGCCGTGCCTGGCGCACCAGCGCGCCATCGCGAGACCGGATTCACCCAGTCCCAGCACGAGCACCATCGGCTTTTGCCGATCCCGAAACTTCTCGCCGAACATCGCCTGCTTCCTTAAATACTGCTGCTTAACGCAATTTGAGAGTGGACAAACCGAATAGGCACAACATCAACGTGATGATCCAGAACCGCACGACCACCTGTGTTTCCTTCCAGCCCGACAATTCGAAATGATGATGCAGCGGCGCCATCTTGAAGAACCGCCGCCCTTCGCCGTAACGGCGCTTCGTGTATTTGAACCACGTGACCTGCAACATCACCGACAGCGTCTCCGCAACGAAAATGCCGCCCATGATGAACAGCACGATTTCCTGACGCACGATCACCGCGACCGTGCCGAGCGCGCCGCCGAGTGCGAGCGCGCCGACGTCGCCCATGAACATCTGCGCCGGGTGCGTGTTGAACCACAGGAACGCAAGCCCCGCGCCACCCATCGCCGAACAGAAGATCAGCAATTCGCCCGCGCCGGGAATGTGCGGAAACAGCAGGTATTTCGAGTAGACCGAACTGCCCATCACGTACGCGAACACACCGAGCGACCCGCCGACCAGCACGACCGGCATGATCACGAGGCCGTCGAGGCCGTCGGTCAGATTCACCGCGTTGCTCGCGCCGACGATCACCAGATACGTCAACACGATGAAGCCCCACACGCCGAGCGGATACGTGATCGACTTGAAGAACGGCAGCAACAGGTCGGCGCGCGCGGGCAGGCCCATCGACAGGCCACTGCGCACCCACGCCATGAACAGGTCGAACACGCGCACGTTGCTCGCCTCGGACACGCTGAATGCGAGATACACCGCCGCGAACAGGCCGATCACCGATTGCCAGAAATACTTCTCGCGCGATGACATACCGCGCGGGTCCTTGTAGACGACCTTACGGTAATCGTCGACCCAGCCGATCACGCCGAAGCCGAACGTGACGAGCATCACGATCCAGATGAAGCGGTTGGTCAGATCGGCCCACAGCAGCGTGGCCACGCCGATGCCGAGCAGGATCAGCACGCCGCCCATCGTCGGCGTGCCCGATTTGACGAGATGAGTTTGCGGGCCGTCCTTGCGAACGGCCTGGCCGACCTTCATTGCGGTCAGCTTGCGAATAACCGCCGGGCCGCAGACGAGCCCGATCAACAACGCGGTGATGGTCGCCATCACCGCGCGAAACGTCAGATAACTGAACACGCGCAAGAAGCTTGCGTCATTCTGCAGCCATTGCGCCAGCGCCAGTAGCATGCCTGGATCCTTCTTTTAATGTGCGGCGGGCGTCGAGCCCGCGGCGTTGGGTTGTGGACTCGTAACGGCGTCCACCACGCGCTCCATTTGCATGAAACGCGAGCCTTTCACGAGAAGCGTTGCGGCAGCGCCGAAACCGGCCTGCTGCAGTTGCGCGACCAGCGCGCCGACATCGGCGACGTGGTGCGCGCCCGCGCCGTATGCGGTGCAGGCGTCGCGCGAGGCGTCGCCCATCGCGTACAGCGCGTCGATACCGCGCTCTTTCGCATACGCGCCGATTTCGCGGTGAAACGCCGGGCCGTTGTCGCCGACTTCGCCCATGTCGCCCATCACGAGCACACGCGGCGATTCACGCGACGCGAGCACGTCGATCGCGGCGCGCATCGAATCGGGATTCGCGTTGTAGGTGTCGTCGATCACGGTTGCGCCCGCGAGCGAGCCGAGCGCGGCCTGCTTGACCTGCAGACGGCCCTTCACCGGGCCGAACGATTCGAGTCCGCGCTGGATCGCGTCGAGCGACACACCCGCGGCCAACGCGGCCGAGGTCGCCGCGAGCGCGTTGTGCGCGTTGTGATCGCCGAGCACCTGCAGCGTCACGTCGAGACGGCCTTGCGGCGTGTCTATGCTCAAACGCTTGCCGTCGAAGGTGCCCTGCACCGCGGCTTCGGTCGTGCGCTCCGCGCTGTTCAGCGCAAAGTCGATGATGCGGTTGCCGGTAGCGGCGACGCGCCAGATGCTCGCGTACGCGTCGTCGGCGGGGAACACTGCCGTGCCTTCGGGCGACAGCGCGTGAATCACGCTCGCGTGTTCGAGCGCGACCGCTTCGACGGTCGCCATGAATTCCTGGTGCTCGCGCTGCGCGTTGTTGACGACGGCGACCGTCGGCTCGGCGAGCTTCGCGAGCAGTTCGGTTTCGCCCGGATGATTCATGCCGAGCTCGACCACCGCGAGCCGATGCGCGGCATGCAGACGGAACAGCGTGAGCGGCAGGCCGATGTCGTTGTTGAAATTGCCAGCGGTCGCGAGACGCGCGTCCGTGCCGACCGCGGCCGCGAAGATCGACGCGATCATTTCCTTGACCGTGGTTTTGCCGTTGCTGCCCGTGACCGCAACGAGCGGCAGGTCGAACTGACGACGCCAGCCGCGCGCGAGCGCGCCGAGCGCTGCGCGCGTATCAGCGACGCGGATCGCCGGCACGCTCCAGTTCTCCGGCGTGCGCGCGACCAGCACGGCCGCGACGTTGCGCTCAGCGACTTGCGGCAGGAAGTCGTGCGCGTCGAATCGATCGCCCTTGATCGCGATGAACAGATCGCCGGGGCCGGCGCTGCGGCTGTCGGTCGACACGCGTTCGAACCGCACGCTGTCGTCGCCGGTGACGCTCGCGCCGGGAATCTGCGCGGCGGCTGCGCGTAGCGAGAACATCGTCATTCGCCACCTCCGCGAGTTTGCGTGGCCCGCGCGGCGAGCGCGAGGCGGGCGTGGTCCTGATCGGAGAAAGCGCGTTTCTTGCCCATGATTTCCTGTGTGGCTTCGTGCCCCTTGCCGGCCAGCACGATCACGTCTTCACGCGCGGCGCCGCGGATAGCCTGCAGGATCGCGCTCGCGCGGTCCTCGACGCGGCGCGCCTGCGACGCATCCTGCATGCCCGCCGCAATTTGCTCGATGATCGCGAGCGGATCTTCGCTGCGCGGGTTGTCGCTCGTCACGACGACGTTGTCCGCCAGCCGCTCGGCGATCGCGCCCATCAGCGGACGCTTGGTCGCATCGCGGTCGCCGCCGCAGCCGAACATGCAGACGAGTTCGCCGCCGCGCGCGGTCGCGATCGGGCGCAGGGCCTCGAGCGTTTTTTCGAGCGCGTCGGGTGTGTGCGCGTAATCGATCACGACGAGCGGCTCGTCGTTTTGCAGTCGGCCGCCCAAACGCTGCATGCGGCCGTTCACCGGCTCCAGCTTGGCGAGTTCGGCGAGCGCCGCGTCGAACGGCACTTCGGCGGCGAGCAGCACGCCGAGCACCGCGAGCAGATTGCTCACGTTGAAGAGGCCGAGCGTTTGCACTTCGACGTCGGCGTTGCCCCAGTCCGACGTGCTCAGATGAAAGGCGGTGCCGGTCGCAGTCGCACGCACGTTCGATGCGGTCAGCCACGCGTCCGCTTCTGGCGCATTCGTGGCGCCGGCGTCGCCGTGCTCGCCCTCGATGCCATAAGCGATGGTGCGAGCGTGACCACGCGTGCTCGCGAGCAAACGCCGGCCGGCGGCATCGTCGCGATTGATCACGGCCGCGCGCAGCTCTGGCCATGCGAACAGGCGCGCCTTGGCGGCTTCATAGGCCTCGAACGTGCCGTGATAATCGAGATGGTCCTGCGTCAGATTCGTGAACACCGCGATGTCGAAAGCGGTGCCGTTCACGCGCCCCTGATGCAGCGCATGCGACGACACTTCCATCGCCACCGCCTGCGCGCCCGCGTCACGCAATTGCGCGAGGCTGCGCTGCAATTGCGGCGCGTCGGGCGTCGTGAAGCCGGTGTGCACGAGCTGGCCAACGAGGCCGGTGCCGAGCGTGCCGACGATCGCACAGCGCGTGCCGCGCGCGGACAGCGCCGCGGCGACCCATTGGCTGCACGAGGTCTTGCCGTTCGTGCCGGTGATGCCGACCGCGAGCATCGCGTCGCTCGGATCGCGATACCACGCGCTCGCGATCGTGCCGGCGAGTTCGTTCAATGCCGGTACCGCATGCGCGACGGACGCGTCGAGCTTGCCGGCGAAGCCTTCGGGTTGCACGAGCACGGCGGCCGCGCCGCGCTCAATCGCCGCGTCGATGAACGCGCGATTGTCCGCGCCATCGACCGCGTACGCGAAGAACGCGTCGCCGGCCGCGAGCGAGCGCGTGTCGGCGTGCAGATGCGCGCCTGGCTGCACGTGCGCGTGCAGCCAGGCGAGGGCGTCGGCGATCTGCCGGTGCGCTGGATGTTGCTCGCGCAGCGCGCTCATCGCTCGACTCCTGGATGGGTTTTCGGGTTGGCGGAAATGGTCATCTTCTTCACGCCGGGGTTCGTCGCCAGCTTCTTCGCCCCGGCCGGCGCGGACGGCGCGCCGGGCGCGGGCGGCGCCGAATCGTCGGACACCACCATCTGCTTGACGGGCATGTCGGGCGGCACGTTCAGCGCGCGCAGCGTATCGCCGACGATGCCCGAGAACACCGGGCCCGACACCTGGCCGCCAAAGTGGCTACCCGCCGTCGGCTCGTCGACCGACACGGCGACGACGATGCGCGGATTCGGCATCGGCGCCATGCCGACGAACGACGCGCGATATTTGGAGTGGTCGTAGCCGTGCGGCCCGTGCTTGTACGCGGTACCGCTCTTGCCGCCGACGCGATAGCCGGGCACCGCCGCATCCGGCGACGTGCCCTGCGCGGACACGACGGTTTCGAGCATCGCGCGCACTTCGCGCGCGGTGGTAGGCGAAAAGATCTGCGGACCGGTGGCCGGCTGGTCGCCCGGCGCATGGAAAATCGTCACCGGCATGATCTGGCCGTCGTGCGCGATCGCGGTGTACGCGCGGCCGAGCTGGAACAGCGACACCGACAGGCCGTAGCCGTACGACATCGTCGCCTGCTCGATGCGGCGCCAGCTCTTCCACGGACGCAGGCGGCCCGCCGCCGCGCCAGGAAAACCGACCTTCGGCGCCTGGCCGAGACCGATGCTGGTATACATATTCCACATTTCTTCGGGCCGCAGCTGCATCGCGATCTTGGTCGCGCCGATGTTGCTCGACTTCTGGATCACGCCGCCGACCGTCAGCACGCCGAAGCCGCTGTCGTCGGTAATCGGCGCGCCGTCGAGTACGAAGTGACCGTTGCCCGTATCTACCAGTGTAGTCGGCGTCACCCGGTGCAGATCGAGCGCGAGCGACACCGTGAACGGCTTCATGATCGAGCCCGGCTCGAAGGTGTCGGTCAGGATGCGGTTGCGCAGCTGTTCGCCCGTCAGGTGCGAGCGGTCGTTCGGGTTGTACGTCGGGTAGTTGACGAGTGCGAGCACTTCGCCGGTGCGCACGTCGATCACCATTGCCGCGCCGGCCTTCGCCTTGAATTTCTCGACGGCCGCTTTCAGGTTCGTATAGGCGATGTACTGGATCTTGCTGTCGATCGATAGGTCGACGTCCTTGCCATTGTGCGGCACGACCTGCTCGTCGACATCCTCGATGATGTGACCAATCCGGTCCTTGATCACGCGACGGCTGCCCGATGTGCCCGCGAGCAGCTTCTGGTCGCCGAGCTCGACGCCTTCCTGGCCCTCGTCCTCGACGTTGGTGAAGCCGATCAGGTGAGCGGTGATCTCGCCTTCCGGGTAGAAGCGCTTGTACTCGGCGCGCGAGTAAATGCCGGGGATGTCGAGCGCCGCGACTTTGTCGGCGACGTCGACGGGCACCTGGCGCTTCACGTAGACGAAGGTCTTGTCTTCCGACAGCTTCGAGCGCAATTCCTTCGCGGTCATGCCGAGCAGTTTGCCGAGCGCGTCGAGCTTGTCGGCGCCGAGGTCGTCCGGCACCGATTCGGGAATCGCCCAGATTGCGCGCACCGGCAGACTCGTGGCGAGCACGAGGCCGTTGCGGTCGAGAATCTTGCCGCGCGTGGCCGGCATGTCGATGCGGCGCTGATAGCGGATTTCGCCCTGCTTCAGATAGAACGCGTTGCCCGGCCCCTGAATCCAGAACGCGCGCGCGGCGAGCGCGACGAACGCCATGAACAGCAGGAACACGACGAGCTTCGAGCGCCACATCGGCAGGCGCACCGACAGAATCGGGTTGGCCGAAAACGCAACGCTCTTGTGCGCCGACGATTTTTTCATCGCGTGGCTCCGCGACGGGTCGCGACCGGCGCCGAGGCGGGCGCGGAGGTCGGAATGGGAGCGTCGATCGCCGTTGCGGCACCCGGGGCGAGCGTCAGGTACTGCGTGCGGCCCGTGGTGGCCGACTGCATCTTCAGCGAGGCGGTGGCGAGTTGCTCGATGCGCGACGTTTTGGACAGCGCGCTCTGCTGATATTGAAGCTGCGAATAGTCCTGCTGCAGCTGACGCTCCTGCGACTGCGCGCGCTGCAGCTGGATAAAGATCTGACGCTGCTGATTGGTCGCGTTGACGACCGACAAGGCACAGCCCATCACGATGATCAGCAGGAAGATATTGAGGCGGTTCATGGCGCGATCCGCTCCGCCACGCGCATCACGGCAGAACGGGCGCGCGGGTTGTCGGCGACTTCTGCGTCGCTCGCAAAGACGCGGCCGATGATCTTGAGCGGAGGGCTCGGCAGGTCGACCGCGCGGATCGGCAGGCGGCGGTCGACCGCCGGCGTACTTGCGTGCGCCTGCATGAATCGCTTGACGATACGGTCCTCGAGCGAATGAAAGCTGATGACCACCAGCCGCCCCCCTTGCTCCAACAACGACAACGCTGCTTCTAGAACGACTTGCAGCTCCGCAAGCTCTTGATTGACGTGAATCCGTATAGCCTGAAAGGTGCGGGTTGCCGGGTCCTTGCCCTTCTCACGGGTTTTGACGACGTTAGCCACGATTTGGGCAAGCTCGCCCGTGCTGATGAGAGGCCCAAGACGGTCGGACTCTGCCCGGCGAGCAACAAGCGCCTTTGCAATCTGAAAAGCAAACCGTTCTTCCCCATAATCTCGTATCACCTCCGTCAGTTCCTGCACCGTAGCCCGCGCGAGCCAGTCAGCCGCGGATTCGCCGCGCGTCGGGTCCATCCGCATGTCGAGCGGGCCGTCGGCGCGGAAGCTGAAGCCCCGCTCCGGATCGTCGACTTGCGGCGACGACACGCCCAGATCCAGCAACACCCCCGACACACGCCCTACCCCGCGCTCCGCCATCGCGGCGCGCAGTGAAGCAAAACTCTCGTGGACGATGGCAAAGCGCGGATCGGCGATCTTCTGCGCCGTCGCGATCGCGAGCGGATCTTTATCGAACGCGATCAATCGCCCCGCTTCGCCGAGCCGCTCCAGCACGAGGCGGCTATGGCCGCCACGGCCGAACGTGCCGTCCACATACGTGCCGTCAGCGCGCGTGACCAGCGCATCGACCGCTTCGTTCAACAGCACCGTGCGATGCTGCAATTCGTTTCTCATCGCAGAAGCCATATAAATAAGCCGCGATCAGAACGTGAAGTCTTTCAACGCGTCGGGCATGCCCTCGGCGATCGCCGCCTGTTCCTTCGCCGCGTAAATCTGTGCATCCCACAGCTCGAAGTGACGGCCCATGCCGAGCAGCGTCACCTCTTTCTCCAGCGAGCCAGCCGCGCGCAACTCGGGCGACACGAGCACACGGCCTGCGCCGTCCATATCCACATCCATTGCATTGCCGAGAAAAATGCGTTTCCACCAGGCTGCGTTCATGGGCAGCTTGTCGACCTTGTCACGGAAGATTTCCCATTCGGGGCGCGGAAAGAGCAACAGGCAGCCGTCCGGATGCTTGGTGATCGTCACCCGGCCCTCTGCCTGTGTTTGCAGCGCATCCCGATAACGAGAGGGAATCGACATCCGCCCTTTCGCATCGAGCGTCAGCGCCGACGCCCCTTGGAACACTTCGCTCTCCCCTATTGCGGTGCTGTTTGCGCCACCCGCCCGGTCCGTGAAAATCTACCTGAAAGTGATGCCGAGAACACACAAAAATACACTTTCTCACACTGTCTCCCACTTTAGAGGAACGCTAAACACGGGTCAAGGGAGCGGCCCGCTTTTCGGGCGGATTTTGTTTGTTAGAACAAGGACTTAGCGCGACTCCCTCAGGTCCCGTATAAAACGGAAAACCGTTATAAATGAATGGGCTAGTGCAACTTGTGAAGGTGATACGTGAGCAGTGCGAGGAAACAGCGCGGATTGAAAGAGATCGTTAAGGGAATTTGAAAGGAAAAAGGCGGCGCTGCGGGGACGGTTGACGAACGGCGTGCGCGGCGCCGTCCCACTTGCGAATAATGCGTTCAGCGATGGTCGACGCGATACGCGCGGTGCTCCGGTCGGCGAAGCAAAGCAGGCGAAACGCTCATATGTAATAGGCGGTGCGCGTCATCACCTTCGACATCGCGCGCATCAACGCGCGCGCCGCAAACGGCAACTCAATGCCGCCCGCGTCCATCGCTGCCTTGCCGTGCTGCGCTTCATCGGCACGCATCTGCTCGACGATCGCGCGCGATTCATGGTCCGCGGCCGGCAGCTGATCTAAATGACTGTCGAGATGCTGCTCGACCTGGCGCTCCGTTTCGGCCATGAAGCCGAGACTCACGCGATTGCCGAGACGTCCCGCGGCGAGCCCGATCGCGAGTGCGCCGGTATACCACAGCGGATTGAGCAGACTCGGACGCGAGTCGAGCGCCTCCAGGCGTTTGGCGGTCCACGCCAGATGATCCTCTTCTTCCGACGCGGCGTGATCGAACATGGCGCGCAATGAAGGCGAGTCGGTAGCGAGTTTCTGCGCCTGGTAAAGCGCCTGCGCGCACACTTCGCCGACGTGGTTCACCCGCATCAAACCAGCCGCATGCGCGCGCTCCGCGGGCGAGAGTTCGGGAGCCTCGGCCGTCGCCGGGCAAGCCTGCGGAAGCGGCAGCGGACGGCTCATCCGCGAGACCCCCGTCAGTGAGCGTAAACCCCGATCAAACTCGCCAATCAACTCGTCCAGCAACATAAAGCGCTCCCTGATTCGACAACCGCCGCATCGTTCCGGAAGGTCCGTGCGACAAGGCCTTGCGACGCGAAACCCGCGGTCCGACAGGCATCAATCCGCATGAAATGGGCGGTTAATTTCGGATTCTAGACCATGTTGCGTAAACGAAACAGCGGCCGTCCGGAGCGCCTCCTTTTTCTTTGTCGCATGTATGCCTTTTGTTACATTACGTGGCAACTTCTCGCGAAGTTGGATAAGCAAGGCCTCAGCACTTACTAAATATTTCGCCTTGAACAAAAGATTCGTAATCCTTGGAGATCATTCGATGAAAAAGTCGCTTCTCGCTCTCGCAGCACTGGGCGCATTCGCAGGCGTCGCTCATGCGCAGAGCAGCGTGACCCTGTACGGCATTGTTGACGTTGGTATCAACATGAATACCAACGCTGGTGGCTTTCACAAGTACGACATGTCTAGCGGCGTCCTGCAAGGCTCGCGTTTCGGCCTGCGTGGCACGGAAGATCTGGGCGGTGGTCTGAAGGCGCTGTTCGTTCTGGAAAACGGCTTTGACGTGACCAACGGCAAGCTCGGCCAAGGCGGCCTGATGTTCGGTCGTCAGGCATATGTCGGTCTGTCGAGCACCTTCGGCACGGTCACGCTGGGTCGTCAGTACGACTCCGTCGTCGACTACGTGGGTCCGTTCGAATCGGGCGATCAGTGGGGCGGCTACATCGCCGCTCACCCGGGCGATATCGACAACTTCAACAACGCGTATCGCACCAACAACACGATCAAGTACACGAGCGCGAACTACAACGGCCTGACGTTCGGCGGCACGTATAGCTTCGGCGGCGTCGCTGGTGACTTCACGCACAACCAGATCTGGTCGTTGGGTGCTGGCTATAACAATGGCCCGCTGGCATTGGGCGTTGGTTACCTGAACGCACGTACGCCTGCAGCATCGGGTGGTCTGTTCAACAACGGCGGCACGATCGCAACGAACACACCGGCAGTGGGTACTACTCCGGCTAGCTTCGCAGTCACGAGCCCGATTTACGCTGGCTTCGCATCGGCTAACACGTATCAGGTCGTCGGCGCAGGCGGTGCGTACACGTTCGGCGCGGCAACTATCGGCCTGACGTATTCGAACATCCAGTTCGGCAACCTGGGCAAGACCTTCACGTCGCCGTTCACTGGCCAGAAGGCTACGTTCAACAACGGCGAAATCAACTTCAAGTACCAGTTGACCCCGGCACTGCTGGTCGGCGCAGCGTATGACTACACGCGCGGCACGCAGATCGAAGGCAACTCGCGTGCTCAGTACCATCAGGGCGCACTGGGCGTGGATTACTTCCTGTCCAAGCGTACCGACGTGTACCTGGTCGGCGTGTATCAGCACGCTCTGGGCGACACGGTCAACGCAACGGGCCAGGTGGTCGCAGCAACGGCAGGCATCAACGGCCTGACCGGTTCGTCGACCAACAACCAGTTCACGGCTCGTGTTGGTATCCGCCACAAGTTCTAATAAGTCGTAAAAAAGCAGTTTGCCTCAAAGGCGCCTTCGGGCGCCTTTTTTTATGCGCGGGTTTTGATGGCGCAACGAAAAAGCCCGGCGCACTTTCGTGCGCCGGGCTTCTGTTCTTTGCTCGCTTAAGCCCTGCCGTCGCGCAACTCGCGCCGCAGGATCTTGCCGACGTTGCTCTTCGGCAGCTCGGTGCGGAATTCGACGATCTTGGGCCGCTTGTAGCCGGTCAGTTGCGTTTTGCAGTACGCGAAGATCTGTTCGTCGGTCAGCGACGGGTCCTTCTTCACGACGAATAGCTTCACGGCCTCGCCCGAATGCTGATCGGGCACGCCGACCGCCGCGACTTCGAACACGCCCGGCAGCTTTGCGACGACGTCCTCGACTTCGTTCGGATATACGTTGAAGCCGGACACCAGAATCATGTCCTTCTTGCGATCGACGATCTTCACGAAGCCGTCCGCGCTCATGATGCCAACGTCACCGGATTTAAAGAAGCCGTCGGCCGTCATCACCTTGGCGGTTTCGTCGGGCCGGTTCCAGTAGCCCGCCATCAGCTGCGGGCCGCGGATGCAGATCTCGCCTGCCTGGCCGGCCGGCACTTCGTTGCCTGCGTCGTCGCGAATCGAGATCTCGGTCGACGGCAGCGGCAGGCCGATCGTGCCGCTGTATTCGGTGGCGGTGACAGGGTTGCAGGTCACGCACGGCGACGTTTCCGACAGCCCATAGCCTTCGACGATCGGCGTGCGCGTCCGCTCGAACCAGCGCTTCGCGACCGCCTCCTGCACCGCCATGCCGCCGGCGTTCGCGGTCAGCAGCTTCGAGAAGTCGAGCTTGTGGAAGTCGGGGCTGTTCAGCATCGCGTTGTACAGCGTGTTGACGGCGGGAATCGTCGTGATGGCATAACCCTCGAGCGACTTGATCATGCCGGGGATATCGCGCGGATTCGGGATCAGCACGCCGAGACCGCCAGTGCGGATCGTCAGCAGCCCGCACACGGTCAGCGCGAACACGTGATACAGCGGCAGCGCGACGACCGTGATGAACTGGTCGATATCGGTGCGGTTCGCGCGCACCGGATTGAGCCAGACCTCCGACTGCAGCACGTTCGCGATCAGGTTCCGGTGCAGCAGCGTCGCGCCCTTGGCCACGCCGGTGGTGCCGCCCGTGTATTGCAGAAACGCGATATCGTCAGGTCCCTGCTGGACCGGCTTGAACGTCAGGCGCGCGCCCTCCGAGACCGCGTCGTTGAACTTGACGTGCCCGGGCAGGCTCCACGCCGGCACCATCTTCTTGACCTTGCGCACCACGAAGTTCACGAGCGGGCCTTTGATGCCCATCAGGTCGCCCATCGTCGCGACGACCACATGCTTGACCGGCGTATTGCGCACGATTGCCTGCAAGGTCCCCGCGAAATTCTCGAGCAGGATGATCGCCTCAGCGCCGCTGTCCTTCAGTTGGTGTTCGAGTTCGCGCGGCGTATACAGTGGATTCACATTCACGACCACATAGCCCGCGCGCAGAATCGCGGCAATTGCGACCGGATACTGCAGCACGTTCGGCATCATGATCGCGACACGCGCGCCGCGCGCGAGCCCTTTCGACTGCAGCCACGCCGCAAGATCGCGCGAGAGCTCGTCGAGTTCACCATAGCTGATCTGCTTGCCCATGCACACGAATGCCGGCTTCGTGCGGTGTTCGCGAAAGGCTTCCTCGAGTAACTCGGCCACCGACGAATAGCGAGTCGGGTCGATCTCTGCGGGAACGCCGGGCGGATAAGACTTCAGCCAGATTTTCTCCATGCAGCGTCTCCTGAATTATTTTCGAATGATCGTGCTAAAAACGCATCGTAGCATGGGCATATTGCGGCCAATGGCCAAACCGATGGGGTTAGACGGCAGCCTCGAACTTGCGAGGCTCGCCGTCGGCTTCAAGGTGCGGTGCGGCTTTCAGGCCCGCTCGACTTCGACGAGGCAGTCGTAAAACGTCGCGGAACCGCCGAGATCGGTCAGTGCCTGGCTCGTCAACTGGTTGGCGTTGCGGCCGTCCGGCGCGAGCTTCTTCCACCAGATCGACAACCCGACGACGAGACCTTCGCGCGCGCGGTCCGTCACGCGGGCCCGCGCCTGCATCGAGCCGCGGTCGTTGAAGATGCGCACCTGATCGCCGTCGCCGATGCCGCGCGCGTGCGCGTCGGCAGGGTGGATGTCCAGATGCGGCTCGCCTTCCGTCGCGCGCAGACTCTCGATGTTCACGAAGGTGCTGTTCAGGAAGTTGCGCGCGGGAGGCGAAATCATCGCGAGCGGATAGCGGGCCGCCAGTTCGGGCGCGCCGTCGGCCGATTCGTAGGGTGGCAGATAGTCCGGCAGCGGGTCGAGGCCCTGTTGCGCAAGGCGCTCGCTGTAGAACTCGCACTTGCCGGATGGCGTGCGAAAACCGCCGTCGGCAAATGGCGCGTCGGGCAGATCGAGACGGGCCCAGCCGGCTTGCTTCAGCATCGGCCAGTCGACACCGCCCAGTGTCTTGTCTTCCCATCGAAATGCGGCTTGCGCGACGGCTTCGTCGCTGTCGAAGAGCGACGGTTCCGTCAGGCCCATGTGGCGCGCGAGGCCGCGAAAGATCTCGGTATTCGGGCGTGCGTCGCCAAACGGCGCGATGGCGGGCAGGTTGACCATCACGTGCGTGTGGCCGTATGACTTGTGCACGTCGAGATGCTCGAGCTGCGTCGTGGCGGGCAGCAGCAGGTCGGCGTAATCCGCGGTGTCGGTCTGGAAATGCTCGAGCACGATCGTGAACAGATCCTCGCGCGCAAAGCCAGCCGCGACGCGTTCGGAGTCCGGCGCGACCGCGACCGGATTCGAGTTGTAGACGACGATCGCCTCGACCTTGGGACCGAACGTCGCGTCGCCCAGATGCAGCAGCGCATCGCCGATCGCATTCATATTGATCACGCGGCTCGGCTTCGACGGCCAGCCCGGCATCAGATCGGGACGCTGCAACGCGTGCGAGTCGACCGGCGCCCAACCGCTCGACGACAACAGCGCCCCGCCCGCGCGCTCGCGCCATGCGCCGGTCAGCGAAGGCAAACACGCGATCGCGCGCACTGCATTGCCGCCGCCGCGCACCCGCTGCAGACCGTAGTTCAAGCGGATCGCGGCTTTCTTCGTGCTGGCGTAAAGTCGCGCAAGCTCGGCGATTTCCTCCTCTTTAACGCCACAAATTTCGCTAACGCGTGACAGTGGATAGCTGAGCGCGCGCAGCTTCAAGGCAGCGAAGCCCAGCGTGTGCGCGGCGATGTACTCGTGGTCGAGCAGATCCTCGGTGATCAGCACGTTCATGATGCCTAGCGCGAGAGCCGCGTCGGTTCCGGGCTTCAGCGCGATGTGCTGATGGCATTTCTCCGCGGTCAGCGAGCGATACGGATCGATTGCGATCAGCCGTGCGCCGCGACGCTTGGCTTCCTGCGCGCGCGTCCAGAAATGCAGATTCGATGCGATCGGATTGGCGCCCCAGATCAGGATCACTTCGCTTTCGGCGAAAAACTCGGTGTGCATACCGACGCCGGCGCCATACGTGTATTTGAGGCCAGCTGCGCCGGCAGCCGCACAAATCGTTCGATCCAACTGCGATGCGCCGAGCTTGTGGAAGAAGCGTTGCGCGATGCTGTCGCCCTGCACCAAGCCCATCGTGCCAGCGTAGCTGTAAGGCAGAATCGCTTCCGGCGCGCGACGGGCAATTTCGCCGAGGCGGTTTGCGGCAAAGTCCAATGCTTCGTCCCAGCTGACCGGCGCGAAGCGGCCCTCGCCCTTGCGGCCGACACGCTTCATTGGCGTCGTCAATCGGTTCGGATGGTATACACGCTCTGCGTACCGGCTGACCTTCGTGCACAGCACGCCCTGAGTCGGCGGATGGTCGGGATCTCCGGCGACCTTGATCGCGCGTCCGTTGTCGACGGTCACGCGCATCGCGCAGGTGTCGGGGCAATCGTGCGGGCACACGGCGCGCGCGAGTTCGGTCGGGGCGTTCATCGGCAAGGTGTCCTGGCGAGCAGTAAGCGATCGGGCAAAATGGGATTTTATTACGTCAATACGCCGTCGACCCGGGTCGTGCCGCCAAAAATGCCTTCGGCGTAGAATGAATTATCCGCAGTGCCCGGGCCCACGCGGTCCGCGGCGATCTCATGCTCGTCGAGCACAAACGCATAATCACTCCATCATGAAACTCATCCCCGAAATTCAGGCCGCTCGCGGTGAAATCCAGACCCTTCGACGAACCATCCATGCCCACCCGGAACTGCGCTACGAAGAGACGGCGACCGCTGATCTCGTCGCGCGTTCGCTTGAGTCCTGGGGCATCGAGACCCACCGTGGTTTGGGCAAGACGGGCGTGGTCGGCGTATTGAAGCGCGGGAACGGCTCGCGCGCGATTGGTATGCGCGCCGACATGGATGCGCTGCCGATCCAGGAGCTCAACAGCTTCGATCATCGTTCGACGAACGACGGCAAGATGCACGCGTGCGGGCATGACGGACATACTGCGATGCTGCTCGGTGCCGCACGCTACCTGGCCAAACATGGTGATTTCGACGGCACGATCGTGTTCATTTTCCAGCCGGCCGAAGAGGGAGGCGCGGGCGCGAAGGCGATGATCGACGACGGCCTGTTCACCCAATTCCCTGTGGACGCCGTGTTCGGCATTCACAACTGGCCGGGCATGCCGGCGGGCCACTTCGGCGTGACCGAAGGCCCCATCATGGCGTCGAGCAATGAATTCCGCATCGAAATCAAGGGCGTCGGCTCGCATGCGGCACTACCTCACAATGGCCGCGACCCGGTCTTTACGGCAGTGCAAATTGCCAGCGGACTGCAAAGCATCATCACGCGAAACAAAAAGCCGCTGGATACCGCGGTACTGTCGATTACGCAAATACATGCCGGCGATGCGGTCAATGTCGTGCCGAACGACGCCTGGATCGCGGGAACGGTGCGGACCTTCACTACAGAAACGCTCGACCTGTTCGAGTCACGCATGCGCAAGATCGCGCAGAGTACAGCCGAAGCATACGATTGCTCCGTTCAGATCCAGTTCCACCGGAACTATCCGCCGACGATCAACAGCAGCGAGGAAGCGCGTTTTGCGGCGTCGGTCATGAAAGAGATCGTTGGCGCGGAAAATGTCGATGACGCAGTTGAACCGACGATGGGCGCCGAGGATTTCTCGTTCATGCTGCTGGCGAAACCGGGCTGCTATGCGTTTTTGGGCAACGGCGATGGCGGACACCGCGAAGCCGGCCACGGCGCGGGCCCTTGCATGCTGCACAACGCGAGTTATGACTTTAACGACGAGCTATTGCCGGTGGGGTCGACGTATTGGGTTCGACTGGCGCAAAAGTTTCTGGCTCAGGGTAAGTAGAGGGTTGAGACGCATTGAGGCGGGTGGAGGTTTTCGCTTACTTCAATGCTGTTTGTTAATTTCGGCCGCGTAAACGCAGAAACCCCACCGCTGGGCGGTGGGGTTTCTGGCTTTGGGGGAGCCTGACGATTACCTACTTTCACACGGGCAATCCGCACTATCATCGGCGTGGAGTCGTTTCACGGTCCTGTTCGGGATGGGAAGGG